>PAIY01000214.1 GCA_002704825.1 Phycisphaeraceae bacterium
ACCTTTATACGAATAAAGTGAATCACTATTCATATTAACAATTCCTGTCACTAACCTTTCATCACCCTTGAGACCTTTTACGTAAACATAAGATTGATAAAATCTTGTTCCACTTTGTATTTCAACCTGATGTTTAACCTGGTATTGTCGCCCCTGCACCTCCCAGTCATCAAAAGTGAACTCTAACACTGATCTCAAAGGGCCTTCAGTGAGAATACGGGTAATAGATTTAGCATCTGGCCCGATCCGATAAAGAGAATCCCCTATCTGTAAGGCAATAGAACCTGCACCCAGTGAATTTCCCACTTTCAAAATATCCTGACCCCAATCCTGCAGATCATGATAAGATGGGCCCCCAAGCACACCTACCTGATCAAGTACCATGGTGTCTATTTTCTTTCCAAAAATATCCATTCCATTCCTTTCATCCAGGTAGTTCCGAAAAGCCACAAATTCATTCTCCCAGGCAGGGCCTTCCATCTGTAAAACAGGTGATGTAATGTTTGTGTCAAATCCCTTAAGCCGTTCATGAGTAGACACTTCATGTAATTCCGGTTTTTTAGCAGCTAACCTAATATTGGTTCGAGCATCGAATTCAGGATAGTGTTCAGCCAAAACAACCTCAGTTGTTACTGTCTGTTCAGTGCCTACTTTAACCAGAAAGCTTTCCAACTCTCCTTCTGAATTTCTGATAGGCTGTGAAACAAGGGGATGATTCGGATTATCTGAGAAAAACAAGACCAATTCTCCTTCTTTCAACTTGATTCCATTTGATTCAAGCTGATCAATACTAATTTCAGCAACCCCATATTCAGCTTGATCTACGGTTAGCTCCTTAAACTCCTGCCTGCAACTAAATATCAGTACGGTTAAGACAATCAGTAATCTCATTTTAATTTTCATTTGAAGGTTTACCAATGGTAGCCAATATGCCGCCATCGACATAAATGACCTGACCATTTACAAAATCAGAAGCTTTTGAGCCCAAAAATACAGCCGCCCCCATCAAGTCATCGGGATCTCCCCATTTGCCAGCAGGTGTTCTGTTCAAAATAAACTCATTAAAGGGGTGCCCATCTACCCTGATGGGTTCCGTCTGACTTGTAGCAAAGTATCCTGGTCCGATCCCATTAATCTGAATATTGTGTTTGGCCCATTCAGTCGCCATATTTTGAGTCAGCATTTTTAATCCTCCTTTGGCGGCAGCATAAGCACCCACTGTGCTTCGCCCCAACTCACTCATCATACTGCAAAGGTTGATCACCTTCCCATAGCCTCTTTTGATCATTCCAGGAACAATGTGCTTTGCCATGATAAAGGGAGAAACAAGGTCAACATCCAATACCTCCTTATAATCATCCACTTTCATCTCTAGCAAAGGAATCCTTTTGATAATCCCCGCATTGTTAACCAGAATATCAATCGGACCTATCTCGTCCTCTATTTTCTTTACATACCTGATGACTTCATCTTCTTTGGTAACATCAAATAAATATCCCTTTGCAGATAGACCTTCATCCTTGTACTGTTGAATGGCTGAATCCATCCGTTCTGGTGTATGACCATTAATAATTAACTGCGCACCTGCCTTTCCAAGCCCTTTGGCTATAGCCATTCCCAAACCATGCGTTCCACCTGTAACAAGGGCATTCTTTCCTGTTAAATCAAATAATTCCATCATAGATCTATTTCAATTCAATTGGTGTGACGCCATCCATATCCCCATAGTCGAGGTTCTCTCCAGCCATGCCCCAGATAAATGAGTAATTAGATGTACCAGCACCCATGTGCATGCTCCAGGGTGGTGACAAAATAGCTTGTCTGTTTCTCAACCACAACACCCTCGACTCCTGAGGTTCGCCCATGAAGTGGGCGACCGCCTGATCTTCGGGTAGATCAAAATAGAAATAGGCTTCCATTCTCCTGGTATGCGTATGTGGAGGCATGGTATTCCAAACACTGCCCGGACTCAACTCAGTAAGTCCCATCTGCATCTGACAAATACCTGTGACAGAATTAACAATAAGTTTGTTGATTGTCCGCTCATTACTCGTATCCAATGATCCCAGATTAACGACTTCTGCGTCTTTTCTTGTAATATGCTTTACAGGATAGGCATGATGCGCCGGTGCTGAATTTAAATAGAAGTAGGCCGGATCATTTTGTGAACTTGATTCAAAAACAACTTCTTTTTTACCCTGACCTACGTAAATGGCTTCTTTCTTTTTTAGTGTATAAACCTCCCCATCGACAGTAACCTTACCTTCACCTCCTACATTGACCGCACCAAGTTCCCGACGTTCGAGGAAAGAATCTGCTTTAAGTAAATCAAATGTCTCTAAAGTCAATTTCCCTTTTTCAGGGACAGCTCCTCCTACGATATATCGATCATAATGGGAATAAACAAGATGTATATGATCCTTCTGAAAAAGGTTATCAATTAAAAATTCATTTCTTATTCTCTCTGTCGAATACTGCTTAAAATCTTCTGGATGGATCGCAAATCGCTCCTCAAAAGTTTGTGACATTGTTAATCTATTTTTTTTTGATTTCAAATTTTTTACTGAGCATCAAGGTATCTTACCAGTGCCTCAATAAAATAATAATCACCGTAAGAAAGTGGAACGTCAATTTGACTGTTTCCAGGCAAATGTCCCACTCCATGCATCAAAATGAAATTTCCGTTCTCATTCAATTCAGCCAAATAATCAGGACTGCTTAATGAGGACAGCATTTGTGATGCATTATCATAATATAAGGTAGATAAAGATTTGTCATTGACCAACTTGGACATATCGAGTAAAGCTGAGGCAATAATGGCTCCTGATGAAGCATCCCGATAAGTATCCGGTATATCGGGTGCATCAAAGTCCCAGTATGGAATCTTGTCTTCCGGAAGGTTCGGGTGAGTCAAAATAAAGTCAGCTATCTTCTTTGCAAAGTCAAGGTATTTTGTTCTTCCTGTCATTCGATACATCATGGTGTATCCATAAAGTCCCCAGGCTTGTCCTCTTGCCCATGAGGATTCATCAGAGTATCCCTGATGAGTCATCTTCCCCTTAGCTCCACCATTGACTGTATCATAATCAACAACATGCCAGGTACTGTAGTCCTCCCTGTAATGATGCTTCATCGTTGTATCTGCATGACTTAAAGCTATCTCTTTAAATCTTGGATTGTCAGAATAATCACTTGCCCAAAGTAGCATCTCAAGGTTCATCATATTATCAATTATTACGGGGTAAGACCAGTCGTCTCCTCTTGTAAAATCCCAGGATTTTATAACTCCAGCAGTTTCATTAAACCTTGTGCTTAATGATTCTGAACCTTTAATAATAACCGGAGCATAATCCTCATTCTTGGTGATGCGGTAGGCATTTCCATAACTACAAAATATCATGAATCCCAGGTCATGTGTTCCTGTATTATTTTTAATTGGCTCTAAAAGCCATGTTTTCTTTTCAGCTTCAGCTTTTAAGCTTTCATCATTTGAATACTCATACAAATACCACAATGAACCGGGATAAAAACCACTGACCCACCCATTAATTCCGGTCGTTTTAAACTCACCATCAATAAAAGAACTGGGTAACACTCCCTCAGGTACTTTGGGAATCATCCCTTTATACTGTTGGATTGCAAAATCAAGGGTTTCCTTTGCTTTTTCCGGGCTAAATTCGGAACTATCTTTTGGTTGCTGTTTACAAGAACCAAATGCAAATAATACAATGAAAAGGAGTAATATATTTCTTGAGGTCATCACTTTATGCGTTATACCATGTAATTTATACACAGAATATGAAACTAAAAAATATTAGATTAGTTTTTCTTTATTCGAAACAGCTCAGGACCTCCCTTTACTCCTTTCTTCTTCCTTCCAGTATTTTCAATTAATCCCAGTTGTAGGATTTTCTTTCTGAAATTTCTGCGATCAAGGGCTTCCCCAAGTATATTCTCATACAAATCCTGGAGCTCTGTCAGTGTAAAATTCTTTGGAAGCAATTCCCCAAAAACAAGGTGATCTCTCAAATTGGCTTTGAGTAATTTGAGTGCATCAATAGCTATTTTTGTATGGTCAAACCCCAACTCAGGCATCTTAGAAAATGGAACCCATTCTACATCGGAAATATAATTTTTAGCTATTACAGGATGATTTTCAGGCTTGATCAAAGCATAAAATGAAACGGTGACCACTCGTTTCACCGGATGCCTGTCAATGTCACTATATACCCTGACCTGTTGTGTGTGTATTTGATCCAAACCTGTAAGATTAAAGAGTACTGAATTAACAGCCTCTTCAACGGATTGATCTGCATTCATAATCCCACCTGGTAGCATCCAATAGTCTTGATAGGGCTCAATTGCCCGCTTCACCAGTAACACTTTCAGCTCACCTTCCTGGAAACCAAACACTGCACAGTCAACCGTAAGGGTACACTCAAAAGATTGCTTACTTACCTGGGTGCTGATTTCGCTTATTTTCTTCATTGCCCGATTAGTCATGTGGCGACTAAACTAATGAATTATGTCATTTTTTGAGTAGGGATAGTAAAGTATAGACAAAAACATCAATCTTGTTAAGATTACAGATATTTGTATGACCCAATAAAAAGAAAAATGATCATTCATAAGTTACTGCTGGCTATTGTACTCCATTCTTTCATACCACTGATTGCATTTACTCAGGTTACGGAAAGATTTCTGCTAACCAAGAAGAATTCAATTGAAGCATTAAAAAAGGTATTAACCACGGAAAATTCCTGGATTGATTACCCAAAATATGATCAAAGAAAATCTTGGGAAAAGCTAAATCCGGAAATCAAAAAACTACTCATTAATAAGGGTGAAAAAGCACTTACTCAGAAATGGGATTTACTGCCAGCCACTCTGTATATGGATTATTCCGTATCCGGCAATCGGGTTAATTATGAGCAACCTTATTTCAGACGCCGTGCCATGTTGCAGGATCTGGTATTTGCTGAACTCGCAGAAGGTGAACAACGATTCCTGGACGAGATCATAAACGGAATTTGGTTAATTTGTGAAGAATCCACCTGGTCAATTCCAGCACACCTTTACTTACAAAAGGATGGAAGAACAGGGCTTCCGGTAGTTAATGAAAACGTGGTTGATCTGTTTGCCGCAGAGACAGGAGCCACCCTGGCATGGGTCTACTATCTATTAGAAACTCCTCTGGAAGAAAAAAGCCCTGTCATCAGGGATCGGATCCGCACAGAAATCAATGAAAGAATTCTGATCCCTAATCTAGCAAGAAATGATTTTTGGTGGATGTCCTTTGAAGATCCCACCAGTGTGAATAACTGGAACCCATGGATCAATTCAAATTGGATAAACTGTATAGCATTGATTGAAACAGACCCGGAAAAGATGGCCACTGGAATATATAAATCCATGCAATCAGTGGATCACTTTATAAATATCTACCCTGAAGATGGAGTATGTGATGAAGGCCCCTCCTATTGGGGCAGGGCCGGTGGATCTTTATTTGATTACCTCGACTTTCTCTCAAACCTAACAAATGGAAAAATAGAGATCTATAAGGAAAGGGTCATAAAGAATATGGCCAGCTATATCTATACAGTCAATATCGCCGGGGACTATTTTGTGAATTTCGCGGATGCTGCTGCTAAACAACAACCCCCGGTCGAACTCATTTATCACTGGGGTGAAGCATCCAAAGACCAAAAACTGATTGATTATAGCATAGCAAAGACAACGTCTTTTGATTCCTTCTATCCATCCTCTTCAATGAACAGGAGGTTGAGGGCCATTTTTTCTTATGATGAACTGAAAGGTAAAGAGGCAAGCATTCCGATCGTTCAGGATGCCTGGATGGAACAATCCGAACTATTCGTTTCCCGGGATTATAAAAACTCGATTCAGGGATTCTTTCTGGCAGGAAAAGGCGGACATAATCAGGAGAGCCATAATCACAATGATGTTGGTAATTACATTATTTATTACAATGGCAAGCCAATCATTATTGATGTTGGTGTCGAACAGTATTCAAAAAAGACTTTCAGCGATCAGCGATACGAAATCTGGACCATGCAATCTCAATATCACACACTCCCTATTGTCAATGGCTATGACCAGAAAAATGGAAGAAAGTATGCAGCCAAAGAAGTAAGCTATTCTAAGAAAAGTTCTACGATTGATTTTAGCCTCAACCTTGAAGAGGCTTATCCCGAGGATGCTAACTTAAGCCAATGGACCCGCACCATCAGCCACAAAAAAGGGGACTACATCAATGTTAGTGAAAACATCGTATTTGAAACTCTTGCGGGGAAGACCATACTTAACTTTGTTACACCTTGTGAAACGGAGATTGAGGATGGGAAAATCATCTTTCACCAATCATTTGAAGGCTCCTCCTTTGATGTTCAACTTACCTTTGACCCAACACAATTAACTTCTAAACATGAAGCAATCACTATTGATGATCCTCGGCTTCAAAAATCCTGGGGTAAACAATTATTTCGAATACAGCTTCAACTGATCAATCCTGACATGGAAACTGCTGTACACTACAAATTTGAGAAACTGTAATTAAATGCAGTTGTTAATGATATTCTCAAAATATTCCTGACGTCCACTGATTTGCTTCGGCTCCCCGCCATTTGCAGCAATATCCCTCAATTGCTCCATGGTCAGCTTGCCATCTTCAAAATCTTTTCCCTGGCCGCTATCAAAGGAAGCATATCTTTCTGCCCTTAATTTTTTGTAATCCGATGAGGACAGTACTTTGTCCGCAATTAGAAGGGACCGGGCAAAAACATCCATTCCTCCAATATGTGCATGAAACAGGTCTTCCAGATCTGTTGAATTTCTTCTTGTCTTCGCATCAAAGTTGATTCCGCCTCCCTGGAAGCCTCCAGCTTCTAAAATAACCAACAAAGCCTCAGCTGTCTCATACAAACTATTTGGAAACTGATCTGTATCCCATCCATTCTGGTAATCTCCCCGGTTGGCATCTATACTTCCCAATAAACCCGCATCAGCCGCAGTTTGTAGCTCATGCTGAAAGGTATGATTTGCCAATGTTGCATGATTTACCTCGATGTTTAATCGGAAATCTTTGTCCAGCCCATGAGCTCTCAAGAAACCAACTACCGTAGCGGAGTCAAAATCATATTGATGTTTTGTTGGCTCCATTGGCTTGGGTTCAATAAAGAAGTTCCCTTTAAACCCCTGACTTCTGGCGTAGTCTTTGGCCATATGCAGGAACCTGGCCATGTGATCCAACTCTCTCTTCATATTGGTATTCAGCAGGGACATATAGCCTTCTCTTCCTCCCCAAAAGACATAATTTTCACCTCCTAGTTTAATGGTAGCATCCAATGCATTCTTGACCTGCCCCCCAGCATACGCCACCGCATTAAAATCAGGGTTGGTAGCAGCGCCATTCATATATCTTGGATTGGAAAATAGATTAGCCGTTCCCCACAGAAGTTTAACACCAGAAGCATTCATCTTCTCTTTGGCATAGTCCGTAATTGTATCCAGTCTTTTTTCTGACTCACTAAATGAGTCTGCTTCATCAACAAGGTCGAAATCATGGAAACAGAAATAAGGAATACCCATCTTGGTAATAAACTCAAAAGCGGCATCCATTTTATCTTTGGCTCTTTGTATTGGATCAGCATCTGCATCCCATGGAAATACTTTTGTTCCGGGACCGAATGGGTCATTACCTTCATTGCACAAGGTGTGCCAATAAGCACAGGCAAACTTGAAATGATCTTTCATTGATTTTCCTGCAACCATCTGATTCTCATCATAATACTTGAAAGCAAAAGGATTATCTGACTGAGGTCCTTCAAATTTGATCGCTCCGATTCCTTTGAAATATTCTTTATCTCCTAATGTTGGCATGACTCTCTATTTTAATGTTAGGTTCTTTAAGGTCAAGAATCGCAAACATAATACATATAACCTATTGGTAGAATATTCAAATGCTCAACTTTTCCAATATTGATAAATCTGAAAAAGAGATTCAGTAATTTTACAATTATTTGTATATTGCTCACGTGAGCATTTATAAAAATCTAAAAACCATGCCTACTTCATTGAACACCCGAAGAAATTTTATCAAAACCTCTCTATTTGCTTCAGCTGGTATGAGCAGTGTTATAGCCTCCGGTCAATCGCGTCATGATCTGAAGAAACCTACTCTTCCACAAGAATTAACCGTGGTTTTTCAAGGTGATTCCATTACGGATTACGGTCGTAACAGGAAAAGTACAGACGCCAATGATTTCAAAAATATCGGGAATGGTTATGTCAACCTAAGTGCTGCTCAACTGGTAGGAGAAAACCCTCAAACCAGCTGGAAGTACTACAACAGAGGTATCAGTGGAAATAAAGTGCATCAGTTAGCTGAAAGATGGGACAAAGACTGTCTGGACCTAACCCCGGACGTGGTCAGCATACTTATTGGTGTTAATGATTTCTGGCATATCAAGAAACATGGATATTCAGGAACAGTAAAAGTCTATGAAGATGACTTGAAAGCACTCCTTGATCGAACAATAAAAGCCAGGCCTAATGTAAAGTTCATCATTGGCCAACCATTTTTCTTAGAAGAAGGGTCTGCGATTGACATGGAGGAGTGGTTTCCGGCATTTACGCAGTACCAAAAAGCTGCGAAAAAAATAGCTGATGAGTATAACACCGCCTGGGTTCCCTACCAGGAAGTCTTTGATGAAGCACTCAAAAAAGCGCCTCATACCTATTGGAGTTGGGATGGTATCCACCCCTCGTTTGCTGGTTGTTATATAATGGCCAAAGCCTGGATCAAAGCATTCGATGGTTTATTCGTATAAGCTTTGAAAAAGATCACCATAAAAGATATTGCCAGAGAGCTGGGTATTCACCACACCACGGTCTCAAGAGCCCTGAGAAATCATACGGATGTAAAAAGTAATACCCGGGACCTGGTCCTTAACAAAGCGAAGGAAATGAAGTATATTCAAAACACCTTCGCTGTAGGACTAAGAAACAATCAAAGTAAAAACATTGGGATCCTGGTTCCGTCGATTCAACCGCATTTTTTTTCTTCCACCATAAGCGCCATTACAAACCTCGCCCATACAAAAGGTTTTTCGGTCATGATCTTTCAATCCAATGAAGATGTCAGCCTGGAGAAAAAAAACATTACTGCGATGATGGAACATGGAGTAGCAGGTGTAATTGCCTCTCCTTCCCTGACTACTGAAAATACGGATCATTTCAATCAGTTGAAAGAGTTCCACATACCTTTGGTCCTTTTCGACAGGGTACCGGATGATTCGCACTTTCACAGGATCAAAGTAGACAACTTTGATGCAGGGTTTCAAGCGACCTCATACCTTATCAAAAACGGACAAACCGAAATTTCCTTTTTTACTTCAAAAGAACCAGTCAGCGTTTTTCAGCAACGGGTAAAAGGCTATGAAAGCGCTATGGATAAAAACAAGCTCAAGTCACACGTTGATGTTGGTGACATCACTTTTGGTGATGGATATCAAAGGGCCGCTCAACTTATTAATGCAAAGAAGTTGCCGCGAGCTATTCTATGTGCTACAGATCAATTGGCACTGGGCATGATGAAAGCCTTCCAAAAGTTCCAGATAAAGGTACCCACAGATATTGCGATAATCGGCTTTGATGATGATCCTGCCGGTGAATTGGTTCAGCCATCGTTGAGTACAATGGCTCAACCCATCTCCGAAATAGCAAAATATACGTTTGATGCCTTGCTCAGAAAAATAGAGCATCCCTCTGACCCTCGTGAAGAAGAGACTACACTTAAAATGAAATTTATTAAAAGAGAATCAACCCCTTAACCCAATACAATATGAACCCCAATAAAACTTATTTCTATTTAGTCATTTTGGGCACCCTCCTTTCTGTTGGGTGTACTCCGGAAAACGTTCAATCTGGTAAAAATCATGTGTTATGGTATGAGTATCCTGCTGAATATTGGAACAGTCAGGGGCTGCACCTGGGCAATGGTAACATCGGCGCCACTTTCTTTGGAGGCGTAGACAATGAAACCTTCGCAATCACAGAAAAAAGCATGTGGAGAGGTGGACCCTTCAGAGGTGACTGGGAAGAAATCGGAGTAAACCCGGAAGCCAGGGAAACATTGCCCGAAATACGAAAGGCCGTAGTTAATAACAATATCTATACAGCTGATGAGCTGGTCAGTAAAAAATTTCTCGGAGATAATCAACGATTCGGACATTTCACCAGTATTGGTGATCTTCAATTATCTTTCGGAGAAGAAGGCAAGTATTCCGATTACAAAAGAAGTTTAGACATCAACAAGTCCCTGGGGCTGGTTGAATATAAAATAGGTGACGTTACTTATACCAGGGAATACTTTTGCTCCTACCCCGACAATGTTGTAGTCATGAAATTCGATGCGTCTAAAGAAAACAGCATCAACACTACAATCTCCTCCAAGGTTATACAAAAAGAGTTTGAAGTCATCACAAGTGAGAACGAGTATAAGATAACCGGCTGGATTGATGGCAATGAACGTCCCTTTGTGGTCTCTATCCGGATTGATAATCAGGATGGATATATTGTACAGGAAAACGATCAATTAACAGTCAAAGAAGCCAGTTCTTTGGTCATTTATATGGCCATATCGACCAATTACAAACTTGAATACCCTAAATACATAGGAGAAGACCCCAATATCAAAAACCAGCGTGTATTGGATAATGCAAGTCAACTAGGCTATAATAAGCTCAAAACACGTCACATCGCTGATTATCAGAATTTATATCAAAGGGTCTCTCTTGATCTCAATGGCGACCCGGAAACAGAAAGCCTGCCAACCAATGAAAGGTGGAAAAGAATGCAGGCAGGAGAGTCAGACCCCGGATTGAAAGAGATGGCCTTCAACCTGGGCAGGTACATGGTGATAAGTTCTTCAAGACCTGGCACCCTCCCGGCCAACCTACAAGGCGGGTGGAATACGTTCGATGTTGCTTACTGGGCAGGAAACTACCAAAGTAATATCAACATCCAGGAAATATACTGGCCCTGTGGTCCTACTAACTTATTGGAATGCCATGAACCCTGGTTAGATTGGATTGCTGATCTGGTAGAGCCTGGCCGAGAGATTGCCAAACGAGTTTATGGCACATCGGGATGGATCAGTCATACCACTGGAAATATCTGGGGCCACACCGCCCCCATTGGAGGGCTGTCCTGGGGAATGTTTCCCATGGGGTCTGCCTGGCACTGTCAGCATTTATGGGAGCAATATGCATTCAATCAAGATAAAAGATACTTGAGTGAAACGGCCTACCCTATAATGAAGGAAGCCACCCAGTTTTGGTTTCAAAATTTGGTTGAATTCAAGGGGTATTTGATCAGCACTCCATCAGTTTCTGCAGAACATGGAGCAACTGACCCAAACAAAGGAGCACCTGATTATCCAAAAGGTCAACGATACGGTAATATTTTTAATTTACCTGGGGTTTACCAGGACATTGAAATGCTGTGGGATCTTTTCACCAATACTGCAGAGGCCGCACGTCTGGTAGGTGAAGAGGAGTTTGCCGATTCAGCCATGGCTTACAGGGAACGTCTTTTACCTCTCAAAATCGGACAATATGGACAACTGCAGGAATGGTATCAGGACCTTGATGATCCCAATAGCCACCATCGCCACATTGCCCATCTATATGGGGTATCTCCTGGTCATCAAATCCATCCGACCAAAACACCAGAGTTAGCTGAGGCTGCGAAAGTTTCTCTCAACATGCGTGGAGACGTTCGCTTTCCTGATGACAGGGCCTCAGGGGGTAATTGGTCCCGTGCGCACCGGATGGCTGCTTGGACACGCCTGATGGATGGAAACCGAGCCAATAAGATCTTCACTGAAATGTTAACAGATGAAGGCTTTGAAAACCTGTTGACCTTTCAAAATGCCGAATGGGATATGGGAAGGCCCGACTTGTATGTGCAGGCCGATACTGTTTATACTCCCTTTCAACTGGATGGCTCAGCTGCAGCTACTGCAATTGTTTCTGAGATGGTGCTGCAATCCCATATGGGCGAACTACAATTCCTTCCTGCCTTGCCAGATGAATGGCCAAGCGGATCGGTAAGCGGATTATTAGCACGGGGTGGTTTTGAAGTAGACCTGACCTGGGAAAATAAAAAATTGAAATCTGCTACGATACAATCAAAAGCAGGAAATGAGATCCCTCCGATCAGGATAGGCATGGACCTCATTGACTCGAGTGATCCAAGAATAAAAATCATTGAAAAATGACATTGAATACGACCTTGATCATTGCAGTATGCATAGCCCTTACCTATTGTAAAACTAAAACTGATAAACGACTGAATATGGAAGAATCACCACAGAAAGGATACCTACAGAAGGCTTTTGAAGTTCCCGTCAAACGATACTGTATGACCATGGAACTGGAAAATGACCCTCAGCTCATTGAAGAATACAAAGAATGGCACACCAAAGTGTGGCCTGAGGTTCTGGAGGGGATCAAAAAAGTGGGTATCCTGGATCATGAAATATATCTACATGAAAATAAGCTATTTATGATTGTGGTAACACCAGCTGACTTTGATTTTGAAACGCAAATGTCAAAACTGGCCAAACTTCCCCGCCAGGCAGAATGGGAAGAATTTATGTCAAAATTCCAGGTTACCTCACCAGATGCATCTTCAGCTGAAAAGTGGGTAAAAATGGAAAGAATCTTCAAACTTCAATAATATGGTGAATCATATAACCAACCTGAAACACATAACGTCCGGACTCCAATCAGTTTTGGACCATACACTGGAAGTAAACGGAGGTTTATTGAGATTGGCCCCTTGCTGGGTACCCAGGTCTTTTATGCATCCCGGCCGAAGATTAAAACTTCATCCAGATGACCTTTATGCTTTTGGGCTCCATCGGGGCGGAATTAATGAAAGGTGGTTTGGCTCTACCACCGAAGCTCAGAACGAAGGGCGTGTGGTGGACGAAGGCCTCAGTTATGTAGTAACCGGAAAAGAAAAATTTCAATTAAAAGAAGTCATCCGGGAATGTGGAGAACAAATCATAGGTGCCAGGCTTTGGAACAAATATCAGAAATGGCCGGTCTATTCCAAGTTTTTTGATAATATGGGTCCTATCCCTCATCACCTCCATCAAAATGACGAACAGGCAGCCCTGGTGGGTCAGGAAGGAAAACCTGAATCATATTATTTCCCTCCTCAACAAAATCAGGTCTTCAACAATTTCCCTTATACATTCATGGGTATTGAACCTGGAGTAACAAAAGAACAGGTCAGAAAATGTCTTGAGAATTGGAACAAAGGAGACAATGGAATCCTCTCTCTGAGCAGGGCATATCGACTGGATCCCGGAACCGGATGGAAAATAGACACGGGTATACTTCATGCTCCCGGATCTCTTTGCACCTATGAGCCTCAATGGGGATCAGATGTATTTGGTATGTATCAAAATATTGTAGAAGGAAGAGAAGTAGGCTGGGACTTACTTGTAAAGGATATGCCAAAAGATAAACACCAGGACCTGGATTTCATCATCAGCCAACTTGACTGGGAAAAAAACACAGACCCCCATTTTATGGAAAACCATCATCTGAATCCGATCTTAGACACTGAAAGTGAAGACCATCAGGATAAATGGGTCTGTTATGGTACGTTTGATAGCAAACAACCCTTCACGGCCAAGGAGTTAACCATCAATCCGGGTTCTAAGGTCACGATAAAAGACAAAGGTGCCTATGGCTTAATTACAGTTCAGGGAAAGGGGAAAATGAATAAGCTAAACCTCTCATCACCTCAACTCATTCGCTTTCAGGAATTGACCGAGGATGAAGTCTTTTGTACAGAGCAGGCAGCAATGGAAGGTGTAACATTCGAAAATACTTCAGAGACAGAACCATTGGTTATGCTTCGCTATTTTGGGCCCGACACCAACCCAAATGCCCCGGATTTGAAAGGGGAATGAGATAATAAATGAGACTCAAAAAAATTTGCCTGGAATAGAAATAGAACACTTCCCCGCTATTTAAACACATCTCTACACTTCCAAATTTCGAAGGATGGATTGATAAAAATATTTTCGTAAAAGTGAGCATGGCATCTAAAAAAAGTTATAAATATCCATGTATTTTTGACACAATAAAATATTAACCTATGTTGAAAATTGCAGTTATTCCAGGAGATGGAATTGGTAAGGAAGTGATCCCTGTGGGCCAATTGGTTTTAGAAGCCGTTGGAAAAAAGTACAATATCTCATTTGAATGGGACCTTTTTAATTGGAGTTGTGAACACTACAAACAAACAGGGACCATGATGCCTGATGATGGTCTTGATGTGATCGGTCACCATGATGCGATCTACCTGGGAGCCGTAGGATTTCCAGGTGTTCCGGATCATATTTCATTGTGGGGCTTACTTATTCCTATCCGAAGGGCATTTCAGCAATACATCTCACTCAGACCGGTAAAGCTGTTTGATGGAATCACGTCGCCCCTGGCAAACAGAACCGCCGAGGACATCGACATGGTCATTGTACGTGAAAACAACGAAGGCGAATATTCTGAAATCGGTGGCAGAATATACAGGGGTACAGATCAGGAAACAGTGACCCAGGAAAGTGTCTTTACCCGACGAGGTGTTGACCGGGTAATGAAGTATGCTTTTGAACTAGCTGAAAAAAGAAAAAAGCATGTGACTTCAGCTACTAAATCAAATGGTATTGTGCATACCATGCCCTTCTGGGATGAACGTTTTGCCGAGATGAAAAAATTGCATCCTGGCATTAAGACCGACCAGTATCATATTGATATTTTAACGGCCAATTTTGTGTTACATCCGGATTGGTATGATGTCGTTGTCGGTTCAAACCTGTTTGGAGATATTCTCTCTGACCTGGGACCAGCTGTTGCAGGAACCATTGGGATTGCTGCATCAGGAAACATCAATCCGGAAAAGGATTTCCCTTCTATGTTCGAACCAGTACATGGCTCTGCTCCGGATATAGCGGGCAAGGGCATTGCCAATCCGATCGGAACTATTTGGGCCGGAGCTATGATGCTTGAACACCTTGGGCACCAGGAAGCAGCAGATGCCATCATGAATGCCATTGAAATAAGTATCAGGGAAAAAGTCGCTTTGACTCCGGACATGGGAGGAAAAGCAAATACGAAAGAATGCGGAAAAGCAATTATTGATATCTTGAGCTAATTGTAAATGGCTGAAATACTGAAAATCGATTCAAATGATAATGTCTGTGTAGCCCTGGAAGACTTGCAGCCCGGGAAAATAGCATACAAGGACAGGGAAATCAGTCTAATCGAACGTATTCCACAAAAGCACAAATTCCTACTTAATGACCTGAAAAAAGGAGATCATATCAAAATGTATGGGGTATCTGTTGGCATCGCCAATGAAGACATGAAAGCAGGTAGCCTGATCACGACCCAGAACATCTCTCACTTTGCTTCCAAGCCAACACAAAGAGTAACAACAGACTGGTCTCCTCTTGATGTCAGTAAATGGAAGGACAAGAAATTCATGGGCTATCACAGGAAGGATGGAACAGTTGGAACAAGAAACTACTGGCTATTCATTCCTCTTGTCTTCTGTGAAAACCGAAACCTCAGGGTGATTGAAGAAGCCTTACTCAAAACACTCGGATACAAAAAGCGGGATAATAAGTATGAGCAATATGCCCGGGAACTTGTCTTTGGACAGTCCGAAGAAAGTGAATCTACTGCTGCACAAAGACCTTTTAAGAATATTGATGGCATCAAGTTTCTCTACCACCAGGGAGGATGTGGAGGCACCAGAAAAGATTCCGAAGTATTACTAAAATTACTTGCTGGTTATGTCAATAATCCGAATGTAGCCGGAGCCACCATCCTGAGTCTGGGGTGTCAGAATGCACAAATCAGCTGGTTTCAGGAGATTATGAGTACCTCATACCCTGACTGTGATAAGCCACTCATCTTCATTGAGCAGCAGCAAATAAAGAATGAAGACAAAATGATCCGTTTAGCCATCGAGGATACATTGAAAGAATTAAAAAAAGCTAATCAGATAGAAAGGCAACCCGCTCCGTTATCTAAATTAAAAATAGGATTGGAATGTGGCGGCTCTGATGGTTTTTCCGGCATCTCTGCCAACCCGGCGGTCGGTCATGTCTCGGACCTGGTGTCAAGTCTTGGTGGTATTACTATTTTAAGTGAATTCCCGGAATTAAACGGTGTAGAACAAAACCTGGTCAATAGGTGTAAGGATGATGCCACAGCTGATAAATTCTTACAGCTGCAACATGCCTATGAGGCTAAAGCCATTGCCTCGGGATCAGGATTCCATGCCAACCCATCACCGGGAAATATTAAGGATGGCCTGATCACGGATGCCATCAAATCAGCAGGGGCTGCAAAAAAAGGAGGCACCTCTCCTGTTATGGATGTTTTGGATTACACAGAGCCAGCCACTCAGCCCGGACTCAATTTACTATGTACGCCGGGAAACGACGTAGAATCTACTACCGGACTCGCCGGATCAGGTGCGAACATGATCCTCTTTACAACTGGTCTGGGCACGCCAACAGGGAATCCCATTGCTCCTACTATCAAAATTTCCAGTAATACAAGCCTCTTTGACGGCATGAATGATATCATAGACATAGATGCAGGTGGGATCATTACGGGAGCCAAGACCATTGAAAAAGTAGGAGAAGAAATCCTGGAATTGATTATTTCAATTGCAAATGGTCAGCCTTCCAAAGCCATGTTACTTGATCAGGATGATTTCATCCCGTGGAAAAGAGACACCTCTTTGTAGTAACTACCTGGTATCGGATATGGTCGGATGGAAGCATCCGACATGCCGTGGCTGGTGTTTTCACCAGATACACTTTCTGGGACGTTATGCCGTGGCTGGTGTTTTCACCAGACACATATTCTGAGACACTACCCTTTCCTCCCCCTGCACC
>PAIY01000215.1 GCA_002704825.1 Phycisphaeraceae bacterium
CACCACCCAACGCGGCGTCGATTGGCAGATGAAAATCGACGATGCAAGATGCAAACTTAAATCAGTCTATCCCACAATTAAGTTTTGACGGACCACTAGGGGGGAAGTGTCCGCGGAACTATCACGCAATGCGCAATAATTGGCTCAATCCGAGCGCGGGGGCGAATCTTCTGGTTTTTTTGATCAACTTCACTGATGGCGATCTTCAAAAGTCTTAACCACAGAGTCACTGAGGTACAGAGCCCGAAATGAGCAAGAAATACATGCTGTATTTGTTTGCTTCTCTGTGTCATGATGCTTCTGTGGTTCAGAAAATCAAATACGTTTGTCAGTAGGATTCAACCCAATGATGCGATGATTGGTCATGGCGATGGAAGGATTTGATGCGTTCAAAAGTGAGCGCGGTATATGCCATGGGGCATCTTGATAAGGGAGGAATAGGGTATTGATGTTTTGAAAAAAATCATGAAAATTTTCCGAAAAACTAGACTTGATCAAATTGATGCCTAGGATGATCTGAGAATCTCGCTTGATCCGCGTTGTGTGGAGGGGCTTGTTTTTTTCGGTTACTGGATTGGCTGTGCTGTGTCTTCTCGCAGCAGATTGGAGCTTGAAATGCTTGAAAATGACATGAAAATCAAATGTCGGGCTTTCACACTCATTGAAGTGCTGGTGGTGATCTCGATTATCTCGCTGCTCATTGCCATCCTGCTCCCCGCACTCGCTAAGGCTCGGCAGGCGTCCCAATCCACCTTGTGCATGAGTAATCTCAAGCAACTGGGCGTGGCCAGCACGGTCTACACCAATGACTTTGACGAGTGGTTGCCGGCTGCGACGCGAAGCGGGGGCACGCCCGGTCAATGGAAAATCGAGACCTCTCCCTACATGCGTGGCAAGCTCGTCTCCGACTGGGATGACATGCAGAAGGACCCCAAATTCGGCGCTCAGGGTGGTTATGCCTGCCCGGCTTTTCCCGGCGTCAGTGATGCTTGTCAGAATAAACTCGATAGCAACCCCGGACTTTTTGGCGGACTGGGATGGACCAACAACATCAGTTACCGTGCGGATACCGGCCGCGCTCGACTGGGTGATTTTGTGGTCTTCTCAGAAAGTGCGCTCATCGGAGATACGGTGGATGTGAACCAGTATGTTGCCACCACCAGTTCCTATGCCTACAACTACATGTATCTGTACTACCCCGGTTCCTACACGTGGGATCAGCGCGTCGCCCGACGCCATGCCAAGGGGTTGAACTTGCTTTGGGCGGACATGCATGTTTCGCATCGTTCGCAGGAATTCATGGCAACGGGCAAGCACGGGCAATCGGGATGGTATTATAAAGTCCACTGACACCGTTCAGTTGTTTGGAATCGAATCAGCAGACCCTTGGAGATGGTTGTGACCAACGTCAATATCAAAAACATTGCAGAGCAGGCTGGCGTCTCGCTGGCAACAGTCTCGCGTGTGATCAACAACTCTGCCAAGGTGTCCGAGGAAAAGGCCCAGCGTGTCCGCAAGGTTGCATCAGGTTTGGGGTATCGTCTGAATCCCAAGCCACCCGCCAAGGCGTGTTTCAAGACGCGTAATGTTGCGCTGGTTTATGCCGGCTGGAGCATGATGGAGATTCACGAATGGGGCTTTGTCGATGGCCTGGAATCCGTCTTCGCGGAAAACGATTTGCGATTGATGCTGGTACGCATGCCCGATGATGGCAGCCTGCCCAGTGTCTTTACCCAGCGTGATTGTGATGGCATTCTCGTCCTGGCGGACCTCAAGGATGTGTCCCAGGAAAACATTGAAAAACTCGAGTCTTTTCCCTGTATTCAGATGCTTCATGGCGATGTCCGTCAGGCGTTTGGGGACGAGGTTTTCTGTGACAATCTTTCGGTTGCACGGTTGGCTTACGAACATCTTCAAAGTCTGGATGTCAAGCAATTCGGTTTTATGAATCTCTTCCCGTCGCATCGGGCTTGCTCTGAACGACAGATGTTTTTTGAGATGTATCTGAAACAGGCGGGCTTGCCATTTCAGAGTTGGATTGCTGACCCGCAAGACGAACACACGGTTCCCAGCCATGAATTGGCGCAGCATCTCGTCAAGCAGATGGTCACCAGCAAGAAGGTTCCCGACGGTTTGTTTGTCCCGACGGACTTTCAGTTGCCGGAGATTTACACCGCTTTGCGTGATCATGGGATCTCGCCGATGCAGGATTTGACGATCATTTCCTGTGACAACTGTGATCGTCATTTGGTCAAGACGCAGCCAAGGCCCGCATCGATTGATCTGCGTTTGCATGACCTGGGATGCTATGCCGCCCGACAGTTGATCTGGCGGATTGAACATCCACAAAGTGCGCCGGTGAGATTGTTCATCAAGCCACAGGTGGTGTGTCCCGAGTAATCATTTTTGGGATTGGATATTGAAACAGGCAGCAACCCGCAAAGGGTTGGCAGTGTCGTTTTGCCCTGATTTTAAAGGATTTTTCGATGATTCGTCATTTGATGTTACCGGTTTTTGCCTTGCTTCTGATCTTGCTGAGTCAAGCCACACAGGCACAGCAAAAGCAGGCGTGGGACTTACCCGTTGCCAGCAGTCGCCCGCTTTTTGTCTCCGGCAATCCGCATCCATGGGAACACAAAACTGCGGGTCTCCGTGGGGGCAGGAGTCAGGTTGTGCCCGAGGATGTTTCGCTGCTGATCACCAGCACGCGTTCCGACAGCGGCGGCGGTGTGAATTACAGCTCTGCTCAACGCTTTGATCCCAAGCCGTACCTGGCGGACCCTTGCATGCGTGTGGCGTTGGTGTTCAAAGTGGTTGGCAAGGATCAGCCGGGGAACATGAAAATGATCTGGCGGACCTGGCAACGCCAATCCATCAACTCCGACACGCTGACGCTCGATGATGCGCAGCAGCTTGATGAAGGTTGGATGCTGCTGCGTTTTGCCTTTGATCCCAAGACGGAGATTGCAGAAGAGGATCAGGTTGCTGGCGTCATGGTGACCACGCAGAATACCTGCCAATTCCAGATTCGTTCCATGACCATCCAGCAGTACCGCAACGTGAGTCTGCATGTTACCAATGATCCGTTGGATAACCTCAAAACACTGAAAATCAAGGGTCAAACGCATCAGGACAACGCACGCGTCTTTGTCAAACTCATTGATGCCGATGGCAAGAAACACATGAAAGTAGTGGATACGGTCAACGGTGAATACGCATTGGATTGGCAGAATCCGCCGTTGATGAATCAAGCTGTGAATCGCATTTTTGCTCATGTGGGTAAAGGAAATGACGTTATGGATCAGTCCATCACAAAGGACGTTTTCGGATACAGCATCGCCAGTACGGATCATCTCTGGTTGTCGGTGAATGGTCGTCACATTGTCACGTCGGACAAAGCCGCGGGTGGCAGCAAACCCTTCATCGCATCCGGTGTCGGTTATGCACGCAATGTCGTGATCCCCGCGCAGGACGAAGAAGTCGCAGCCTTCTGCAAGTCGATGGGGCTTAATACCATTCGCCTGCCGTTTTACCTGAGATATTTCAACAACCGTGAACATGAGCCCATTGATCTGGAGCATCATCTTCAGACGTTTGTCGACCCGGTGATTCGTGCTGCCAAGCGTCATGGACTTTATGTGATTCTGGATTGTCACAGCTATTTCACCGGACAGGTCGACGAAGCCAATGCCCGTCAAAACCAGAAGCATCTCAAACGTTGGAGCGATGAGGGGCTTGCTGAGTGGGCCAGGCGTTGGGGTGTGGTTGCCCAGCGTTACAAGGATGAACCGTATGTGATGGGCTATGAGCTTTGCAATGAGCCGCATGACATCGAGCCGGAGTTGGTGCGTGAGTATTACAGCAAGGCACGTGAGGCAATCCGCAAAGTCGATCAACGACATATCCTTTTTGTGGGTACATGTGATTGGTCGCATGCTCGGGCTTTGGATAAGACCTGGGGCGGTTACACACAGACCTTTGATGCACCGTACAACAACACCGTCTATGCGTTTCATGATTACCCGACTGACAATCACCCGCCGATTGTGCAGCAGCATATTGTTGATTTCATGGCCAAGTACAACGTGCCGGTGATGTGTACGGAGTTTGGCGCGTCGTGGTGGGATCATGACGAGACGGTTTGCCGAGAGTTTCAGGCAGGGATTCTGGGCGTCTTTGCTCGGCAGGATGTCGGTTGGATGGTTTGGGCGCTGAAGCGCGTGGAGAACAATCCGCGTCACCCGCACCCCTTGCCAAAAAAGGTTGCGGAAAAATTGCCTAAGGACAAGCGTCCGGCCGATTTTGATTCCTGTGCCTACAGCGACATCTGGGGACCGATCGCCAGGATCATGGCCAGCCCATTCCCACAAGCCAAGCCATAAGACACGCATTGCAAAAACCGCTATCATTGCCAGTCTGGGTTAGTTCGTTGAATCACCGTTTTTGACGGGTTTTAGCCCATGTTCTGAAATTTTGATATTTGCGGTATTTGCTATGTCCAACTCGATCTTTGCGTCTGTCATAAATGTCCCACAGAACTTGTTCATCACACCGGTGGCAGGTGAATCGGGAATCACTCTTGTTGGACTTGATCAATCGCTGGCAGAGTTTGCATCACAACATGCGGACGAAAAGATCACCGGCCCGCATGGTAAGGAGACCGTTCCCGGCGCATCGCTCTCAGGTTTGACGTTGCCGCAACTCAAACATTTCAATGCATTGGTCCAGTACAACCCATTCTGGATTCGGCCGGAAGTTGGCTTTAACGCAACAGACCTTGGGCAGATCGACAGGCAGATCATGAGTCTGCTTTGGCAGAATGATTCGGATCAATATCACCTGATGCTCCCGCTGATTGGTATGGGCTTTCGCGCGTTTCTCGTTGGCGATGGTGAGCAGGGCCTGTGCTTGAACTTGGAATTGGATGCAGCACCGGTCGATGGGCCGTTGTTGGTGATGGCAACAGGTGATGATCCCTATGCCCTGTTTCATGATGCGGTGCGTGTTGCTTCACAAACGCTGGGGACCTTCCGACTGCGTGAGGATAAGCCGCTCCCGTCGTTTGTGGATTTGATGGGTTGGTGCACATGGGATGCGTTTTACCATGATGTTAATCGCGACAAACTCATTGAGGGTTTACAGACCTTTGCCGAGGCCGGATTCAAGACACCATTGGTGGTGCTTGATGATGGTTGGTTGTCGGTGGATGATGATAAACAGCTTGCAGCCTTTGAACCGGATGCCGAAAAATTCCCCGAAGGTTTGGGTGCATTGATCAAGCAAGTCAAAGCGGACTTCGGCGTCAAGACCTTCGGCGTCTGGCACACGCTTGCAGGTTACTGGCAAGGTCTCAGCCCGGAAGGCGATCTGGCCAAGTCGTATGACATTCGTCAGTCGGCCGACCCGCTCTGGCGTCATGACGGCGAGCCCATGCCCCATGCCCATGGCGTGAGCACACAGGATATCGCCCGGTTTTACCATGATTTTTACACCTATCTCCGCCAGCAGGGCGTCGATATGACCAAGGTCGACAACCAGAATACCCAAGCCTATTTCGCTTCGGATGACAAGCAGCGATCGGCCATGGTCAAAGCATCGCAGCAGGCTTACCAGGGCGCTGCATGGACGCACTTCGTTGGCAACACCATCCACTGCATGTGCAATCGCAATGATGTGGCATACAACATGTCCGCCACCACCGTCTGGCGAAACTCCGATGACTATTTCCCCAAGCGTGATGGTGCCCATCAGTGTCACATCTTTTATAACACCATGAATAATCTCTGGACCAGTCAGTTTGCGCTGCCAGACTGGGACATGTTCTGGAGCGGTGCCGAAACCGGCGCTTACCATGCAGCATCACGCGCCATCAGTGGCAGTCCGATTTACGTCTCGGACAAACCCGGTGAACAAAACTTCGATATCCTCCGAAAACTCTGCACGACGGATGGCAAAGTCCTGCGTTGCGCTGAGCCTGCATTGCCTGCTGCGGACTGTTTGTTCGTCGATTACCAGACGCAAGCCAGACTGCTTAAGATCACCAACCGCAACGGCAAGGTCGGCGTGCTGGGCTTGTTCCACTGTCTCTGGGCAGAAGATGAATCCCAACGTCAAAGCATCACCGACACCTACCGCGCATCGGACGTGCCGGGAATGGATGCCGGTGACGTTGCGATCTATCACCACGAAGCTGGCAAGTTGGAGATTGTTGATCGCGATGCGTCACTGGAAATGACACTGGACTTCCGCAGCTTTGAGTTATTGACGATCGCGCCGATGTCAGACGGTGTTGCCATGCTCGGGTTGTTGGATAAATACAACGGCGCTGCTGCCATCACATCTGAAATCCGTCACGATGAAAACCGCATCACCTGGGAGTTCTGTGATGGGGGCAATGTCGGCATCGCATCACAGCGACCGATCGCACAGGCAACCGTCAATGGTCAGCCAGCAACGTTGACTCAGATCGCGGACACAGCACTGTTGCAGGTCAACGTTCCTGCAGGTCAGCCGGTGACGCTGGACGTCTGCTTTGGTTGAATGGTGATTCGCGCCCGATTTGAATCGCATGTCCTATGGCGTCAATGGCGGTCATATTTTTATCTCAGTGCAGGCTGTATCCTCTGTGGTTAAATATTGCCTTGTCTGCCTTTCTTTGTGATCTTTGCGCTTTGCGTTCATCCGATACCAATCCTGAAATAACGCGTGGTGAATTGAAAAACAGGCGTTATCAATGGGCTTGGTATGATAACCGCACGAATGCTGGCCATTTTTGCGTATACGCAATTAATCTCTTTTTTCGCGGTATATCCAATATTTTGCGTTCAATATCACAGTTTTAAGTCAAAATTTATCTCGATACAGCATATTGAGATTAAAATATTGCCAATAGTGATTGATTTGCGATGCGAGCAGTCCTATGATCTGGATGTCAGATTCAGGCCAGTGAGGGGTGTGGCCTGTTGGACTTGATTGCAGTAGCTATTGCGTTGATCTGGACCCATCCGGGGCTTGGAAAGGAAGCAGCATGTCGAATCGAATGACCCGAGCGTTTACCTTGATTGAATTGTTGGTGGTCATCAGCATTATTTCGTTGTTGATCTCGATTCTCCTGCCAGCACTTTCCAAGGCGCGGGCGGCTGCCAGGAACGTACAGTGCCTGACCAATCTCAAGCAGATGGGTTTGATTACTTCCATGTACCAGGGGGACTTTAAAGGTCACTTCCCGGTTGCGCAGCTGCGTCAATATCTGGGGGTCTCCGGTGACAATGCGTATTGGCCGGGATTGCTGGTTGCCAAGAATTATCTGACGAGTGCGGAACTGATGCTTTGTCCGACCAATGAGCAGAGCAGCATCCGCGAAAATCTGATCACCAAGAGTAAGCAAAACGGGCCGACCTGGAGCGATTGGCGGTATGTGGACTATGGCTACAACCGTGACAACATTGCCACCAGCAAAGACTACGGCTTTGGGCAGAATGACGTGCCCGAGTTGCTTTATGGGCCGTCCGCCAAGATCAACGAACTGGTCAAACCCGGCGATACCATCGTCATGGCTGACACCTGGCATGGCGTGAATGTCTCGCGCGGTTGGATGCTGTTGGCTGACACACTGCCCGGCTCTGGTGCACGTCCTTCCGTCGGACCGCTGGCAGTGCGTCATGGCAGTTCGGTGAATGTGTCCTGGGGTGATGGGCATGCCACCACCGTCAAAGCGCCGCAGCCCATGCTCGTGGGCGTGGATCTTGATCTGCAACCCGAAACCAACCCCTACACCGTTGAGCCTTTCCTGAACACCACCGACGATTATTGGGATCGCGATTAACTCACGCTCAAACGACTGGTCAACAAGTAGTGCATTGACACTTGGGAAGAAAATCCGTGCAACAGGTTCTCGTCATTGATTGGATTATCATCGGCTCGTATCTGGCTTTGATCATGGCCATGGGTGCCGTGTTCTCACGGTTTAATCGCGATGATGCGGATTACTTCCGTGGCGGTTCCAAGGGTGTCTGGTGGCTGGTCGGTGCTTCAGCTTTCATGTCCGGTTTTTCAGCCTACACCTTCACCGCAGCATCCGGTGTTGCCTTCGAAGCAGGCTGGTCCGTGGTGGTGATCTACTTTGCCAACGCCTTTGGCTATTTGCTTAACTTCCTGTTTCTCGCGCCCTGGTTCCGACAGATTCGCGCAACGACCGGCCCGGAAGTCACCAAGGAACGCTACGGCTTACGCACCCAGCAATTCTACGCATGGATCGGCGTGGTCATGAGTCTGCTCATGGCAGGGATATGGCTCAACGGTCTTGCGATTTTCACTGCCACCATCTTCGGCCTGGACGTCAAACTCGTCATCATCATCGTCGGTATTGTCGTGCTCTTTTACTCCATGTCCGGCGGCGTCTGGGCGGTCATGGGCACCGACTTTCTGCAAAGCCTTATCCTCATTCCCATCACCATTCTCATGGCCTATCTCTGTCTGAAAGCACTAGGCGGATTTAGTGGGATGTTTGAGACCATTGAATCACAGGGACTCACCAAAGACTTTCACATCATCAATGAACCGACCCGCTTTCTGGATGCACGATGCACCTGGCTGTGGGCGATTGCCATCGTCATCAAGAATGTCACCGCGCATAACACGCTCGGTTCGGCTGCCAAGTATTTCTCGGTCAAGGACGGTCGCGAAGCACGTATGGCAGCAGCGATGGCAGGGATCCTCATGGTCCTTGGTGCGATCATCTGGATCATCCCGCCCATGGCATCACGACTGCTCTTTGCCGATCAGGTTCTGGCGGTGGATGTCTCGCGTCCGACGGAGTCTGCCTATGCGGTGGCCGCGTTGAATCTCCTGCCGCGTGGGATGGTGGGATTGATGGTGGTTGCGATGCTTGCTGCAACGATGAGTTCGATGGACACGGGTTTGAACCGCAACGCTGCTATTTTTGTCCGTGACATTTTGCCCAACATTTACAGGCTTTTTGGGCGCAAACCCGTGGACACGAAGACGGCCATGAAGTTTGGGCGGATATACACCGCCGTGTTCGGCTTTTGCATCATTGGACTTGCGCTGTATTTTGAAGCTCAGAAGGGTAAAGGCGTCTTTGCCTGGATGCTGGGTATTGGTGCTGTCATTGGCGTGCCGATGTCGATCCCGATGCTCATGGGGTTGTTCATCAAGCGCGCCCCGTCGTGGTCTGCGATGGTGACGGTGTGTCTGACGATGATCCCATCGATGATCGGCGTATTCAGCAAAGAATTGTTTGGTGAACCGTGGGTGTTCCAGACCAAGTTGCTGGTGAACCTGTGTTGTGGTGTGACGATTTTCCTGTTGACCATTCCCTTTGCCAGGACCAGTCCTCAGGCGTATCACGATCGTGTAGAAGCCTTCTTCAAACGCATGAAGACACCGATCGACCTTGAAAAAGAAGTCGGCGAATTATCCGATGGCAAGCAGTTGGTGATCATGGGCCGCTTTGCCATGGTTGCCGGTGTTCTCATCACGCTGCTATGTCTGGCAGTGGACACTTCCAAGGGCGAACACTGGGCGGTGCTCTTTGTCTCAGGCACCGTCGCAGGGGTTGGCAGTCTCCTGAATTGGGCAGGCATGCGTTACAACGCCAAAGCCAAACGTGTCACCACGCAGCAGCAGAATCTTGAAGCCGAAGCTGCCTGTGCAACCGAGACCGTTTCGTGATTCACATCACATAGTAAAAGCCGTGTCACTCCTGTCAACCTATTCAAATTTCGCTGAATGTGCTTATTTTGCGATGACTGTTTTTGTGATGACTTACGTCCGTCATTCCCACGCCCCCGGAAGTCGTGAATCCAGTGGCATTCAGTCAATACTCGCAGGTTCCACTGGACTCCCGCCTGCGGACAATATGCACGTCGTTTTTAAAGTTGAGCACCGGGTGTCAACCCGGTGCCCGTTGTGCATACGTTA
>PAIY01000216.1 GCA_002704825.1 Phycisphaeraceae bacterium
ACTCACTGCTGCAGTGGAGTCGGGTAACCAAGCCATGGTCCAGCAGGCCCGACGAGACCTCACGCGTCTGCGAAATCACCAATCACACATGGCAGAACAAGCTGACAAAGCAGCCAGACAGTTCCGCCAGGCTGCCCCCACGTTGAGCAATCCGCTACCACAGCTGCTTGATACCGAACCTCAACCACAAACCGTTGAACCGCATCTCACACAAAAGGCAGAACCTGTTGGCGATCCGCTGGGTGATCCCCTTGAAACACATCCTGCACAAACCGTCCGCAATCCCGGGTCGCAAAACGACACCACGATGACACCGGCGATTGGAGATCCACTCGCTGACCAACCTGCCGGGACCATACGCAATCCAGCAACCAACCTCAACCAGACTGCAAGTCCAATCGGCGATCCACTGGCCACGTCATCCAATCCATCTACACACCGTAACACCGCCAATGCCGACGAACCGTTCTCGACCTTAAACCGATCGCGCCAACCAGCCGGTCCCTTATCCAACCTGACATCGCAAGCCGATCAACTTTTATCTCAAGGCCGATTCACCCAAGCCATTGAAGCCTATCAACGACAGATCACCGAACTGCCCGTTAATCACCCCCACCGTGCTCGTCTTGAATCACGCATCGAAGTCGCACGTGAGGCGATTGAGGATCAGCAACGCATCGCAGAAGTGATGTCCCAACCAACACAACTGACAGACACACCCAACCTGTTTGATCAACCCAATAACCAATCACTGGTCCAACGCATCGTCAACGGCAACGAGCAACAAGGTCAATGGATTGCCGTGGGGGCAGAGATTCCAAGCGCATCGGGAACCGCTTCAAAACCCCGTTTTGTCAAAGACGCAGCAGGGAACAAACTGGCGGTCACCAAATCGGCCATCGGCATGGCAGGACACCCGGAAGGACGTGCCGAAGTGCTCGCCTCACTGGTTGCCGAACAACTGGGACGCAAAACCCCGCGTTCACGGTTGGCCAATTTCACCGTTGATCTTCAAGGCAATACCCAACGACTTGTAATCAGCGAGCTGATGCCCAACGGCATCGAACTCAAAGATCTCAATCCAACCACCGCACAACTGCTTGCACGCAAAGACGCGATCACAGAGGACTTTGTTTTCGCCATGTTCCTGGGCGATGGCGACCGACACTTCGGGAACCTGCGCATCACTCCGGATGAACAGATGATTGGCTTTGACTACGGCCTGGCGGACATCCTGCCCACGCATCCTTACCGGCAAACGCAGATCCTTGAAACCATCGAACCGATGTATCAGCAAGCCAAACGCAAACTTGATGACCTGCTCAACACACCGGGTTCGCCCCAATCTCAAATCGATCAAGTCCGCCGTGAACTCTCATCGCTACAGATGCGAGCCTTGTACTTTAATCTAGAACAGCCGATGAAAATCCCAAGTCCGTCTGATCCGGGTTTTACAGCGTTCGTCAAGCAGTCCATGAACATGCATATGACCTGGGGCTCGCGTCAATGGACTGACCATGAACTATTCATGCGATCCATGACATATGAAGATTTTCTACCACACATCCAACACCTGGAAAAGGCGATGCAAAAGCCAGGCGTGTTAAACAGAATCGTTGACCAGGCCATGCAGGGACATCCTGATATGGAGTACACCCGCAAGCTACTGCGCAAACGCCTTGAGATCATGCGTGAGGTTTTCAGATCACGATACCCCTCGCGTGTGAGTCGCAACAGTGGGCCAGCTCTTCGACTGATCCCAAGCACGTTAAAACAGATTCAACGGAGAATGGCAGCATGAAGCAAACATCACGAATCCTTATCTCAGCCTGTCTGATTGCATGCATGACAACCGTGACGACATCGGCACAGCCAACCTCATCACAATCCGCGTATGGTCGATACACGCCTACGGCGATTACAAAATCCAGACTGCGCAAACTGTATAAAGCACTGACCGAATACCGCCAGACATTTGATGCCATGCCCAAGTCCGTCAATGAATTGCTTGATCTGGGGTACATCACCAACAAGGCACATCTGGTCGACGCACGTCATCCATTGCTCCGTAGAGAATTGATGGCTGATGGCCCGGTTGATCAGGTTGCGCCCTTCCGAATGGTGCAGACATGGCGTGAAGGTGCCATCGCAACAACCGACCAACCACGTGACGGACAATGGATCATTCTCAATCATGATGGCTCAATCGTCGTCCGCCCAGTCGCTTCAAAGTGGCTCGGTCGCTACACCCCAAAGCTCGTTACGGATCAACAACTCGAAGCATTTGTCGACCACCCTGCAAGTCGACTGGGCGCGGTACTCTCAACTGCAACGACAGACTCAGGCAGAACAGGACTGGGTGTCGATCGGATCATCCCCGGCTTCTCGCGTAACCGTGTCGATTTCTTTGATATTCGACATGATGCAGATCTGATGCACGGTGATTTAATTCTCTCAGTCAATGGCAAGCACTTTGACACGCTCGAAGAATACGAAGCGTATGCAAACGCAAACCCACCTGTAACATTCTCATTTTTCCAACGCCCCATTCTGGAGATTATCCGCAATGGTGAAATCAAAACGGTCTGTGCATTGGATCGCAATGAACACTTCCCTGCTTTGTCGACAACCCGGGCAATCTATGAAACAGCCAAAATCTGCATGAACAAGACAGGCCCCGGAGCAATCCGTGTCAGCAGCGAAAATGCCGACGGGCCAGGAATCCGAATCAAGAAAACTTCAACGGATTACACGGGCCGATACCTGCAGCCTGGTGACATTCTCCTTCGCGTCGATGACAAACCCGTTCCGCGATACTTGCCCAGCTTTTATACGCAACCAGCTGGCAGCAAAGTCGAACTCATCGTCAAACGTCAAAACAAAATGTTGCGAATCGTATTTCCTTTGGATCAGACTTCCAAGTACACCTTGTCCAATCTTCTCGACTCCATCCAAATGGGAATACTCGATCTGACATCCGTGCGGCAACGCCATCCACGAAACCCAGAGTATATTGGCATTGACCTTTGGCTGATGGGCTTGCATCAAACCAGTGGCCCTGACATTGCAATACGTGAAGCTCAACGGCTGTGTGAAGAAGACGAAAGGTATGAGATCCGTCAAGTCAAAGCGTGGGCCCATCAACTGGATCGAGCCAGGCGGTATAGCCAGGGATTACAGCTCGTTGATGACGCACTCAAACAATTTGACGACCCCCGAGACAAGGCAGAATGCCTGGCATTGCGCATCTATCTGCTCATGCAATCAGGGAGAATTGATGATGCGGTTGATCATGCCAAAGTCATCCCAATTGCGGACAAGCAATATGAAGAAGCAGCCCACAGGGCCTCAGGCATCCTCATGCAAGCAGGTTATCCCGTTGCACTATTGGACATTCTCAAAGTGTACATTCAAGCCAAACCCGAAGATGAGCAACTTAAAGAAGGCATTCAAATGCTCAAAGAGCACATTCAAGATTTGGACAAGTCAATGCAAGAGTAATGAACCCTTAAAAACTTCAGAGTCTATTCATCCTGAAGACGCTTGCAGATTTCACTGGACTCCAGTCTGCACAGGGTGTGACGGAGGGTGGAGATTAATTCCTGGAAACGCTCAAAATGAATCTGCTAAGTTTAAGGTTCGTTCAAGTCAGTTCATCAAACAGTCTGGCCATAGCGAGCATGGGATTATGCCCCAGGTAATCGGAACATGGCGCGTTGTAGGGTGATGCGGGTTTGCGTTCGAGTGTCTGCGGTGATTGGCCGTGCGGGTGATAGAACTCCCAGATGGTTTGTGTGAGATCGAATTGCAGGCTGGTCTGATCCAAAGCAGCTTCGAGCAGTTGGGCCGCTGCCTGAAATTGTTGATACCGCTGACAGGCCAATGCCGCCCAATAGGTGATGCTGTTCCATGCCGGCCCGCGCCACATCCGCATCTCAAAGCGTGCGTCACTCATTGCCAGCGATGTGATCGGGTGCTTGGCAAAGAAACGCTTTGGGTTGAGCAAATGATCATGAATCACCGACATCGCCTGCTCATTGGTCGCAGCACCAACAACGATCGGCCAAATTCCTTCATGGGACAGGCAACGGTTCCTGGAATCGCTTACCGACCAACTGTCATGGAAGAAACCGGTTTGCTTGCTGAACATCAGATTTTGAATCAGGTCACGCAAACGCTCTGCCTGTTGTTGATGCGATGCTGCATCATGCCCCAGTTCGGTCGCCCATCTGGCTGAGGTCTCGTACAGCAGGTACATATGGGATGTCGCATCGACACAGGACATCGGTTCACCGGGTAAGTTGATAAAACGAACGCCGTCATCAATGCCACTTTCCCATGTCTTGTCGACCACGTCCTGATAGAAAAATCCGCCATCGACTGCTTGACGATGTTTTTCAAACCATCGGATTTGTTGTTGCAATACGACATAACTCTGCTGTAAAAAAGCGATGTCCGTATGTGGAGCAACTTGATCCACAGCCACCACCCACACCGGCGGGTGTCCGGCATTGGGGTCCCACACGCGTGGTGAACCGTTGAGCCATAACGAACCGGGTATCATCCCGTTATCCAGTTGGTTGGCAAAATAATTGAGCAGTTGAATTCGCGCATGCTCCGGCTCACTGGGTGTCACGTCCAACACCGCATGAATCAAATCCCAATGACCAAATGCCGGACCATAGCAATAGCCCGGGCCGATCTCCTCCCACGGGTGACTGAGCCACTGACATGGCGGATGAATGCAGCGCTCATGGAGCCTGGCAACATACCCAAGCATGGGACGCCAACGCGGACTACCAAGCGTCGCTGCTTCATCACAGAGTGCCTGAAGAAAATACGTCGATTCGGAAACTGCCATCAATGCTGATCCTTCAAGCCAATTACAAGTACTGAGCCGGCATCCCCGAGATTCATTGTTCTTTGAACGCGTTGCCCGTTGTGTATCACGGTGATTTGATAGTCACCTTTAAAGCCACGGAGTTGAACTTGCCCATCCGCATCCGTGCTGCGTTGTTCGTCGGTCCACCATTGTTTAAAAACAAGGTCCTGATACACCTTGCCATTGGGTTTGATTTGCCAATGCTTATCAAAGAGTGCAGCCTGTTTGTAATACATCTGCCCTTCCCAGAATCCCCAGAGCGTGACTGCGTTCATTGCTGGATGACTGAAAAACACGGTCAATGCATCGCGTGTGTAATCAGCCTGGAGCGCTTGATCCATGACATCGACGGTGAACTCGGTGACCTGGATTTTGAGTTGGTGTGCAGCCAATCGATCGAGGATCTGGAGCAATCGATCCGGCGGTGTGAGTTGTGATCCGAAGTGTCCCTGCAAACCCATGCCATCCAAAGGCGCGTTCTGGAGTTTGAGTTCGGAGAACAGTTTTTCGTAGTATTCGATGCGCAGTTGATCCTGCGCCCCTGCGGCGATCAGGCGATTGTCATTCAGATATGTCTGCGTTTGCGGGTCCGCCTGCTTGGTTGCCTTAAGCCACTGGGCCACTGCATGATCACCGATGAGTGTCTGCATTTGATCACCCAGATACAACTCATTGACCACGTCGTAACAGACCATCTTGCCAGCATAGGTTTGGACCTGTTCTTGAATATGCGTCAGCAGATAATCCTGTAAATCATGTGGTTTATTTTCAAAACGCGCTTTGACGGATGTGTCATAACGATGCCACTCCGGCCAGACGAGTGTATGCCCGCGGATCATGATGTTGTGATCGAATAGCCACTGAACACTGCGATCTGCCAAGTCACGGTAGCGCGGCGTATGCCAATACATGGGCTTCATCGCACCTTCGAGTGAAGCCATGTTAAAGAGCGTTAAAAACGTCTGTTGATATCGGCTGTGATCCGGTTCGTCAGTGAGTTCCCAAAGACGAGCACTGTTGACCACACTGCCAAACCCAAAGGCGTGGCGGAGCATTTTTACGTGAACCTGCGCATCGGTGATGGCTTTGCCTTCGGCGTCGGTGACTTTGATTTTCATATCCGCTTTGCGATGCTTCTGGATTCGCTTGAGTGCTTCACTTCGCCATGACGCATCGGGTTCACGTCCCTGGTAAGTGATTTGCGTGCGTGGTAAATCTTCGACTTTCACGACTGGATCAAATCGCTTGACCTTCAGGTCTGCAATCTCAATGACCTGGGGGGCAAAACCTAGATTCAAAGCAACGAGCATCTGCCCTGCCTTTTGAACCTTGGCGACCTTGGATAAGTCCACCACGAACGGGATGGAAAATGACTTCCATTGCTCAGCAACACTGGCAACGAAAATCACCGAAGGCTGGCGAGGCGGTTGAGCTTGGCGAAACTGGAACTTGACCTGTGCTTCACCGCTGTCTGCCTGCGGCTGGATCGCTCGGGCGGAAAATGTGGCAAGCATCACCTGCCCATGCTCCACTGACTTTTGCGTGGGCAATAAAACCTGCACATGCCAATCACTGCTGGGACGTTTGACTGTGGTCACGCGAAGGGCCTGGGGAAAATCCTGTCCCTGCACATCGACCACATCCATTTGCCCATCACCTTTTTGCGGGCCATGACTCAGGCTGACGGTACTCAGCCAATCCGTTGCCAAGAGGTTTTCACCGGCTGACAAGTCCTGCTCTGACATCGCGCCCAATGCAGTAACAGTGATCAGTAGACTCATTGCCAAGCTCAAAAAATACGGTTTGAAATTCACGTCTATATCCTGTTATTAACCTGTCAAAACAGCTTGCGTCGAACTTACTTTTCCTTGCGGTAGTAATAACGCACATCGCCATCGCGCCCCTGTGTCATCTCATCGTGATTCATGGTGGAACAATGCATATCCACCCAGAGAACATTCAAACCATCACTGTGCCGATCGCTGACATTGTTTGGATATTTGTCAGGCAAAACCAGTTGCGAATAATGTGCTGCATAAGCCGTTTCACCGGATTGCAAAACACCCAGCGAATCACGATCGTCCCCATCACCAAGCAGCGCGGTCAAGCTGGGCTTGAGAAAGGTATCGCGTCGTTGACGCAACCGTTCTTCAGTGACAAGATCACCGTTACTCCATCTCGAACCTGTCTCCTGATCGCCTGCATAGCTGTAGTTCCAACCGTAACCGCCTTCGGTGTAGCGTTCGCGTTCGAAGATCAAATCAAACGACGGGCAACGATAGATACCAACAGTCAGCGTCAAGGTGTATTGGTAATTGCGATTGTCATAGTTCATGTACGATGAAATCTCGTCACGCCACTGCACGGGTTGATCCCAACTGGTTCCCGACTGATGCGAGCGTGGCAGCCAATCATTAAAGTCCGAGGCGTAGGCTGAGCTGGCAATGCCCAACTGTCGTTGATTGGACATACATGCCACTGTACGTGAAGCCTGACGCGCTTTTTGCAAGGCTGGGATGAGAATTGAAATGAGCAGGGAGATGATCGAAATAACCACCAGGACTTCAATCAAAGTGAACGCGTTGCATGCTCGTTGCAGGCGCGTACCGATCGCTTGCATCTGTTGATGTTTCATAACGTGATCCTATCTGTCTGAATCCAATCGTTTACTAAGCCAACTCAATGTGAACCAGCATCTGCCGGTCCGGTGGATTGGCGAATCTTCAATGTCACAGGCAAGATCACCGGCTCGTACATGTCCGGCTGATCCTGTTCAACCATTTCCAGCAACTGCTTCACAGCATGGTCCACCAACGCCTGACTTGGGATGTCCACCACAGTCAAAGGCGGGATGGTGTAGGCTGTTGCGGGCGGGTTGTTGAACGTTGCCACACTCACATCTTCAGGCACGCGAACCTGACGTTGCCAACAGGCATGCAGAAACGCCGTCGCCAGGGCATCGTTGAACACCACCACGGCAGTGGGTCGAACCGGGAGATTGAAAAAGTCATCAAAGCCCTCTTCGACCGAACCGCGAATCATCGTGAAATCCTCTTCCCGGACGCCTGCTGAAAGGCAGGCTTGCTTGAGTGTGGATTCGCGCATCTTGTAGCTGTAGTGATTGCGTTTGCCATGCGGTTGCATGAAGGCAATTCGACGGTGACCTTGCGAAAGCAGATACGCACCCAACAGCCGCGCCCCCTGCTCGTCGTCAGGTCGGGTCGAAGCAAAGCCTGCGACCGGATCGGTGTTGATCATGACCGCCGGCAGGTTCGCCTGTTCCAGCGCTTCACGCACCTGTGGCAGGAGTTTATGCATCACCAGACAACCGTCAAAACGCCGATCGAGCAGCGCCTGAATACTCCGCTCAGACCCGGTTGGGACATATTGCATCTCATAACCGCGATCATGCAACCGGTCCGCCAGTCGGTGAATGATGTCCTGCCAATGGGCTGAACCAAAGGGCATGGAGTTCTCGTGAAGCAGACCGATCGTGCAGGTGCTACCGGATCGCAGCGCTCGGGCCCGCCAGTTGGGTCGATAACCTAACTCGTTTGCGATACGCCGGATGCGCTCTGCTCTTTCTCTTGCACTAGGCCATGTTTCCTTGCCATCATTGCGAAGTATCCGCCGGACGGTGGCTTCGGAGACCCCTGCTTTTTCTGCGATATCTCGAATCGTTGCCATGAATATGCATTCCAATTTAATCACGTGACCAATTTAATCACGTAGTCATATTAGGAGCTCAAAATGGAAAGTCAATCACTTTTGAAGATTTTGCATGCGATTGTTTCGCGACGTTTCAACAATCAATTTCGTCACTCCCGAGCAGGCGGGAGTCCAGTGGAACCTGTCACTGCGCACAGAATGTCACTGGTTTCCCGCCTACATGGGAATGACGGAATGAAACGACAGGCATCATGGCCGAGATGTTCGACCATGATGCCATTGATTTCAAAACGGTCATTGTGCTTTACTCAAACGTAATGGATTGGATGACTGATTGGATATTGCGTCTGTGTTGACGAAGTAACTTGTTGCTGCCAGCCGTATGGAGCAATGAAGTGCAACTCAAATTTGAAGAGAAGAATAAGTCTGCACATGAATGACGTGATGCGTTGGCAGACAACCTGCAACCAGTGATGATGCTTATTGATCATCCATAAAATCGAACATGTTATGAATACGCGTTGATGATGGCAGTGACATCGCATAGAAACTTTCAAATTCACGCTTGGGGAACCACTTGGACGAACCATCGGCCTTCGAAAGGTTCACGCCGGTGTCATGCACCGCCTGCACTCGTGCTTCGGTGCCAAAGGCGTCTGCATACAAGACCGTGTCGTTAGGCCAATCCAACCAACGCGGCCATGCTTCCAATTCTGTTGCATCAGCATCGGTATCCCATACTTGAAATCGGATATCGCCATCAATGCGTTCACGTGAACCATACGTCCCCCGCCCCCATGTCTGTGTCCAGTAATTCAGGCCGGGGTTCGGATCTGTTGGCAACCATTCTGACTCTGCGGGACAATAGAAAATCCCGGAAGTCGTGACATACCCCTCGTTGACCGGATACGCCACGCCGGTGTACTTGTCATACACTTTCAGACGGTAGTTCGTGGCGATGTTGCCTGCCACCCCCAACGGCACCTCATCTTTGTGATCGGTGGCAAACGAACTTTGCATCACAAAAATCTGATGATGATTGGACAGACAGCCCGTCCGAAACGCTGCTTTGCGAGCCGCACCCAAAGCTGGCAGCAGGATCGAGATCAATAATGACACAATCGAAATAACCACCAGCAGTTCGATTAAAGTGAAACCTTTTTGCTTGTTTTGAGTCGTATGCATTTCGTTTCAACCATGAGGTTAAATGACAGGTAAAATACACGTGCTACAAAGACTTATTTTATCTCAGTATTGACACGACCAGCGCAAATGTCAATGTTTTACTCCATAAAAATGCAATATTTTGGTTATATACGATCACGACATCAATCAATTACAGGTAAAATTAAATTGTATTTTACTTATATTTTTACTTGAAAAGTTTTTTCAAACGGCCTACGGTATGAGCGTGGCCCAAAGTGGCTTGACTGCTAACTTCACATTCATATCCAGGAGCAACGGTGTCATTTATTTCCACGATTGCTAAAGAAGCCGGCGTCTCAACTGCCACGGTGTCACTGGTCGCCAACAACAAAGGCAAGATCTCCGAAGCGACACGCAAGCGTGTCAAAAGTCTTTTGGATCATTATCAATTCCAGCCCCGTTCATCTCGGCCGGGCAAGTCCAAAACAACAGCCAAAACGCAAACCAGCGAGATGGGGACAATCTGTGTGGTCTGCCCGCAGTTAACTTCCGATCACGATGAGGCACCGGCGGGTGTCTATCGATTCTGGTCACAGGCTTTGCAGGAAGAAATCCTCAAACGTAAAGGGAATTTCTGCTTTGTCACCGGAGACCTTTTTGCACAGAACAATCTGATCTTTCAACACGGTATCAAGGATGAACTTTTTCAGGGCATCATTCTCATGGGCGTCGAAGATGAGGACGGCTACGTGGACGCCGCACTACGCAGTCGCATCCCACTGGTCCTTTTGAATCGTCGGTCACAACACGGCGAATTCAGCACCGTCGGCCAGGACAACTTCGGCGGCGGGCGTCTCATTGCCAAGCATCTGATTGAACTTGGCCATCAGCACATCGGGATGATTGCACCGGTAAGTAGTTCGCAGATTTCACAGTACACCCAGGCACGCCAGGCCGGTTTTGAATTTGAACTCAAGGCCCATGATCTCAAACCTGCGTTCAACTATGAACTGGCACCGCATCATCCGAGCAAAAACATTAAATCGCTTGTAGAGAAAGTTAATAAGTCCAAGGCGACAGCCGTCTTTCTCTCCACGGACCTTCAGGCGATTCAATTCATTGAACAATGCCAGGCCATCGGTCTTCACGTACCTGAAGATTTGTCCGTTGCAGGTTTTGACCATGCGGATGTCCAGACTGCTGAAGGCTTGACATTAACCACCATTGCCCACGACAGTCGGTTGGTCGCCCAACGCGCGGTTGCCATGCTCGAAGATTTGATCAACGGTCAAAGCGAGTCGATGTCCGAGGTGATCCAGGTCTCGCTAGTTCCCGGCCAGACGACTAAACGCATTGGCTGAATAACAACAATAACTCGTCTTGCAGCCGAAGTTGACTGCAAGTTTGATATTCACACGCACTGACGATTCTGACTACCTTTGTGATTGAGCAGCATTTCAGACTCAAAAATTGAGTGACGCTTATGGTGCGCATTGCCATGGGCTCAGTGTCTCACTCAATCAACACAGGCAGTCGAACATTTTAACTGCTCATTGAACTGCGAAGGACGGATCGGATGATCTCACGCTTTTCTGGAACCTGCTTCATAGCCATGCTGATCACAGTCTTCACTGGTCAGGCATTCGCTGCTGACACCATCACCCATCGGCAAGGTGCTTACAATGACTATGCCGATTGCCTCATCGTCAAGACACCGTTTTACAACATCGCCATCGACAACAACACGGGCAATGTGGTCAACCTGCAATACGCCGGCTGGCCACGCAATGTGCTGGGTAGCGCGCTGCCTGTGCTGGTCTGGGACTCCATCGTTGAGGCAGGTATCAGTGAGTTCCCCAAGCTCCCCGCCAAGTTGACCCTCGAAGTCAATGAGCCTGACAAACTCGTTGCCTGCATCTCAGCAAAAGGTGACTCACCCACCACACGAAATCTGACACTTGAAAAACGCTATGAAATGCGCAACGACACGCCGGTGATCAAAGTCAGTATCACCGCCAAAAACAGTGGCCCCATGCAGCGTCTGCAATACCGCACGTACAACGGCTTGCAGGTCAGTGAACATCCCCAGAACCAATACACACTCTATCCCCGCCCCACCAGTGTGGTGCGATATGACGGTGATCAAAACGCCTATCCAGGTTCGCGTGACATTGCAGCAATCAAAGACTTTACGGCACCCTGGATCGCTACGATCAATAAAAACAAGCAAGGCGTCATCTTCCTGACAGACCCGGATCAAACATGGCAGTTACGCAACATCCAGTTTTACCCCAGCGTCGAAGTGACCTATCACGAAACTGCGATCAAAACCAACCAAGCCTACACCACTACGCAGTGCATCATCCCGACCCAGCAGCTTAAACACATCGACTTTGTATCCGACCAACTGCTGCTTGATGTCGAACATGACCAGAACATCAGCATCAATGCCCTGGGTCTCACGCATGCAAGTAACATCACGGTCAGTATCGACTGCGTCATACAGGAAGGTCGTGTTGTTCAATCGCTGGGCAAACAAACGCTCGATATTCAGCCCAACAAACGCACATCGTTAAGCTTCGGCAAGCTTGATCTGAAGCCCGGCGCTTACGGTCTTCGGGGTAAAGTCACCGACGTTGATGACAATGTCATCGGCTCATTTATCGTCCCGCACACCGTGGGTAAAACGTCTGAATCCTACGTCATTCAGTCACTTGAAAAATCCCATTCGACCACGGATAAAGCCCAGGCCATCACCGCCAAACGCTATGAACAGTTCCGCAAATCACGTCAGACTGACACCGCGCTGGTGGTCCGGCGATGGTCTGAGAATACGTCCTACCATGTTGCAGAAGCCTTGGAGAATCGTCCCAACACGCAGGTCAAAATCGTCACCTATCTTCGAACCGGTCGCAACAGCATGGCCAAGGGTTTCCCGTTGGATCCTGTTGAATTTCTGAATCTTGATGCCATCTATCTCGTTGATGTTCCTGCTCACACGTTCTCCAAACTGGACTTGATGAATCTCACTGACTTTGTGAATGCGGGTGGTTTACTGGTGGTGTTCACCGGCTCAGTGTCGGGCAACTCCTATGCTGGCAGTGATCTTGAAAAACTCCTGCCAGTGACACATGATGATGCTGATCCGAAGCTCAGCTACTCGGAATCCATTTTTTCCTCGACCCCCATACCGACCTACCCGGTTGTACTCAATGCAAAGAACAATATTTTATTAAAAGATGTCGACACAAATCTACCACAAAGCACGGTCTATCCAGCCAAACTCAATGCGCGTTCGGAATTACTGATAAGTGTCCGCAAAACTGACGAAGGCAATGCGCTTCAACCGATTCTCGTTTCAAAGAAAATGGGCAAGGGACAGGTATACAGCTTTGCCATCCGACCGGACCGTCGCGATCTGGTTGATCCATTGACCACATGGCATGGTTACCCGACCTTGATCGCGCGTCTCATGGATGACAACATAGGCCAATCACTCTCCGCCTTCCCCGAACCGGCCAAGCAAAAACCGTTGCCTGTTGCTTATCTGAAGCCCGAGATTCTGGAACACGACTTTAACTTCCGCACTGATGCCAAAGCCAGACGCCAGGCATTAAACGAATGGGCCATGGGACGCGGTGATGTGTTTACATGGGGATCAACCGTCCCCCTGCCGATCACGATTGTGACTCAAAAGCCCATGCGATTGCGTTATGAAATGATCATCACCGATTCGCAGAGCAAAACGATTCACCGTTTTAACCCCCGTCAAATTCAAGTCAATGACGAACACAAAATCGACGAACACTGGAATGCCCCGAACCTGGCACGTGGCGCATACCAGGTTACCGGCACGCTCTACAGCGGCTCCACCAAACTCGACCAGTTCACCGAAACCCTCTACTGCGAGCCGGAGTCCGATTGGCGTGATTATTATCCCATCAACTTCTCCTACTTCGGTTACGGTGGTCGTGATGCAACCACCATCGAGCGTGGCGTCGAGGAAGTTCACATCCTTAAAGATATGGGCTTTAACACCATTGGTTATGGTTACTTCACCGACGAAATTCTCAAGGCTGGTTTGAATATCTCAACGGTCAATGTCGTGAAAAATCTGGCATGGAACTATCAAGCCGACTTCTGGGATCAACTCAACGAAGCGCGATTCAAAGCTCAAATCGATCGTAATTATTCGATGTATGAACGACGCCCACGATTGGGGCTGCTGCAGACCGATGATGAGACCGCCATGTTCCCCAAGGACGGCATCGGCAAGATCGACCAGGCACTATTTAAGAAACAATTTGGCTATGACATGCCAATGAACCAGGACGATCCCAATTGGTACTACGCTGCCAATTTCCGTGCTCAGGGGATGGCCAACGCGATGCGTGAAGGTCGAAAGATTATCGACAAATACGCACCAGTTGTTGGGATGACACGTGATCGGGCAATTTGCTTCCCCACCGTGCATCACCATTTGCCCCATCCGACTTGGGAAGCGTTTCATGAGGGTCCGGGTGCGCCACGGTATGTGCTTGCTGAACGCTGGGCAGCCTCTGAGCCGTCTCATATCGACCACACACTGGCATGGACATGGGCGGCAACCGACTACTCCGACACACGTCTTGGTTTGATCCTGGGCATCATTCCCCAAGCCGGACAGGAATGGAAAAGTGCGCTTGGTTTCTGGCTAGGTATCTCGCATGGCACGCAGTTTCTTGAAGGTTACACATGGGTCTCCACACATGGCTATCTCACCGACAGCAAGGAACGCGTTGAGGTTTTAAGCGACACACTTAATGAGATCAAAAAAATCGCGCCGCTGTTTTTGCACTTAAACAAACAACGATCTCGCATAGCCATGCTCTGCCCCTGGAAGACAAGTCTGTCATTGGATTCGACCAATCACCGTATGCATTGGCCTGAGGATTATGTCACGCTGCGTGAGACGTTCGGGCAAGTTGACATTGTTTTTGATGAACAACTTGATGCTGCTTTGCCGAAGCTGGATATGCTGTTTATCCCGCGTGCTTCGACTTCGGTTCATTCACAAACGCAGCAGAAACTTGCAGACTGGTCAAAAAACGGCGGTTTGCTGCTGGGCGCCCCGGGTATTGCATCACGCAATGAAAAACGGCAAACATCAACAATCCTGGAAGATGCTTCGGTCATGCAGCGCGTGGATCTGAGTCTACCTGATGGGTCACAGAAAGTGAGATCGCTTGCTGATGATCACATCAAGCTCATTGCAGAGAGTACGAATCCCAAGATTGTCTGCAATCTGCACACCGCTTTGACGCAGCAGTCCGGCCGCGTTTTAACTGCGGTGAATCTGGATCGAAACGAACAAAGCACCACGTTGAAAATGGTTCTGACGGACGCCGAGTATCAGGCCATTGACATGATCACCGGCCAATCACTTGAGATAAAACGAAGTGGCAACGTGCTTCAAATCCAGATGACCATCAAAGGTGCCTGGGGACGCGTGATTCTGCTCTGCCCCAATCCACCTGCAAACATCAAGGCCAGCGCGAAGGTGAACGAAGGCAAACTCACTTACAACGTCCATGTACTTGACAATCATGCCAAGCCCGTTGGCATGCCTGCGCTCTGTCACATCACCGTTACCGACCCGCAAGGCAATGACCACTTTGAGTATGGCGGTCGACTGGTTACTGATGAAGGCAAACTCACACGGAGCCTCCCTCTCCCAATCAACGAGCTTAAGGGAACATGGACGATCACCGTGACCGAAGCGACCTCACAGTCCAAAACACAAACGACATTTAAGATTCAATAAGACGGTATACAGGAAGGCAATATCATGAAATTACACGTCCTTTTCACTATTTTTCTCGTCCTTGCGTTGAGCGTCCCGACATTGGCAGGGCGACCTCCCGTAACGGACAGAATGTTCAACGATCACATGGTGCTCCAAAGCGATCAGCCGGTTCCGATCTGGGGTAGAGCCCGTCCCAATGAAGATGTGGTTGTGGTGCTTGGTGATTATCGCAAGACAGGTACAGCTGATGACAAAGGCAATTGGCGCGTGGTCATGGACCCAATGCCTGCCAACAGTACACCTCAGACCATGCTCATTACGAGCCTTGGTGTGGGTGGCGACGATTTGAAACTCAACGACATTCTCGTCGGCGAAGTCTGGTTATGCACCGGCCAATCCAACATGTATGTCCGCCTGCGTGAAGGTCAGATCAAGGATGCCAAAAAGATCATTGCCAAGGCCGAGTATCCACAAATCCGCATGAGTTTTAATCACAAACCATGGGAAGCCATCACACCCGAAACGATCACCAATCATTCAGCGGTCGCGTTTTTCACAGCCCAGCAACTCCATGAACAACTCAAGGTTCCCGTGGGAATCATCACCGTTACTGCTGGTGGTCGTGCCTTACAGACCTGGCTTGATCTGCAAACGTTCAATGCTGATCCTGCCAATGCCGACATTGTGGAGCATTGGAAACATGCCGCGGAACACTCCCCAAAAGATCAGATGTATCGCCCATTTCTCAGGCCCGGTTCCATGGATCAACAGTTTATGAAACAGATCTATGGCTATGGTATCCGTGGGGTGTTCTGGTACCAGGGAGAAGCAGAAGCTGCTCGTGATTGGGGAGATCGTTACGTGCGACTTTTCCCGCAGTTGATTAAAAACTACCGCGAAATATGGGAGAATCCCAACATGCCGTTCTACTGTGTGCAGTTACCTGCCTATGGTAAACCGACCGATGATCCGGGCGCTCCCAGCGCCTGGGCCGATGTCCGTGACGCGCAGGCTTTGACACAACCCAATACCGGTTATGCGGTGACCTACGATCGCAGGGACACCGACCTGCACCCTAAAGACAAACAGTTCATCGGAGAGCGTTTGGCCAAACTGGCGCTTGAAGATTACTACTACAAAAACGTGGTCGGGATCAGCCCGAGCATTAAGACTGTTGCGCGCGATGGTGATCAAATCATAGTTACGTTCAATCATTTACGCTCGAATCTTAAAACCGAGAATGGTGATGTGCGCGGCTTTGCCATCGGCAACGACCAGGGCAAATGGATTTGGGCGGACGCCAAAATTCAGGGTAAGACGATCGTCATCGACACGCAAGCCATGTCCGACGCAACGCTCATTCGCTATGCATGGGCGGACAACCCGCTTGGCAATTTGATGAGTCAGCAAGACCTGCCGGTCGCACCCTATCAGGGGAAGATTCAATGAGTGATCCAGTTGGATCAAAACACATCATTCGCGCATTGCATCTGGATTTAAAGGGTTTACCCCCGACTCCGGATCGACTGTTGGCTTTGCCACGCATCGCATCAGCCGGTGACTACAACGCCCTGCTAGTCGAATGGGAGGATGCTTTTCCCTGGACATGCGACAAGCGTTTCAGATCCCCCACTGCTTACAGCAAGCAAACGGTTCGCGATTTTGCGCAAGCTGCTTCGGATCAGGATATTCAAATCATCCCATTGGTCCAGTGCCTTGGGCATATGGAAACGCCATTGCGTCATTACCCACATCTACGTGAGATTCCACATCGTCCTGAAGTACTCAACATCACCGCAGACGGTGCACAGCAACTGCTCATGGACATGATGGCTGATGTGCTGGATATCATGGGAGATATCAAATATTTTCACCTTGGTGGTGATGAAGCCCGGAGTTTCGGCGAGCATCCTGACACGGCTGCAGCGATTCAAAAGTCGAGTAAAGAGCTGGTGTATCTGGATCATGTCCAACCATTGTGTACATCCCTAACCGCACGCGGTATCCGACCGATTCTCTGGCATGACATGATGTGTCACTGGTCCATTGAAAGTCTCAAACAACTGGCGTCCATGGTCGATTTATGTACATGGCATTACCACGGTGATCCGGCAGCGGGAGGTTTATGCACGCTGGACATTCTCAAACGTTTTGTCGATTCAGGAATCAATCTCTGGTTAGTCACAGCATACAAAGGGGCGGACGGGGCGGACGCGGATTTACCCAATCCTGAAAAACGATTAGCCAACGCAGCAGCCTGGATGAAACTCGCTGAGCAAGTACCATTCGTTGGCAGTGTCGCAACCGGTTGGAGTCGCCACGCAACGCCGGGCATGCAGAACGAACCCATCGATGCTGCGTTGGACGTCATGCTCGCAGTGGGTTGGACATTGCGTGATGGTCAAACACCTACATTGGTCGACTGTTTAAAAATGCTGGAAGACATCGGTGAACATGAACGCTTCACTCACTGCAGGCAAGTCATGTTCAAACTCGCGGACAGTCGCAGAGCGGCATGGCATATGGTCGTCCAACTGCATCAGCAACTGGCCTTGGAAATAAGTGATCCGCAAAGATGTGGCTCGCGCATTCTGCCTACTGTCACCAGCTACCTGAACAACTACATCGATGATCTCCAAAACGCCGGCAAGGCGATGCATCAAGCCTTTGACGGATTACTCGAAGTATGCTGGATTGACGAATACCTTCAGCCCCGACTCCGCTCCCTTGAACAAGCCAGGGAAGATATCACACAGCGTCTGAGGAATCATGCTCTATGACCAAGCAACAGCCAAGAATCATTCTCATTACCGATCCTGACTGTGAAGATGCACTTAAATGGCTAGATCGACACGACTGGTGTCGGGGTGTGATCGTCCCGCTGGCTACATCCGTGGAAGGTTTTAAATCGCTGACCAAACGCTCATGGGAAATCATCTGTCACATGCCCGGCCACCCCGAGACGTTGGCGTTTCAGTATGAATGCCTCAACCAACCCCTGCCAGACATCAAGGCATTGTTGCATCGCGCGTATGAAGCATTGGGTGATCGCATGCACTGGCTGGGACTCGTGGAAGAGGATTCCAGTGGTGTGGGATTTCCCCAGGCATTACTGCGTGAAAAACCGCCTTCTCATGCCGCGTACCATGCAATGCTCAAGCAGCGATTAAAAGACGCCTTGACCCCAGCAGCGGACTTGCCTGACTTACCGTTGTATGCCACAGCCGGCTTTGCAATGAATGTGCATGCTCATGCTGCGACAGGGGTGTCGCATTTGACATTGGAACGGACCAATGATGATGTCGATGATTTACAGACTGGTATTGCATTCTGTCGTGGGGCTGCTCGTCAGTATCAAGTAAAAACATGGGGCATTGATTTTTCACTGTGGTGGGGCGCTATTGTCGGACCGGGTTATCTGGTGCAGAAACTGCCTGCTTCGTTTCATCGTCGTAACCTTTTCATCTCTGCATTCTCCGGCGCCCAGGCATTGATTATGGAAGGCATGGCGCGAGGCAAAGACTGCGTGGACCCGGACAATCCGCCTGCGATTGCCAAGGCTGTTGAAGAAGTCGGTGAATTCTTTGGTGACTTTAATCCAGGCGACGTTCAGACACCCGTCGCGGTGATGCTTCCTGAAGATCACGGTTGGATGACACGCCCCTACTGGCAGGGAACGCGCACCATGTGTTCCTATGCACACGTGCCTTGCCGTCCCGGTGATCGTGGGATTGATGGGTTCTTTGGCACGGCATTTCCCGGGAGCCCGTGCGCGATGGATCCATTCCCTTTTGGCCGGTATCAAAGCAACGAACCACCTGCCACACCATTTGGACTGTCATGTATCGGACCGGACTTTGCACCTGCGCCGTCGGATGTGTTTGATGCGTATCCCTATCTGCCTTTCGGACGATATACCAATCGTGCTCAGGCCAAAGCAGCTTTCAGCGAACAGAACATCGACCCTGCCCCCTATCGCCCGATGGCAACCTCTCGCTGGGGAGATATCTTCGATGTACTGACAACCCAAGTCACATTGGAATTACTCAACGACTATCCCGTCCTTGTGCTTCTGGGCAGTATCGAACTCACGGACGAACTGACCACCATGCTGCTGCGGTATGTCAACACAGGTGGGAAATTGATCCTGGCAGCAGGTGTTGCAACACCGCAAAGCAGCCAAATCATTGGAATTGATCTCGAACCTGAATTACGCATGGGCAGAGCATGGTCATGGGATGGTGGACCGTACATGCATGAGACCTTCCGATATCTTCCGGCTAAACTGCATCCACCAACAAAGTGCATGGCAGAGACGCATTGTGGTCAACCACTGGTGGTTTGTCACCCCATCGGCCAAGGGGAAGTTTGGACGACAAACGTCCCCTGGTTTGAAGGTGTGCATACCGATCACCACGGCTTAAGCGTGCGATTATGGGATCATGTGATCAGTCAGGTTCAACCTGTTGATGTCGAAGGCTTGCCAGTGGAATGGGTCAGCGCAGTTGTTGATGACGCGACGCATGTTCTGGTCGTCAATCATGATCCGACACCCTGGCATGGCAATGTCAAAGTCAAAGCCAACATCTCGACTGCAACCAATGTGTTGAACAATCAACCATTAAACGTTGATGAGAAACAAATCGCATTAACCATCCCCGCTTATGATCTGATTATCGTTAAAGTGCAATGATTCGCGCCCTGCATCTGCTCGTGATCAGGGAGCCTCTGAGGCCAAGAAATGCAACACACCGTTTTGGGTTAAACGACAACCTGCGACTGTTGGCGTGGAGGGCATGATTCGCGGACAACCAATTTCCCATGCAAATGAACTGTAATATCAGTAGAGCAGACTTTGCGTTCATCGATTAGCTTGAGTAACTCGGAAGCTGCACGGAATCCCATGCCTTCAATGGGCGTATCAAAAACAGTTAATGGAATTTCCAACACTCTTGCTTCAGGCAAATCCCCCATCGCTGCCAATGCAATGTCGTGAGGAACAGACAAACCAAAAGCTTTGATAGCATTAAACGCACCCACGGCATAGTCTGTATTTTCAGCGATAAACACATCTGGAAAGTCGTTTGATTTTTTAAGAAAGTCACCAACCGTCTCTTCAGCCAGCTTGATATTCGTCTGTGTTTTTTCATTTCGCAAGCCAACTGTCACGACATGCATCGGTGTAAGTTTCACGCCATGGTGAACCAAGGCTGAAATAAATCCTTTCTCACGAGCCACGATGGAACTCACAGGGGAAATGTGATGGATGTATTTACAAGCTTGATGCCTGGTTTTACTTGATGATATTCCCGGTGATTTGCCTGGTGCCGTCGCCGTGGAACTCGATAGGTTTGGTCACGGAGAGTCCCCACTTACTGCCAGTCTCGGGGTTCGGACGTCGGTTGACGTTACAGATTGTGTTATTGCGGATGATCGCTTCGTCCGCTGCATAGAGATAAATTCCCGCAGTGCCCGAGCCGTCGATGGTGTTGTTTTCAATGGTAATCCGACGATGCCCGGGGAACGGCATTGTCTTGACGTTGGTATGGACGAATGTGCCAATAGCACCTAACACCAATGCACCGGGCCCGGTGGCATTCTTATCACGATTCACATCTCGGATGACATTGTTGCGTACCATGACATTTTCCACCCAACCTGCTTCCGCCCAGTAACCCATCTCCGCACCAAGACTGATGGCACACTGGCCGATCCGTTCAAAAGTGTTGCCTTCGATCAATCCGTCATTACCCATCAACCGTAGGCCGCGTGCACGGTGGTCATGGAAATAGTTGTTACGGACAACGTAACCCGGACAGTTAAATGCGGGGAAGTCCACTACGTTCTGCATGGGTGATGTGCCATGCTCCTGGTCGATGGTCACTTCAAAAAGCGTGTAGTTGCGACTATTGGTCCGACTGAGCGTTGATGTAAAAAACGTCTTTTTCATTGCATCAAAATCAAGCGGATATCGACTCTGATCTTCCACGGCTTGGATGCTCAAAACCTTAACCTGTTTGAGCATGGCAAAGGTGTCACGCTGCATGACCCGCATGGTGTCACCGGGCTTGATCATGTATGCGACGGCATCGTTGTTGTAGAGTCGGGCGATCACCACCGTGTTCGGATCAGGTGTAGCCATCACAGGCAATAGTGCGCCGTGTACGTTTAAGGCGTCATCGCCCATGAATGAAAATTCACAGTTCTCCAACACCGGACCGACACGACAGTATGCGAAGTTAATCCCATCGGCACTGCCGGACATCAGCCGATCACTTGTCGCAGCAGCTGGACGTTGGCCACGCGTGATGCGGACGTTTTCAAAACGCTGTGCCGCACTACATTCCCTGCCACACACCGCCAAGCCCGGTGAACTGTATATGGTGATATCACGAAACGTATTCTCCCCATCACATCGCGTGACATACATCCCTGAACTGGAGCGCGAATCGATGGCAATCAAGTCCCCCAACGCAAGATTTTCCTCATGCCAATCCATCTCGATCAGCAATTTCCCATTGCCCAAACTTCGAACGGACTTGGGATACATGTCGTAGACATCCGCTTTCCAATAGCGTGTCTTGGGATCGTAAACATGAACATGCAATCGTTCTCCCAGCACATCTATTGCTGGATATCCTGCATCCAGTTGCATCTCAAAGGAACCTTGTTCTGAAATCGCTGTGACCACACCCTGTGTAAAAGGCAATGGATCGTAATCCACCGACAAGCCTGACAACGTGAGTCCAGAAGTTTTATGGACCTTCAAGAACGGCTTGAACTCAGTCATGATCAGCTTCACACCACTTGCATCAATGCTCAGATTAGTCGCCCTCTCGATCATCAAGCACTGTCCCACGCGATAGGTTCCCGCAGGGATTCTCAGATGTGTTGCTTTGCTTTGAATCGCATTATCAATCATGCCTTGGAGTTTGCGAAAGTCATCGGATAATCGTTGGGTCTGCTGCTCATGCAAAGGCAAGCCATAAAAATGGGTCGGGCCGATCGTGATGCCATCGGTTGGTTGGGATTTGAGCATGGGTTTGCCCGGTTCAAGCACAGGCTGAGCGCGAAGTGTGTGGCTATCGGCACCGGTTTGCTCACGCCATGTCGGCAAATCCATTGCCTTGTTATCACGGAGCAATCGACCATCACTGTACATGTTCCGATCCCCAGCAAACGTAGCATTTAAAAGTTTGATAAGCGTCTGCGAGCAATTGTGAACAACGCTGTTGCGTAAGGTCAGGTTACTGTTGTCCATTTGCAGGATGCCGATTTCTGAATCCTGAATCATGCCGTTGATGAAAAAAACTTTGGCACGACGGAACATGGTCAAGCCATGCTGCCCGCCCTGGAGTTGAACGTTTCGCGCGATGCATTGACTATCGAAAACAAATGGTGATTCGTCCTCACCAAGGTACATAGAGGGTCGCCCACGACTGATGCGTAGTTGATGGTTAAGGTTATTGCGAAGAATTGAATCGGTGAGTTGATGATTGCCCCCTGCAAAGTGCACACCGACTTCATTGTCTTCACAGAGAATGTGTTGATAGGTGGATGACGAAGCGTTAACGTCTTCGATGCCGAAGCGATTATGATGGAACCATGCGTTGCGGACAAAGAGTTGGCCGTCTTCATGGATGGAGCAACCGTCATCCCCGTTGTACCGGCCGATGACATTTTCCAGAATGATGCCACGCACGTTTGCATGGAAGTTAAAACCGTCATTGGGATGATATTCGCTGATGAGATTGCGGATGGTGACGTAGCTTGCATTCTGCACTGCGACGCCTGAGTCGATCAACGAAGCCTGCAACTGATCTGTTTGAAGCAGTTGTTTATTTTCAGGCTTGTAGAGCAGTTGATCCTCGTGCCAGCAGCAGGTATTGGTTGATAACTCCGCTGGGGTTTTAACAGTATTAACCAACGCATCACCTGCCATCATCATTGGCCTGAGATTGCTTGACATCTTCCCTACGGGATAGGCGAACACGCCGTCGGCATGTGCTTGCCAATTTTCGGGTTTAAGCTGAACCATGCCAGTCAATACAGCTTGATTGCCTTCAATGACCAAAGGATGTTCAGGTGTACCGATTTCACGGGTGATGAGCAGTCGTTGCCGGTATGGCTTGCCGGTGTTGGCAATGTCGAGTGTATCCCCCGGATGCAGCAAATCGACCGCATGCTTGAACGTTGCCACCGCGGTCTTGGGTGATTGACCGTCTGCATCATCCTGACCGGTGACATTGTTAACGTGAATCGTCGCAGCATTCAAACTGGCGGTCGCCATCAATACAATCAAAGCAAAATAATCGCGCAACACGAGGAAGCTCCTGTCTTCTAACAACTCGGAAAAAAAACAAATATATCAAGCTTGCGGTGGTGGTCCGGTGGACTCACCGATAAACAACTCCACATCCAAACTGCTGATTAACAACAGTCGATCCCAATCTTTGCCGTTGGTCATAATCCATTGGAGCCCTTGTTCGAGCAACGGGACACACGGCGCAGGCTCAATGGCAGTGATTGAAGGGACCGACAATTTTGCGGTATACATCTCACCAAATCCAGCTACGGAAATATCCTTGCCAACGGTTAAACCCAACTCATGACAGGCACGCTGCATGCCAAATGCCATATCCGTTGTGGAACAAACCACAGCGGTGACATCCTTGAGTTTACCTTGTGCATGCAAGTCCAATGTCAATTGTCGCGCATTGAGTGCCGACCCGCCAAGGTAATAGTCGAACTTGTGAAACAACTCACCTTGAAGATCGTAGTGTTCCAGCGCTTGACGCCAATAGAGAACACGATCCCGGGCAACTGAGTTATCCGGTGCCGAGACGTCCAAAAAATCCACGCGTTGATGTCCGAGATCTTTGAGATGCTTGACAGCTTTACTGACAAAACGTGTTGGTGCATTCTCGATGCTTGGAATCCCAAGTTGCGTCAAATCAAACCAAAGTGAAACCAATCGCTTGCGATGCTTGATCAACAGATTTTTAAGTAGCAGACTCGGCTCGTGGCCATAGATGAAGAACAGGCCATCAAGATCAGCATCAAGTGCTTCGAAAATGCGTGGGTCCGATTCGGTGGTGTAGCTGATCAAACGCAGCGAACCATTCTGCTCATTGACAACGCGGTTGAGATCCGCAACCCATTTACTCATGCTATGACCGGGGAACATCGGCACAAGAATGCCAATTTGCAGCGAGCGTTGCCCACTATTTTCATGGGGCTTTGCAGCCAAACGCCCATTGGACAAACGTGTGAGAAGGCCATGATCGACCAACTGACGTGTTGCTTTACGAACCGTCAGATAGCTGACACCTAATTCATCAGCCAGGGATTGCTCGCCGGGCAGTGTCCCTTTGAGATAGAGTCCCTGTTCGATACGTGCTTCGAGAAGTTGGGTGATCTCGTCGTGTTTGGTTGTGACTTGTTTTTGCAAAACGTTACCTTCTGGCCCATTTGTAATTCGTAAAGTCCGTAGTGGACATACGGGATACTTCTTCAAGCTTGACGTGCGCGTCATTATAAAGCCAGGAGACCGCCTTATTGTGATACGCCATCACCTTCGTTCCCGACATGCCGTACTCCCAACCTGAGGGCGGATTACCTTGATAGCCATTTGAGACTGAATAGTTGTAGTCCCATTGCATACTCAACAACCCTGCGACACTGTTTTGCTTGTGGTAGTCATAGATACTCACACTCTTGCTGGGCCGAAGCACTTGCTCTATGCGGACACTTGAAATGGGACTGGCTGCCCCCCCAACCAGTTGCTTGCCCACCACGCCATCGTTAACACGTGAGGTGATGTTGGGGTCATAACAAATGGCTGCGTATGAACGAATACCTCGCCCCAGATCGCCGTAATGCGTCACCAAAGCATCATTGGGACATTGAAGCAAACTGGTGTATTTGCGATCCAAAGTTGGCACCGAAGGCATGGACACCTGGATGTTGAGCAAAGGTGCTAATCGTCGATCCCATGAACCGTTAAACTGCCCGCCACCATCAGCTGAACTGCTTGAAATGACAATCACATTGTCACTCTGAGACAAATAACCAGCCATCGCAATGCCCAATTGACGCAGATTATTAACGCATGTTAATCCCTTAGCTGACTCCCTTGCCGAACGTAATGCAGGCAGGAGAATCGATATCAGGATACTGACAATCGAAATCACCACCAAGAGCTCGATCAGTGTAAACCCTTTATGGTTAATGTTTAAAACTTTTCGAGTCCGGTTTCCAGCCAACATGACCAACCCTTTCAAAAGATTGACAGTGTTTTATCTATACAACTATAGACTTTACACTATACTCAATCAACTGCGACAGAAAATATTTTTCAATCCTCTAAGCAGTGTCGTCACGAGATTTATTTTCTGATATAATGTTGTCATCGAATCAAGGAGGATTCAGATGACAGCAGCAT
>PAIY01000217.1 GCA_002704825.1 Phycisphaeraceae bacterium
TGCCCATACTCTCGAGTCGGCCTGCTGGGTGGGCCTCTTTTGCGTGCGCGTCAACTATTCAAACTGGGACCATTTTGCGTGCGCACTTCCACGCCTATCCCAGACTGAGATTTGGCACCATTTCTGCACCGGGGCGGTTTTCTTGGCACCGAATTCGGCACTGAAAAAACGATGAACTAATTCAGCGGTTCAGCAATCGGTATGCTCGTGGGCTAATGTTAGCGTGGCGCTTGAAAACACGACTGAAAGAAAATAGTGAATTAAAACCACAATGTTGAGCAATTTGACTGATTGTTAGCTCGGTGGTGCATAGCAAACGCATGGCATGGAGCATTTTAAGTTGGTGGATGTATTGCAGGACGCCAATGTGATATTCCTGGCGAAAGCGATTGCGTAGGTGGCTTGGGGAGATGGCCAACTCCTCAGCTAATTGGGTAACGGAAATCGGCTGGTTCATTGTGGATACAACTAGCTGGCCAACCTGGCTGATGAGTGGTGATATTTGCGGGGCGGTGTGTAAGTGTGACGTTGTCTCATACTGGAGTACGAGACGTTGCAGGAAAATGGCCAGATCCAGACGAAGCAGATTGATCGTATTGGTCTGGTGGTGGTTAAGTTTGGCATAGTGTCTGCAAGTCTGTTCCAGCAGATTGATGAGCGTCATCGTGTTGAGTTTGGCAGGTTTGTTCCGCAAGCAGTTAAGACGATCTGATGGAGCGATGTCGAACGTGATGAATAGCCAACTGACAGTCTCAGATTGAAAGTTCGCGTAACGGTGAAGTTGCCAGGGATGGATTAGAAGTACCATACCTGGCCTGAGATCGAAAATCGTATGGTCCACGATCACTTGTCCATCAGTTTGGATCGGCACAATCAAGACATAGCGATTATGTGCTGATCCACTGTGGTTATCAAAAGCAATTCGATTGTGGAACATCAGAATATTATTGGGCAAAGCGAATTCATTCGTTTGGTAGCCCGCGTAAAAATTGTGCGGCCGGGACAGCTTCACTGCGTATGGATTAAGACGCTGGATGGCGATTGGGGATGAAATAGGGCGATTGTTCATCGAAAATGATAAATATTACAGCGAAAATGTTATTTTTACCACGAAAAGAACATTATATCCTTTTGAGTTATGAATACCACACTAACCAATAAACGCTCTGACGTCATAGTCGGCATTGGGATCATCGGTTGCGGGAGCCGGGCCGCTTGCGTGATGCAACATACCCTTAAGCTGAGTAATCGACTTACGATTCGTGGCCTATACGATCCGAATCCTCAAGCAATCAATGATTATCACCAGCGATTTAATTGCGATGAAGCACAGACCTATGACAGCGAAGAATCCCTATGTGCTGCCCAAGACATAGACTGGGTGATAATCGGTTCACCTAATGCCCATCATGCTCGACACGCCATTACCGCAATGGAAGCAGGTAAACACGTTTTCTGCGAAAAGCCGCTGGCTACCACGCTGGAAGATTGCTTGGCGATGCGCAACGCCATGCAACGCACCGAACGTCAGTTTTACTTTGGTTTGGTCTTGCGTCATGCTTGGATGTATAGGCGGATCAAGCAATTGATTGATGAAGGCGTTATCGGTGACATGCTGAGTTTTGAGTTTAACGAAACTCTAGGATTCAATCACGGTGGTTTCATTCACCAGGATTGGCGTTGTAGGCGTGCCATTGCTGGGACACACCTATTGGAAAAATGCTGTCACGACATTGATATCGCCAATTGGCTTATTGGCAGTCGTGTCTATCGCGTTGCCAGTTTTGGGGGGCTGAATTTCTTTGTGCCAAATAACGCGCATCACATCCAGCGCATAGGTCCAAGTCCAACGGGACGAAAAGCTTTTGGAGATTGGCCGCAGGACAACATGCAATCCCCGTTTCATGATGACAAGGACATCATTGATAATCAGGTGGCGATTCTTGAGTACCAGAATCATGTTCGAGCGGTCTTTCATACCAATTGTATGGCCGGTATTCCCGAACGACGGTTGTACATGGTCGGCACTGAAGGCGCACTGCGTGCAGATTTACGGATGGGAAGAATTGAAACGCAACGTGTGGGATGGGACGTGCCGCGCATGGTCTATACAGGTGCTGGTGGTAATCATGGCGGTGGTGATGATGCCATGGGACGACATTTATGTGACAGCATGCTTGAAGGTGCCGCTCCGTTGGCTACGATGTCCGATGGTATTAACGCTGCCGTTACATGCTTTGGTATCGATCGGGCTATGGATACGGCGCAGGTTGTCGACATGCAGCAGTGGTGGAAACAAGTTGACCAAAACGTATGTGAGGGAATTGGTTGATTTTACAGATAAGCATGTAATTGAATCAGTGGATTGCTTAATATTCCCGGTTTTCTATTACTGCTCAGTTAACAGTGACAACGTTGCGATTTGAAATAGATAGATTTATGCAATAAATCAAAATTGTGACAATATGAATCAAGGTTTCAGATAAAGATTCACATCATCAACGTCAACATAGCCGGTGGTCGAGGTGTTTTGGACGATCACTTCGAGCTTGGCTAGGGTACAACCGGCATCGATGTAGTCGTTGGGAACAAAGGCTGAGATGGTGAGTTTAGTCCATGCTGTGTTGGTGCCGGTAATCGGGTCGGAGTAAAGACTGGTCAAATAGACAATACTGTTGTCGGGCTTTTTTTCGAAGATCTGCACGCGCAGTCTCGCTCCATGACTGTCGAGATTGGTGGGTTTGAAAAAGCCAGTGGCTATGAAGGTTTGGCGAGTGTGGCTTGCGACGAAACCGTCGGTGCCCAACTCACTATTGTTCCATGAGGATTGGGCGACGCTCAATGCCCCGGTGGTGCTATCGGTTTTGGTTAGACGTATGTAGGACGAGCCATGTTCCGGTTCGCCAGATTGCATGCTCACGGAGCCGGTGACGCCGCTGGCGGTGCGCTTGTCCCAATTGTCAGGTGTGCCGTTGGCATCGCTATCGGTTTCAAAGCTGGCATTGAGTAGCCGGTTGGGCAGATGGAGAAGGCAGACAGAATCGAAGTTGACTGTGCCGGTGGTTGAAAGAAGCTGGGGCATCACTTCCATGTAATTGAAGGTGCAATTGGCGTCGATATTGTCCGCAGGACGGAAGATTGGTGAGGTGAGGGTTACCCAATGGTCGGTGGTGCCGGTGATGTTGTTGGAGGTTAATCCGCCAGCATAGACGTTTTGGTTGGAGTTGTTCTTTTCAAAGAGCTGAATTTTGAGTGCTGCGCCGTTACTGTCGAGGCTGCCGGCTTTGGCGCAGGCGGTGGCGATGTAGTAGTCGTTGGTGTGCAGGCCAACGTAGCCAGTGGCTTTAAGGTCGTCGTTGCCGGCACCTTGGACCAGCGAGATCGGGCTGGTGCCGCCGGTGCGGACGATTTGGACGCAGTGCGAGCCGTCCAGGGCGTCACTGGCGAGTAGGGTGAATGTGGCACTTGTACCACTGGGAGTGCGCTTGGACCAGTTGTCCGGCACACCATCGCTGTTGGTATCGGCCTCCAGGTCTGGAGTAAGCAGAAGGTTCGAACCGACAGGTGTGAGGACGCTGACACAGAGCTTGGGCAGGGGAAAAGTGAATAGGCCGTTGGTACTATCAGTGGATACTTTGATATTAAAGAAATCGCGGATTACGCCTGCCGATCCATCATCGTATCCTCCTACTGTTTCGCGAAGCGCCACGTAATTACCCGCAGCCAAGTCCGGCACGGTGGTATGAGCACTGTAGTTGATATTGTAGCAGCGATTGACGGCCGGAATGGAAAAGCCTTGGCTGTCGGCGTCACGCAATACGATAGCTCGGACGTCGTAGCCACCGCTGTAACTGGGCGCGTTGGGGGTTGTCATCACCGTGTTGAGAACAGCTTTATTGGGCAGATATTTATTTATCAGCCCCAAGGCATGAATGATCGGACGGACGGCCAGGTCACTGCTATAGGTGCCGGTTTGTGTATCGACAGCATTGAAGGGACGCCATGGCCCGGTGCCTCCAAGAGCGTGGAGTAAGGCCAGTTCGACGTTGCCGTGGTGGCTGTAGGCTAGCAGCATGTCAGCGCTGGAGATCGCACCAAGAATACTGGATGTCTTAGGCCACACGGTCTGATTTTCGATGGGATTGGGCCACTTGGCATGTTCGGTGGCCCACATGGGCAGGCCGTCCAGATCATCGACGAGAATTTTGGCGTGAACATGATCGGTGTTGGCTACGTTGTAGCCGTCGTAATAGGTATGCAGCACCATGCCGCTGATCATCGTTTTGAGTGTGCTGTTGGCGAGAATGGCACGGTGCCAGTCATACCATGTGGTGGGATTTTGGACAAAGTCTTCGGTGGATGCGAATGGAGCGATACGGATTGTCGAGTCAATGTTTCGCATTGCTGTGATGACGCTATTGCAGGCGGTGATGTAATTTCCCACATTCCATCCGGATGAACCATGGTCCAGTTCGTTGCCAAGTTCCCAGAATTTGACATTGTAGGGGGGCGCGTGTCCATGAGCGGCACGGAGAGCTGCCCAATCGGTACCACCGCCGGGGTTGGAGCCGTCGTTGGGAGCATTGCAGTATTCCACCCAGTCTGCTGCGTCTTGCGCGGCGGTGGCGGATTCCATGTTAATCACCAAAATGGACTGCCCGCCAGCTTGTTCGACAAGGCCCATGAATTCGTTGAACCCGAAATCTGGCACCATGCTGGTGCCCCAGTTCGGGATGTACTGGGCGGTGCGAGAATTAAGTGGTCCAATGGACTGTTTCCAAAAAAAATAGTTACTGACGGTACCACCAGGGTAGCGAAATGTGGCACCGTGAAAATTTTGTTTGATGCAATCGAGGACTGTGGGGTAAATCTGGTGATTGGTGGTGTCCCATAGACCGTCGTCGCCCGCACCATGTCCTTGGATGGCATGCCAAGGTGTATTAAAGCCCATGATCAACGCATCTGAGGCGCTGCGAATGACAGTTGTGTCAGCAGTGATCTGAAGCGGGCTGCCTTCGGAAAAAGTCTGGGTAGGAGTGTCAGCGGCCTGACTCGAACCAATTAAGATAAATCCAAGGATGGAACCGGTCAGTAGCAGAAGGTACAGACGATTTGAAATAGGCAGCATGTCGATATCTCCGAAGATGCCAGATGAATGGAAAATTGGACGCCGATAACCGTATCCGTCATGAATGGTGCGGCGGGTGTCGGTTTGGATGCAATTTGTTTTAAAGTTCCGTGGCTATGCCTGGAGCTAATCGTTCGTATTCTCTGTATCAGCGAAACTGGTCAAAATAGTTACACAGAATATTTCTGAGTTGGCCGATCGATGGTCGGATTTGTACAACACATCAGCAAATGAATGCTTCGGAGTTAGCCCAGAAAAGCATCAAACTTGTTGATACGGTCACTGTCGATGGAGCTGGTTTGTCTGATACAAGCTCCCTAAGTGTTTGTGCTATTCTCCGATTATTGAACAGAAAGGTGTCGGATGGGCACAATCTATCATATGACAGATTGTAGGAATGTCAAGAAAATCATCGAAAAAACCAGAAATTAGCGTATTTATTGAACTTTTAGGCAAAAACTTGTATTATGTCAAATTTGTTTGCGGTTGTATTATTGAGATTCTGCCAGTGTTTAACTTTTCAATCTCGGTTCCTGGTGTGATGTCATCGAAAACCGAGGTTTGATTTGCGGGAGGGAGGCCGCTGCGTCAATGTATCCATTTGCGACTACAACGTGTGCGCGGGCCTGATATCTAGTTCAATGACCTGATCGTCCTGAGGGTTAAGATCAAAGGACCGCAGTAAACTCAGGCCGTTGGGCAATTCAATACACGCGTCATATCGGCCTGTGTAACCAGTGAAAGACGCCTGCCCATTGATGATTTTCATTGTTTCGTCTGTATGCCACGTCTCGTACACGAGTCGGCGAAGGCTTTGGAAGGCGGGCTTGGGGGAAAGGTCGTGGCGCAACAAGCCGCCGATTAGGCAGAAGCTGTGGCGATCGGTCAGGTCCCACCAGATGACCGCTTTAACCAGTGGCTGTGCGAATAGGTACGTGTAGAATTTTTCGAGATCCTGTGCCTGTTTTTGTTCGCTTAGTTCCTGGGGCAGATCGTTGCCTGAGGAGAGGGTGGATTCGGTGATGTGTATTGGGAGACCGTAGGATTTGAACTTTTCGATAGTCGAGCAGAACTGGTCCCAACCCTGTTCGGTGATGCGGCCGAGATGGGCTTGGACGCCCAGCACATCGGGACGTACGCCGCGATCCAATATTTCGTCAATCATTTTGAATGTCTGAGGATGCCATGGGGCGCGGGCAACTTCCGTCTGACTGAAATTAAGTGTGAGACCGTGGCAGTTGGTGTAACGCCGCGCAAGTTCGTGGGCTCGGCAGACTGATTCCGAAACGTTGGGAGCAGGTGTCGGGTGCCCCATGGGTTCGTTGATAAAGTCCCAGTACGCAAGCTTGTGGCCGAAGTGTTCAAGAAGTGTTTTGTATCGCTGCTCCATTGTCTCCCAGTACTCTTGTTCATTCAGTTGCAGCATCCAGTCTGGCAGCCAGCCTTTGTGGTGAAACAACAGCGGATGTCCCTTGACGGTCATGCCGTTGTGCTTGGCCCAAGCTGCGATCTGGCTGGCACGATGCAATCGGAAAGTATCACTGTTGGGTTGCACTGCGTTTTCATAAAACGGAACCACCGCAAAGTTGAACAGTTCTAGAAACCGTTGCACGTACTCCCAGTCATCACCCCGTGTTCGCAGGTCATATGCCTCAGCATGTTTCTTGATGCGGCGACGGATTCGCATGACATCGCTTTCGAGTTGATCGCCATCCGATGCACCGGACTGTGCATGGGTGTGGCGTAAGCGGTTTGTCTTGTTCCAGCCGAAGGCGTTGCATCCAAAATGAAAAGCGTGTTTTTGGAGTGTGACGCGCACATTGCCGTCTTGCACTGGGCCTTCAGAGCCAATGATCGAGAGCTTTCCTACCGCCTGGCGGCAATTGAGTTTGATTGATGGTGTATTCATTAAATAGTTCTCTTGCATTACCTCGGTCGGTTGTCCCGTGGGTTGCCTCAAGGCTTCCTGTCGGCAGAATTCAATTGTGTCTGCTACTGACGGTGTGGGGTTCGCAGATGGTTTCACATCGGTCGTCTTCCGGGAACAAATGGTTTAATGTAGACAGTGGTGAACATGGTGACAATATTTTGAGTTGATTTAATCACAGAAATTTTGGAATATTATTCCATGGCTAAAACGCAATCTATTCAATCGGTTCAGCGAGCTATAGCGATTCTCTATGCGGTGGCTGGTATTGAGGACGGCCGGAGTGTTGCGCAGATCGCTGCCGCTTTGGACATTAAATCCAATACCTGTCACAAACTCGTCCTTACGTTGGAAAGCGAAGGTTTGCTTGTTCGAAGGAATAAACCATTACGCTTCATGCTGGGGCAGGGCATTCGTGAGCTTAATTGTCTCGAGGAAGACCGGCACTTGTTATCCCTGGCTGCGAAATGGATGACCAGGGCCCACGCCAGGATTTCCTCCGCTAACCTCGTGTTTCTTGAATGGGAGCAGGCCATCACATACCAGAGATTGCGATGTAATGCCAAAGCACCGGGGCGTGTAATTCGGCCGCGAAATCTTGTCATTGAGCCTTATTGCCATATCAGCCCGTTGGTTTTTTTGGCCAATGCGGATGAACAGGAGGCTTTCCTTTTCGATCAAACCTACCCGTTTGAGCCACTCGGCAAGTCGATCTGGGGATCGCGGCGAAGATTCGATTCGTACTTGGCTTCAATTCGTCGTGATGGCTATGCCGTGTCAGGGCCGGAGCTTTCACATTGGTTTCGGGTGGTTGCACCGATTTTCTCGCCTGGCCATGAAGTGTTGGCCGTGATTGGCGGTTACGTTTTGCACACGACCAGCCAGGCATTGCAATCCCGCTTGGTCAAAATCGTCACGTCGACGGCATGTCAATTGGCTGAGCAATACGCCAGTGGGGAATCGACGGTTGTGGCTTGAGTTTTCAGGGCTTGAATTCAAGAGTTTTGGGAGTTCAGGTGTGTATGAATGGCAAACGGCAATATTGTATTATGGCAGATCGTGTTAATCTACAGTTGTGCGCAAGGGAAAATATCTTCAAATACTTGACCTTGGACTAATCTGTCATAGAATAGATCATGATCAATAATCCCCTGACTATTCAAGCTGCCAGTGACGAGCCGCTGATCGAGCAGATACGAAACGATTTGCGTACCAAAGTTCGTACTGGCAAGTTGGCTCCGGGCTATCGACTACCTTCGATGCGCAAAATCAGTAATAATCTGGGCGTGAGTTTGGGCATCGTCCAGCAGGCGATTAACACACTCACCGCAGAGGGGGTACTCGACTCCCAACCGCGCCGCGGAGTGTTCGTGGCTGATCCAAGGATTAAAAAACGTGACATAGCCTTGGTGGTTGGTAGTCTGCAACTACCAACGATGCCGGCAGTCGTCCGTGGTATCAGAACCGGCCTGCGATCAGCCAGTGATACTTTGCCATACCGGTTGATGATCCATGCTGCAGATACCGATTTTGATCAACAGATGGAAATGCTGTTGAGCCTAGATACTCAATCTTTGGCTGGAGCGATCATTTTGCCTCCTGCGACTAGTCGGTATGCCGAAGCATTGCGCGCGTTTGCCGCCAAGGGTGTTCCCTGCATTCAGGCGACGATTGCAATGGAAGGGCTGGACATGAGTGCTGTCGTCACCGATGGCTTGGAAACGGGCCGGATGCTCTTCGGTCATTTATTACAGGCTGGGCATCGTCGCATCGGTATTATTGGTTCTACGGCAGATACGTTGACTATGCATGACGTTTTTAGTGGTGCTGCCATGGTGTTGGATGAATATGGGCTGAAGCTGGCGGACCTGCCGCGTGTGGATACGAACGCTACACACCTGAATCCTGAGGAGCCTTGGCACGACGGAGCGATCGCTGCCACGCAACTGCTCTCCGAACACCCGGAATTGACAGCTTGCGTGGGCATAGGCAATGGATTAACCCTGGGTATTTACAAAGCTGCCAAGACTATGAGGCTAAAATTGCCTGATGATTTATCCATTATAGGCATGGGGGCAGACATGTTGGCATTTTCCGTCACCGAGCCGTCTATTACCATTGTTGACATGGGACTGGAAAATATCTGTCGTCACGCTGCCTTGCAGTTAAGACGACTTATTGACCCTAAGGGGCCGACTGCACAGCGAATTTCGCAGATCATGCCGAGATTGCATGAAAGGCAAAGCGTCAAACGGCTCAATGTCTAGTTTACAAGTCGATTTCGGCAATTCTGACAACTAATATCAATTCTCTCCATGGAGCTGTCTCATGACATGTTTACGTTATCCTGTATCCACTCTTCGCAGCCATGCTTTTACGCTCATTGAGTTACTGGTCGTTATCAGCATTGTTTCGATCTTAGTGGCTATCCTGTTGCCCGCTTTGGCTTCAGCTCGCCAAGCCGCTGGCACTGTCAGGTGCCTAGTTAATCAGCGACAGATTGGCCAAATCCTGGCAATCTATTCCAGTGATTTTAAGAGTTATTGGCCCGCACCTGGTGTTCGAGGATGGGGCCAGGATTATTTTTGCGGTGGCCAAGGTGTGTGGACCGGAAATCATGACAAATTCTGGGATTCAACCGAATTGTACGCTCATATGACTGGCAAGTCGCCTGATACTCTGGGTATCGGAAGTGCCGAACGTGTTTTGTATCACAACAAGATTCTGTCAGGTAGTAGTCCATTTATATGCCCCAACTGGGATCGCGGCTACAACAACTTGCTGGAAAACACCAATACTCAGAAAAATGATGCATTACGAGGCTATGGCATGAATGTGCATTTGGCAGCTGGCGGTGGGCGAACCAATTCTCTGACTTCTTCTTCGACCCAATGGTATGACAAGCAGGCTCGTGTATTTAAGAAGACGGTTGATTTTCTACATCCGAGTAAAGAAGCGGCAATTGCTGATGACATGGAAACTGAATATGGCAAACTTCAAATGCTTTCGACAACCAACTTTGCTGTCCGCATGCTGACAGGATCGGGCAAACTGAGACACAAGGATGCTGTCAACGTTCTGTTCGCAGATTCTCACGCCAGTACCATGCCTGTCGCGGAAATTCCCGTCGGTACTGGTCCCAACGCCATCGTCGATGGCATGAAACTCTCGGATAACCCCTTCTGGGGCATGTATTGAACGATTAGATGAGACTCGCAGAGCATTTGACTAATTCTGTTAATAAATGAAGTCACAATTTATGAAAATCACATTCGTTACTTTACTTACCGTTATGGCCTTGTGGTTTGTTCCTTTTGCAACGGTCGTTGCCACTGCTGCCGAAGGCGGTGCGGGCCACGAGTATGATGGAATCACTATTGAGGACAACCGTGCCACCGGATCGACAACGTCTCTACCAATTGCCATCACGATCGACCCGACAAAGAAAATAAACGTCTATTCCTCGCGTCTGTTCGGATACAACGATAGTTGGGTTACCACTAATCATGGTTTGAGGATCACTCGTATTCCGACACCTGCCGGCAGCACGAATTTACCTGTCAAGGAAAGTTACCTCAGGGCACTGGCGAGCATTCCTCTGACGATGGATCGGATGTCTGGCACGGCGTCGAGCTATCTGATCTGGAAGGATGCAATCGGCTCTGTCGATCAGCGTCAGGTACAGCACATCGTTTGGTCCAAGTTTAAGGTGCTCTATGGTCCTGCTGAATGGGTATCTAATATCCGTAGACTGCATCCCTCGGCCGAGTTTGTCTGGGTGCTCAACATTGCCCGAGATACACCTGAAAATGCTCGCGATTTAGCCGAGTTCTTCACTGGAGGGCCTGATACCGCTTGGGGTAAAAAACGCGTCGCATGCGGTATGAAAGAGCCAATGATGCCGGCAATTTGGGAGCTAGGCAATGAAATGGACTGGGGTAAAGAAGCCGTTGATGTGGACGAGTACATCAAACGCTGTCGCCAATGGATTGAGGCGGTCCGTAGCGTTGTGCCCGATGCTGTTTTCGCTGCACAGGCGGCATCGTCGCCGTGGAAACCAAGCAAGGCTAAAACTTGGATGAATTGGCACCGTAAGGTGCTTGCATCACTGGCACCAGACATTAGGTATCTCACATTCCATCCCTACTACCGAGGTATGGCGCCCAAAGCACTGATGCCTTATATTCAGACGATGACCGCGGATATTGCTCGTTGCAGCAATCCTGGTATTAAGCTATATCTTTCTGAGCATGGCATCTGGCCGGGATCCGGCGGCGTGAAAACGAAAAACTGGAGGGATTCCTGGTATCAGGGCCGAACGCTCAATAGTTGCTTGAGCACCGGTGAGTGGATTCTACTGATGCTCCAAAATCCAGCAATCGGTGCAATGAGCTATCACTGTCTTGACGGCGGGGCGGCTTGGGGACTGATTTGGCAGGATAAGAGCAGGGACAGGTATTACACCACTGGACCGGCTGACATGTTCAAACTCTTTGCAGGTGTGCCCTATGGCTCGGACGTTGTCTTCACGCATATGACCGGTTCGGGCACGGATTGGCAACAGAAGGATTCTAGTTTTACCAGTGCTGCTGTCATTGCCGATGAAGGTAAATCACTCTACCTGCTGTTGAATAATCGCATGGCCGACACGTCACGTGACATGTCTGTCCACTTGGTTGGCTCGCAGGAATACACTCTTGCCGAGAAAACAATTCTTACGGCCCCGAATCTCGATTCCATCAACACATTGGACGACCACCCCATCCAATTGAGCAGAACTGTGTGTAATGAAGATAAGCCTTTTTCTGGTATGTCGGTACCACCACGCTGCTTAATGTTACTGAAGCTGAAAAAACGTGATTAATTGACATTGATAAGTCGTATGAGAAAGGTACTTTCATGAAATTATATTCCAATACAAAAGCTTTTACACTTATTGAGTTGTTGGTCGTTATCAGTATCATTAGTCTGCTGATTGCCATTCTGATGCCTGCATTGAGTAAGGCACGTGAATCGGCTTGGTCGGCTAAGTGTCTGAATAACACTCGGCAACTCGGCATCGCGTTGACTGGGTATGCACAGGACTTCAAACGTGTCTGGCCTTACAGTTACCAGGCCGGATCTAAGTATTGGAACAAGCATTGTCTCTTCAAGTGGACCAATCCTAATCAATCTAACACTTTGGCCGACAACACATTCTTCTATGGCACGATGTACGAGTGCCCCGCCTGGACCAAATCCTATAACGGCATCAACGGATTGTGGCGAGGCTACGCTCTCAACGGCACTTTGAATCAAACTAGCGAAAGCAGTTGGAAGAAACCCGATGATGTCATCATACCCAGTAAGGCCATGGCGATCATTGACGACCACGGAGCAGGTTGTAAGTGCGACAATGGCACACAGAATTTCAATATCATCACAGCTTCGCTGAGGCACAGTGGTAATGTTAATACCCTCTATGTCGATATCCACAGCGCTCCGAAAATTGCAAGTGACATTGCTTTGCTCGCGGCTATCAACAGTACGGATATTGAGGGCCAGTACTTTTGGTTTGGTAGGCCCAAGCAGTAATCACTCGCAATTTTTTGGAAAGGTTTGTTTATGCGTTTTTTTCAACTGTGTTGTTTTGTGACCATAATGCTTGTTCAGTTGGAGCATGTCCAAGGTGAAACGGTCTTGACGCTTGGGCCTGGTACGCCGGTCAACCCGATGATTGTTGGTATCAACAATAATGCCATTCGCGGAGATATGCCCTATGATGATGTGGGATTGCGCCAAATCATCCGTCTGTCGAATCTCACGTCACTACGCTATCCCGGAGGGACCTCTGGTTCGCTGTTTGATTGGAAAACGGGCCAATACGTCGATGATAACATACTACTTCAATACGGTCCTCAGAGTTGGCATGATATGTATATGGCAGCCAAGCGGCGCATCGCTCGTTTTCCATCGGGAACATTTAGTGCCGAAAACTTTTCAAGGCTGTGCAAAGATGTGGGCGTAGAGCCGATTTGGATACCGAATCCTGTCACCCTTAGTGTCGAAAGCAATATCAAATTTTTCGAACACCTCAAGGCTAAAGGAATTTCCTGTAACTATGTGGAAATGGGAAATGAGTGCAGCGGCGGTGCGTTTCGTAGGCGTTTTCCGACAGGCAGCGATTATGTCGATGCCTGTCGTCCGGTGATGAAAAGAATCCGCCAACTTTTCCCTGAAGCTAAAATTGCGGTTGTAGGAAGCGGTGTTAATGTCATGCAACTTGCGGAAAGTCAGCAAGAAGCTGGTACAGCCGACAGCCGTGGTAATACTTGGAACAAATTGCTGATGCCTGATCAAAAGTACTTTGATGCCTTGGTTTTGCATAGCTATGGTGTTGGTGCTAAACGCTTGCGGCCGTATAGGCCTGACCAGTGGCAGAGCTTTACGCTCGCATATCCTGGTGTTTATATGCAGGCTGCTGCTCAACTCAGCCGGCAGGAATATGGCAGCATACCCATTTGGCTCACCGAGTATAACGCTGCATTTCATGAGTTGATGCCAGGGCGTGTTCGAAAATATGACGCTGCGGAAGAATACTTTGGCAAGCTGGCTGATTCGACAATGCAGGGATTGATGATTTCAGGTTACATCATTGGTGCGCTCAATGATCCTGCCATATGGGAGATGATGCACTATCACAGCATCATGGGGCCGCCTGGCTTTCGTATGTTTCATATCATCAACAAAGAATGGTGCGCTAGCCCTAATATTCAAATTTTTAGCTATTTGGCTACGTTGATCCGTCAAGCTAAGACTACATATCCTGTAGTTGTCAATGGTGGGCAGATTCTCGATATGACTATTCTAGGTCATGATAATATCCCGGTCGTCGCTGCGGCTGTTTTGGAAAATACTGTTCAGCGTACATGGCTGATTCTTAATCGCGGCGGTAAAAATTTAACTGTCAATCTCCCTTGGGACACCGCCTACAAAGCCGATATTCGTACGATTGATGGTTCATTGAGTGATGGTAAGGAAAACAACAGTTTATGGGTTCCAATTAGCACGATTAATGGGCAAGAACAATTTTGGAACGCTCCGCTGTCCATTAAACCCATCACTATTAAACGGAAAGATGGGGAAGGCGGCATGTCGCAGATTCTGTCTGCCTACAGTCTGACCGTGGTGGCGATGTATATCAGCGAGTGAAAACTGTAGCGACACAGCGGTTTGTTGCAGTGTTTTGATCGTTATCCCGATCATGGATCGTGATTCGGACATGTTTGGGAAGGACTCATCAATTGAAAGCAATTATCGATGAGTCAAGGCCCACATTGTTGTTACCGATAGTGGAGGAAAAGATAAATGTTTGAAACAATTGTCTTCTTATCCCACCAGGTTCCTATCGGTTTAGTAGTAAAGCTCAGGCTGGGGGGCTAGCCTGAAGGATTAGTTTTTTGCTCATGGTGGTTCCGTCTCATTTCCGGGACGATAGTATGATCACCCTTCCAATATGTGAGCGGAAAGGGCATGCGACGAATGCGTATTCTCGTCGTTGAAGATGACAAGCAGATTAAAACTCAAACAATTGATGACTGCCTTGCTTCGCTGGGGTGTGCTAGCGACTGGGCGACGAACCAGCAGGAAGCCAATGAGCTACTGGCCTCCCACGAATACGACTTGATCCTGTTGGACTTGAAGATACCTTCGCGTCCAGGCGGTGAGGGTTCACCAGATTACGGGGCCAATCTACTCAAGCAGATCCGTGCACGCACGCAACGGCGCGTTCCTGTCATATTGATGACGGGCCAACACCAATATTGTGTTGACTTGATGGTGGAACTTAGCGAGTTGGGGGTTGATGGTAGTATCTCCAAACCGTTTCCCGCAACGGGCCGGACGTTGCTCTACGTCATACGTGACGTCCTCCGGAAGTTCCGACGCCAGCGCTTGCTTTCCGAACCCATTATCTCCGGGCAGATGAAACCATTCGCAGGTGGCGTGCTGTCTGTTTATCCCACGCGCTTTGAACTCTGCGATGAGACGATTGCATTGGCCGGTGAGAAGGGCTATGCCTGGAGCATCCTGAATATTCTCAAAGATAAAAATGCTCAAGACCGCTTCGTATGTATCAGCAGCGATGTATTGGCTAACCGACTCGGTCCACAGGTTTCTCAACCCTCGGCGGTTCAGTCCGTTCGCACGCTTCGTCGGCGAATTCAGAGGATTATGCTTGATCGTCTTTCCTGCGATTGTGGCATGCATGATGTGATTGTCAATGATCGCATTGGTTATCACTTACTCGACTGGATCACGGTTGAATGCCATGATGACTTTTCCGAGGAACTTTTTTTCGACTTGCAAAACACTTAATTATCCAAACATTGCCTGCCATGTTGCGTCAATGTTGTTGCAGCATGCTCAGGTTTAACTTTTTCTTTTTGGAGTTTTTTTACGATGTCTCAAACCGCAACCTCAACTGAATTGCTTAATCTCGTTGGCAAGCTTCAAGCTGAACGTGCAGATCATGTTCAGGCTATTGAAGCGATTGATTCGACATTCCAACAACTGGGAATGAATATTGAATCGATGCCAGCTCAGCCACGTCGTGGCCGTCCGGCTAAGGTCAATCAACCATCTATTCAACCAACAAGGCGTGGCCGTGGTGGCTACGCACTGACTGGTGATGAATCGGTGCTGGCTTTCGTGCAGGCCAATCCCGAATGCACTACAGCTCAAGTCAATGAACATTGGATCAAGGAAGGGCGAAGCGGCATGGCCAGTAACACACTCGCCAAACTGGCCAAGGCTGGCAAGCTCACACGCATGAATCTCAAGGGACAACGCGGTAGCACATTTACTGCAAGGTAAATGCACGTTGTTTCCAACGAGTGATTGCACGAACCCGGTTAATCGCCGGGTTTTTTTATGCGCCTTGCTCAAAGCCCAGATCAAATCCCTTGTCGGTCAGCACCTGCCCGATGCACTGCATGTGGAATTGAATGGTTCCCCGGGCTCGACCCGTGTCGTCAGCAATGGCTTGGATGCTGTCACCATGCATCAGGGCTTTGCAGATTTCCTGCTGAAATTCTGGCAAACTGGCAATCGTCTCATGCAACTCCGAATAAGTAGCCAGATCATCGGGAATCGGCGGTTCGGGCTGACACATTTTCAACATCTCCTCCAAGCGTTCGAGCATGGTTTGATGTCTGGCATAGCAACGACGTAGCATGCGAATGTGATTGTCCATCATGCGGGTCAGAATCGTTTCGACCTTCGTTTCGCCTGCTTTTTCCGGATCAAACTCAAATGACCAGAGCAGAATCGCCAAATCCTGCATCACGTCATCCCACGTGTGTGGTGGCAATTTGAATCGCTTGATGCGACCGAAGGCTAACCTGATCTGCCAGGTTTCCAATGCTCCTGAGTACTGACGAAAAATTTCTTTGGCGTGTTTGTTCGACATGCGTGTCCTCCATGACTGTTCACTGCACCGCATCCATGCGGCGATTCACGATCATGACGAAGCAATGTCGGGTCGTATATATCGATTGACCTGTCACGCGTTTGCCACATGGCTGACATGTGTTTGCCATGTGGCAGCCATGTGGCTGACAGGTAAAAGCCAGGTGACTTTGACTTTTTTCACTTTTTTCGGAAAAAGCGCTCGTCGTTTTTGGGCCTATCGGCAACTAGTAACTATGAGGGCGGAAGTTTTTCCGTCCCATAA
>PAIY01000218.1 GCA_002704825.1 Phycisphaeraceae bacterium
GCGCGCACCGGGACGCCAGCACGTCCTCGCGAATCAGGAAGAGGTCAAAGTAGCTCATCAGGTAGAGCAGCCGATACCCAAACCGCGCGCCAATGTCCACGAGCGCCTTGGCGCTCGCGCCGTGCAGCGAGCGGCCCTTCCACGGCACCCACGTCGCGTTCATTGTCACCGCGTCGCTCGCCAGAAAGTTGCCATTGTACTCGAGGCTGATCACGCGCGGGCGCACTCGGACGCGTTCGAGCAGACCGAGCAGCAGCCACGCGTCGATGCTGTCGACGTCGATGCTCACATAGTCCACGTCGGCGGGAACGCTCGCCTCGTCGAAGGCGTTGACAATCGAATCGCGCGTGAGCAGCGCGCGCCGCACGCCAAACGCCGGCGCCTCGACCAGCGCGTCAAAGTAGACGCCGCTCCAGCCGCGGTGCCGCGCCAGCATGCGCGTGTTCAGCTGCAGCGCGTCCATGGCCGCGTCCGTCAGCGCATCGGCGCTCGTGTAGCCCAGCCCAAACTCGACAAACTGCTTGTTGGCCGTGCCGAAGCGATCGAAGATGCGTCCCAACAGGCCGTCTTGGTAGCTCTGCGAGTAGACGCGCCAGCCCGGCGCGGCACGTCCCATTTCGTGCAGACGGCCGAGGTGGCCGGCGTCCAGCCCCGCCACCCACGCGGAGCAGTTCATGCGGCTGCTAGCAGTGGTGGTGGTGCGCGTGTGCGTGCTGGCGGTTTTTAGCGAACACGGATTATTAGTACCACCCCCACAACCACGGCCGCCACCCCCAGTGCCACCTCGGCGGCCGCTGCGGCACAACCACGACCGTCGGACCAACTCGTCGCCTCCGGCGGTGGATGGCTTCCTCGGTCTGCATCTCGGGCTCCGCCTCCTCCTGCCCCCTCGGGTCGGGCAGCACGCCGTCGCAGCCGCACGTCTTGGGCGGCTTCTCGGGCGGCACCTCTGCGTCGGACACGTTGGCCTCGCCGGTGCGCTCGGCGCCGGTGGCCGTGTGGCGGAGGGACAGGAGCGGAAGCATCGTGTATGGTTATTCGCGTCCCACCTCTCTATGCTACGCACCGCTCCCGGTTCACTTATGCCTCGCACTTTTGCTTCTTGGCCGGCTCGTCCTCGTCCTCGTCGTCCTCCTCTTCCGAGGGGTCGTCGTGCTCCTCGCTCTCCGAACGAATGTCGTCGTCGTCGCCCTCGCTGCCGCTCTCCTCGTCCTCGTCCGAGTCGCCAATTTCGCCGCCCTCGTCCACCTCCTCCTCGGTGTCGTCGGGGGCGAGCAGCTGCAGCTTTGCAACCTCGGGGTTGTGCACAAGCGCATTTGGCAACGACCGGCGCGTGAACTCGTTCAGGCGCTGAAACGGACTCAGCACCGAGTCCGCGTCGGCAAGCCCCGCGTCCTCGGCAACGCGGATGAAGACCGTGTCGTTTTTCTGCTCGATCATGCGGTCGTTGAACTCCTCGAGCATCGCGTGCATGGTGTTCAGCGCCTGCACATACTTGATCAGCTCCTTGCGCACGGACTCCCAGATGATCGGCTCCTCGTCGCCCTCTGCGCGCACGAGACCTAGGCGCTCCCACTCGACGAGGACGTCGGTCGCCACCTTTTGGCGATCGCTCTCCGAAGTCTTCTCCTCTAGATACGCGTCCACGCGGACGTCGGCGACGACCTCGGCCATGCGCTCCGCCACGGCGCGGCGGTGCGCCTCCGAGGCGTCGCCGAAGCGGTCGATGGACATTCCGGCGCGGGGTTTTTCTCGTCTCGCCTTTGCAATCCGCAAGCGCGGCGCGCGCGCTAGCTAGCGTGGCGCTGCCGGCGCGTGCGCGCGCGCAAGCGGCGAGTCCAGCGGCACCATGTCCGTTGTGGTATGGGACATTGAGACCCAGGACGTCATCAAGAACATGCCCGGGTTTGACCGCGAGGAGCAGGTGCGCAACCTCGAGGTCAGCTGCCTGAGCTATCTGGTGCTCCCGAGCGACGTGCTGCTGGGCGGCAGCGAGATGGACGCCGCCGCCGCCGTCGAGGCCGCGCCGATGGTCACGCTCTGGCGCGACCAGGACGACGAGGGGGTCGGTCCGTTTCGCGAGCTGCTGGAGGCGTTTGACAGCGCTGAGCTCATCGTCGGCTACAACTCGCTCGGCTTTGACCATCCGGTCATGTACAAGCACTGCGATCGCCGCCGCACGGAGAAGCACCTGTTCAAGGTGCACGACGCCTTTGCGCGCCTGCGCGACCACACCGGTGTGTGGTTCAAGCTGGACCACCTGCTGCAGATCAACGGCCTCGCGACCAAGACGGCCGACGGGCTGCAGGCTATAAGCTGGTGGAAGGAGGGCGAGCGCGCGCTGCTGCAGGAATACTGCGAGCAAGACGTCAGGGCGCTGGCGCGGTTGCTCATCCTCAACCAGATCAAGCTGCCCAAGATCAACGCGGTGGCGCCCAACTTTGTGTTTGGAATCGCCAGCGCCCTCGCCGCCCGGCGAGCGTCCGACGCTCTGCGGATTGCCGCGAGCCCGGCGGAGGCGCCCAGTGCGGCACCCGAGCCCGAGCCTGGCAATTCGCCGGAAGAGTGATTTCCGCAACCGCGCCGTCTGCAAGGGCAGGAAGCGCCATGAGCGGCGCCGGCTACCCGCGGCCGTACGCGGATGTGTCGACGCTGCGCGGCGCCATCGCGCACCTGACCGACGCCGTGGCCGCGCAGGTCGAGCAGAGCGTCGTGGCCTCGGCGCCGCCCAACACGCCCATCCCCGGCGACGCGCAGGTGCGCGACGCCTTTTGGGCGCTGCTGCCGCCCGAGGAGCAGCGCCGCTTCTTCCTGCGCATCGCCGGCCAGCGGAGCGTCTGGCCGCGCCTCAAGACGCTCATCGGCAACCCGCCCTACAGCTTCCTGCGGCCCGAGGACGAGGGCGTGCTGCGCGCGAGCGGCATCTGCCGCGGCCGCGCGCGCATGGCGCACGCCGACCCGACGGCCACGGGCTACTCGGAGTTTGGCAAGGGCCACTACGAGGACGGCGCGGGGCGGCTCTACCGCGTGGTGCGCAAGGAGCAGGGCGACGGCGACCAGCTGCCGTGGGTGGGCTTGGCCGCGGGCGTGCGCGTGGTGGCCGACGTGCGCGTGCAAAAGCGCGCGGGCGCGACCAAGGTGGCAATGGCGCGGGGGGAGCACGGGCCCGTGGCGCAGGCGAGCCTCGTCTTTCCGCGCGTGGGCGACGTGCTGCAGCTGCGGCTGGTGACGGCGCTGCGCGGCGACGACGTGGACGTGGACGACGCGCTGCGCGCGCGGATAGAACTGGGGCGGCAAAAGGCCGCGGGGAGCCCGATTGCGAGACTGGTGTTGAAAATCGTGTGAGTAAACCTTTTGCTACGGCGGCTGCGCCTCACGCGAGCCGACGCCATCGTGCGGCTCGCTCTGCAGCAACTCGGTAAGCTGCGCCAGAGCGGCCGCGCTCTCGTTGCGCACTTGCTCCGCCTCTGCCTCGCGTCCGCTGCTCAGGAGGGCCTCCACCGCCTCGTCCGTCCGATCCTCGATGCCGCTGGGGACGATGGCCACGCCCTCTGGCATCCGCGTCAGCTTTTCCAATTCGGCGGCCGCGGACTCGGCGTTCCAACCCTGTAGAGGCGTGCGCGCGTTGAGGGCGTCCAAAAAGTCGATGATGGCCCGGTTGGTGGCCTGACGCTTGTCCTCGGCGAGCTCGGCCCGCTTGTAAAAGACCTTCAGCTCGTCGACCATCTCGCTGTGCGACGCGCTGCTGGAGCCGGGCTGCTGGGTGTTGACCACGGGGTTGGACACGTCGACCATCCGCTGCCCGCCGAGCATGCCGGCCTGCTCGCCCGTGCTGGCGAGGACCGGGTAGGCCACGCTGAGCGCCGCCTCGCCCCAGACGCCGGCAATGGTGCCCTCAGCGTTTCGAAGCGCCCTGAGCGGGTTGGTCGGAATGCCGCCGCTTTCCACAGTCCTGCGTTCCGCCTCGTCGTTGCCTTTCATCCAAAGGTTTGGCATTTGCATCACGTACTGCGCAATCGACCGTTGCCTGATTGGTCCGTGAGTGGTGGTGTCGGTTCTCACGCCCATTGCCTGCATGGACGTTCGCCAGAAAAAGGCGGACAAGCGTCGCATCACGGCCAACCCCGCTTCTCCGCCATCAATGAGCGATTGAACCCACGGCGTCGGCCACTGCGCGTCCTGATTCCCGCTCGGATCCGCGTCCGCCGTCTGGTCTCGCATGCTGCCGCTGGCATCGGGAAGTAGCGCACCCTGTTCGTGCGCCGGCTCCAACTCGCCGACGCGGCGCCTGTTTCCAAAGATTTTCTGAAAGTGCCCGCGCAGTTGCCTGCGCACGTCGTCCGCTTGGCTGTCTGTGGGCAGCGCTTGCTTTAGTTCGTCGGAGAGGTACAGCGTCGAGGAGTTGATGGCGGCCTTCAGAACCGAGATTGGGAAGACCGCCGTCATCTTGGCGTCGCTGAGAGCGCTGCCGATGCGGACGCGACCAAACGCGTCAAAGCTTCCGGGCACAACTTCCAGCTTGAAGAGCTTTGGCCGGCGAGCCATGTAGCTTTCAAACGTCGTTGGGTCCAAGGTTTTTTGAAGGTAGGCCTTGTTTGCCCTTGAGTAGTCGTCCGGGTAAAACTGCTTGCGCGCGCCGCCCGTCATCGCGGACTTCGAGGGCCTCGTTTTGAGCTGCTCCTCGATGGCCCGCCTGGCAACGCCGGGAGTGAGCAGCTCCGCCGAGCTCTGCTGCAGTCGCGCCTTGGTCGCGTCGTCGCTCGCCATGCTCAGCAAGATCTCGCGCCAGAACAGTTCCTCCGTCCACTTGACCTCCTCGCCGCCTTCGGTTTTCTTGGGCTTCAGGTACTGCAGGTCCACGTGCTGGGGCAAGTACAGGTCGCCGTACTCGTCGCGCCGGAGAAAGAGGCGCACGCCCCTCGACCACTCGAGCGAGTCGCTCCCCGTGGGCACAAACCACGTTCCGTAGAAGCCGCCGCTTCCGGTGGCCTGGTCGTACTCGCGCACAAAGCTCCTCCCGTCCTCCCCTTGCTTGCGCGTGATGGCGCCCGGCGCCAGCTCGTCCTGGATGCCCATGTTCTTGCCCTTGGGATCGATGCCCTCGCGCTCCATCTCCTCGACCGTCTGCGCCTTGACGCCCGCGGAGAGCTGCAGCTGGCGCCCGAATTGCGCCTCGTTGCGAGCAATCTCGCGCGACGCGTACTGGAGCATCGTCTTCCGGGCCGCTTGGGAAAAGTTGGCCACGCCATACGGATCGGACCCGCCCATGGCCAAGCTCGCATTGTGGTTGAACTTTTTGGCGTAGCCGGCCACGAACTGGTCGCCATGCTTGCTGTCAAAGTTCCACTTCCAACGCCACCACGCCAGCGTGTGCGCGCGCTCCTGCGCCAATCGGCCATCCGCCTGGCCCGGCCTCGGTTTGCGCGCCGCCGGGCCCTCGCCGACCCGCGCGCCGTAGCCAAGCTCGCCAAAGCCCGCGTCCTCGTCGACCGCGTACAGCTCGGAATCCTCGCCGTCTGGGTCCCAGCACGTCGGTTGGTTCCGGCCGACGTGGGACACGTAGCGCTCGCCGGGGGAGAGGTGCCGGCCCAGCTGTGCGCTGTTGAGGCCGTACTCGGCAATCGGCACGCGAGCGTTGCGCAGCGCCTTTTGGCCGCTGGTGAGCGGGGCGATGCCCTCGTACGCGTGCACGACGTCGATGGCCACCTCCCACACGCAGAGGTCGGCCCGTTGCAGCGTGCTGCCGCTCCACGCCTCGAAGAGATTCGCCTCCCTCTCAAAGAGCGCCTGCGCTGCTTCCAGCTCCTCGCGGTGCGGATCGTCGGAGCCAGTGCCTTCCAAAATGCTCCTGATCTCATCCCGGCACGCGAGGGACCTCTCGCAGACGTCCCAGATTTGCTCCGCGTGCCAGCGCGTGTGCGGCGACCACGCCATCTCGTGCCAATTCCCCGCCAGGAGCGAGTAGCGCTTTTCAGAGTTCATCTCCTTGCTTCCTACGCTGTCGCGCACAAAGACGTCGGCGCCTCCGCGAATGCGATCCAAGGACGTCCACACATCGCGCGCTCCGCTCGCGTTGCGCACGTCCCAGAGCATCGCGAGCGGCTGCGCAAGGCACTTGGTCCTGGCCATCCACGAGTTCTGGTTCTTCTGTGCCTGCATGGGCCCGACGAGGTCCTCGCTCGCCATGGTGGCAGCGTGGTACGGCGTTCGCGACTTGTCTGCAGCCCAGTCGTCGGCGGTCATCGGCTTGCCGCCGTAGGTGCACCCATCGAGGAGCCTATTGAGCACGTCGTCGTCAATCTCACCGGGGGCGCCCTTGCTGTCGACGCCAAACCAGAGCGGGTGATTTTGCTTGGGCACCCACAGCGGCGGCCAGTCAAACTCCGGATGCAGGTCGTGCGCCTGCGCGAGCGCGCGCGCGCGAGTGCGATCGAGGCGCTGACCCGGCAGCGAGTTGCAGTTGCCCGTGTAAATGGGCGCGGCGCGGCGGACGCGTTCGGCCTGGCTAACGTAAATCTCGGAGCCCTCGGCGTTGGTGTTGATCTGCTTCCACGCGCTCGGCGTTCTCGGAAGGCTCGCCTCGGAAAGGGCGGAGCACGCAAGCTTCTCGCGCACGCTCTCCGGAACCTTTCCGAGGGTTTGTTGCAGCGCCTTCCACGCATCACCGACGCTGTCCAAGTGCACTTGAACGACGCGCGACGGCGGCTCCGACTGCAGCTGCTCCGGAAGGTACGGCTGCTGCTTGAGGTCGCCAAAAATGCCTCTGCCCCACTCGTCGAGCATATGGTTCTGTGCATTCCACGAGTCTTCTCTACCCACGATGCCTCCAACAGGCGCAATGCCCTGATCGCGAATGCTCGAGAGCAAGGTTTTGCGGTCGTCGCTGCTTTCGACGGTTTGGTCTCCCATGGTCGCGCTCCATCCGTCTTCTGCAAGAGCGGTGTTGGGCGTGCGGCCTACAAGCAGGTCCTCGATGGCGGTTCGCGCCGCCGATTGCGGGCCAACGCGAGGATGCTTGTTGGTGTGAAACCATCCCTCGTACTCTGGGCTGCGGATTTGGAGCGCCTTCATCTTGTCGGCAAACTGTCGACGCGATCGCGCATCGGTCTCCTCTTGCGTGAACTCTTTAGCAGGCTTGGCGTACATTCCGTACCCCGGGCGATAGCCAATCTCCTTGGACCAGCCCATGTCCACCATGCGTTTGCGAGTTGCCTCGTCCACCTCGGGTGCAGCAGCCTTCCTCTTGGCGCTCGCCTCGATGGACCTGTTGAGCGTAATGTACTTTTGACGCCAGCGCAAGTCCATGACGACCGTAGCCAAGTAGCGCTCAGGCACGCCGGCCTCGGAGGGCTTGGCTGGTGCGGAGATGGTCACCTCGGGAAGCGGCGTGGTGCCCGGAAACCGTCGAAGAGCGCGGCGGCGGCCCTGGTTGGCGGCGAGCTGGTCGAGCTCCGGACTGCTCTCGCGTTCGTAGTAGAATGGATGGCTCGGCGTGTCGTACTCTGGCGGAAGCTGTCGAGCGTTGTCGCCTCGCACCCACGAACGCACGCGCAGCACCGTCGCCGGGTCGATGATCTTTGCGCGTTTGCCGAGCGACTCGCCCCCGCCTTCCGCTGGAGCGCGGTTGTCGCGGTTGCTCTCGTTGCTTGGAAACCCCTTTGCTCCCATTTTGAGCATTCGGGTGCCGTCGCGCTGCGTTTGCTCAAAGGTCGCCGACGGCGCGCCCTTGTGCGACTCGCGCTGTCCGTAGCCCGCCGCTCCGGGGTTGTAGCTTTTGTTCTTGGGAACCATGAGCTTCGACGGCTTTGTGCGAGACACATTCGACCAAACCTCGAGGCGCGTGCGCTTGACGTAGCGATTGGGAAACCACCACCAATCGGGCGCGTGCGCTCCTGCGCAGTGACGCTGCGCGGCGTTCTTCTCGGGCGGCGATTGAAAGGTCGGTCCCTCGGGATCGGCCGGGTCGATGGGAATCAGCCGATCGTCAAACCGCATCGGGTCTGACGCGTGGGTCGATTCGGACGGGTTGCCGCAGCGCTCGTCGACGGCGGGAAAGCCGAGTGCTTGCTTTTGCCAACGGTCGGTGGGCTCCACGGGATCCGTCTCCTTGCCCTTTGGCGGAATGTACGCGTAGTTGTAGGCGCGGCCCCAGAGCGCAATCCTCGCATCGCGCGATGGCCATTCGTCGTCTCCGTCTGCGCGGACGACGTAGTTGTTCGCTGGGTCACCCACGTGACCCAATGCACCGCGACGTCCAGTCGTGTGCACCCAGTCGTACGGCTGCAAGTTTTGCCTTGCGCCGCGTTGCCAAGCCCACTTGGACCCCGTGCGCGGCAGCACGCCACGGGCGGCCACGTCCGCCGGACCAACCTGCCCCGTCGCCGGGTCGCGGATCCGCGGCCTGTTCTCATCTGGCCAACCCCATTTCCTTTGGCCGGGCTCGTCGCGAAGATCGTACTTGCCGGCCTGCACCCACTCCTCGCGAATGTTTGCCTCGTCCACCGTGTCGTGGATCCGCGCCCACGCACCCTCGACAAAGTCGTACCCCTGCTCGGCCATGAGCGCTTGCTCGCGCTGCGAAAAGGGCTCTGGCGTTCCCCCCTCCTCCTCTTGGATGCGCGCTCGAATGCGCCCCAACAGCACGCCCTCCTCGGCTTGCGGATCCTCCGAGGCGAGCGGCGCGACCACCTGCACGTGCTCCGTGGGCAAGTGCTCCCAGCCCCGATCGTCGGTGCGAAACCAGAGCGCCTCCTCGCTCGCCGGCGCGTTTTGGCCGTGCAGGGCGTAGGCAATCTTCACGACCAACCGCTTGATGGCGTAGAGGTGCGTCAGGCAATCGCTGCGCATCCACGTGTACTCGGCCTCGGAGCGCGACGAGTAGCGGTGCTCAAAGCCGAGCTCGTAGAGGCGAATCAGCCGGTCTGGGAACGAGAAGAAGCGTCCGTTGGCAATGTTGGCAAAGAAGGTCTCCACCGGCCTGTGGATCAGGCCGTTGACAAACAGCGACATCTCAACGCCAACGTCGTACGGCGCCAAGTCGCCGACGCGGTCCCACTCGGCAAACGCTGGGCCGTCGTCCTTGCTGCCCGTGCGGCGACCGGCCGTGCGGCCGCGCTTGGCCTCAAAGTAGTCCATGATCTCCTCGTTGCCTTGGTGAAAGTCAAACTCCCAGCGCTCCATGCGCCAGTAGTCGTAGCGGCGCCGTTCGGTCAAGCGAAGCGACAGCGCGCGAAGCATGAAGACCAGGCACCCGGAGAGGTAGCTTGGCTGGGGGAGACTAAAGTCCTTCTGCCAACCCTTGTCGTCCGGATCGTCCGAATCGTCCGGATCGTGCTTTTGGTAGTCGAACAGCCTGTCCTCCAGATCTTCAATGACACTTCGCAGTCTTTCCGCTTCTTTGTAATCTGGGTTCTGCTCTCTCGCATCCTGCTCCGCCCAGAACTGTGCCTCCTTCTCCGCTTTTGCCTGTTCCGCCGCCGCCTTTGCCGCCGCCGCCGCCTCCTCCGCCCCGGCCTGTTCCGCCGCCGCCGCCGCCGCCGCCTCCTCCTCGGCCCTCCTCGCCGCCGCCGCCGCCGCCGCCGCCTCCTCCTCCGCCCTGGCCTGCTCCGCCGCCGCCACCTTGGCCAGATCCTGCTTGGCGTCGAACGCCGCCCTTCTGGCCGCCTTTTTGGCCGCCGACGCCGCTTCCGCCTCCGCCGCCTTTTCTTCCTCGGCCTTTGCCGCGCTGGCTTCCTCTGCCTCGGCAGTGGCCTTCTGGGCCAGCCAATCGTCGTAGACCTGTGTCCCTTTAAAGTCGGCGCTCTCCTCGCTGGCAAGGAATGCCCGGCCTCGTTCCGAATCCAAGAACCTCCGCATGTCGTCGCTCAGCTTCCATCCTTCTTTTCCTTTTTTGCTGCGCGACTTGATCAACGCCTCTGCGCTCTTCATGGCCTTGGCTTCCTTTTCGTCTGCCTTGGAACCAAAGAATTTGGAGGGTGGTGGGGCGGCGGTGTGCACCAGCGGCAGCCTTTGGAGCACCTCTGCATACTCCTGCTTCACGCGCCGCAACTCCTCCTCCACTGCTGCGATCTTTCGCTGCTTGGCCCTCTCGGTTTTTCGAATCCGCCTCGATGCTGCAAAGTCCGCACCTGCAGCCGCTTCTTCGCGTTGGTGATCGTCGTCTTCCTCGGGAACGATCACGTAGCGAAGAAAGTTGGCCTTGAGTCGCTCGTACTCGGCTGTGTCCTCTGCGGCCGCCCGTTTCAATTCCTCCTCTGGGACCTCCTTTTCCACTGGCTTGTGCGGGTTCTTGGCGCCATACAGCCGCCGCGTCTGAAAGGCCAGACACGAGTCGTCGGTGCCCAGGCCTCGCACCTCCCTGTTCAAGTTGCTTATCCGACCGTCCATCATGAGGTGGTTGATTCGCCACTCGGCGCCATTCTGGACCCCCCACCAAGGCCCACCGGTCAGCATGAGCAAATCGTCGTGCTGCGAGGACGGATCCTGGACGACTTTTGCGTAGAGCGGACCCTCCCTTCTCACGTACCCTTGCGCCTTGAGGAATGCCTCCCCCTTGCCTTTTTGATCGGAGGGTGGTTGTTTGCCCTCGCTGTTCGCCCATCCCCCAAACTTGGGCTGCTGAAGCTGGTGAAACGTGCCGCCGCCTCGCACGCGTGCCCACGTCCAGCGCATGTCCAGAGCTGCAAACATGCTCTCGGCCCGCGCCTTGTTGGCGTCGTCGCCCGTTTCGTAGAGCTTGCGCGCTTCGGCGTAGAGCTGCTCCGTGGTCTTGCCGGCTTGCTCGCGCGTCGCTTGCAGCTGCTTGTTGAGGCCGTCCTCGCGCTGCCCCGCAGGCACATCCTCGTACCCGCTCGTGTACAAGGGCGGACCGAGCACTGGCATCACGCGTCCAGTGCGGATGCCGCTGACCCACATTGCCCCTCCTTTGCTCCCGTTGCCTATCACGACCCAGCAGTAGTCGCTTCGCGTCTCATAGATGAGATCTTCGGTCGACTCCTGGGCTCCATAGTCGGGCGTGGCGGTGGGTCCAAGCGCAAACCACGTGTAGGGCGCCGTCCACGCGGCCACGAGGTTTTTCAGGGCGCGCTCCATGGAACGCAGCTCCTGCAGCTGGGTCATCTCGCTGGTGGGATTGTCCTCCGGAAGAGACGAGAACGCCCCCGCAACGCCGCGAAA
>PAIY01000219.1 GCA_002704825.1 Phycisphaeraceae bacterium
AGCAGCGAAAGCAAAGATTGGCTTCGGTTGGAGTCCAAAGCAGAAGTCGGTTCGTCAAGTAATAGAAGCTTGGGACGACGTATCAAGGCACGCGCCCATGCGACACGCTGACGCTCGCCACCGGATAGTTGATGCGGGAAGAAATCTGCACGTTGACGCAGTCCCAAGTCATCAAGCAATTTACGAGCTTCTGTAACCCAATCACCCTTGCAACCTATTGTCGGCAGTAGCACATTCTCTAATGCTGTGAGTTGTGGGAGCATTAATGCTTGTTGGTCTGCAAATCCAATGACTTGGCTTCTGAATTCGCGAATGGTATTGTCTTCATGTTCGTATAATGAATAGTCATCAAACCGGATTTCTCCTGAATTTGGCTTCTCCAAGCCATTGATAATGCGCAGCAGTGTCGTTTTGCCACTGCCGGATGATCCCATCAGTACACAGGCTTGCCCTTGTTGGATTTCTAAGTTCAGTCCTGAAAACAAAGTGATTGTTTCATTGGCTTGTGTAAATGTTTTGGAAATATTTTTGAGTTGGAGTTTCATTTTGAAACCTCATAAAAGTACAAGCCGCCACTGTCATCTGTGATAAAGCATATTTGATTAAACAGGATACAGCTTCTCTGGCAGTCTGTTTTGAAATCGTGAAGAATTTGACGTTGCCAATGATTTTTGACCATGGTGTATTGAACCAGCTTTCCATGTGATGAGACAGCATAGTACTGATTACTTCGAGATGCCTGCAGGGGTGTCATTTCTATTTCGTCTTCAAATACAGCGATGAATTGACCGTCGTGACGTGAATGGATATTAATATGTCCTTGTGTATCGGTTAGAAAAATATATTGTCCACTGGGATACGGGGATGCTGTAAAACTCCCGGGATTCTTATTTTGGTAAAGTATTTCAAACCGGTCTGTACTGATCGCAACCAAGGTTCCGTTATGGGTGATCGCATAGAGGATGTTATCGTAGAGAATCGGACTTGCTGGGATTGGAGATGATAATTCAATTTGGCCAGTGATCTCACCGCTTATCGTATCAATCCGACGAATCATCCCGTCGCAACTTCCCAGGTATATGGTATCACCTGAGGCAGAAAGAGCGGGGGTGCCATTGATATAACTGCCACATGAAACGGTGTAAACGATTTGGCCATCATCAGGATTAATAGCATAGAGTTTCTGATCATATGACCCAACAAGAATCATGTCATTAACCATGACGGCAGCCCCCATGATTTTATTGCCAGTTTGATACGACCACTTTAAACCGGCATTCAGATCGTAAGCGTAAAAAATACCAGATTCATCACCTACATAGAGAATGTTATTGTGTTCTAGTATGCATGCAGAGATTGGGTTGTTTGAAAGCTTGATAGTTGTGCATTTGGTATTTTTAGATGCCGAGGCGAAAATCTGAATTTCGCCATTGCTGTTTCCACAGATGATACCGAATTTTGACGTGGAAAGGTTGCCAAGATCTGTTGTAAGGAGTTGAATGGTTCCGAAATTGTCTGTGCTATGATCATCTGCAGACTGTGAAGGCCCATGTTCTGTCACTGCAAAAATAGCTAAGAAGACTACCCCCAGCAATGCTGTCAGAATGATCAGTCCATTTCGAAGCATTTATTGGATCCTTTGACCTAAAGCGCCTGTTGGGCAGACTTCTGAGATCGCCACCGCTGTTGCCTTTGAAATATGATTCCATGATTCAGGTGTTGGTGAGATACAGGATTCATCCCCGCGGTGCTGAATAGTTAATTGTTCATTGGAAACTGCCAGACAACGGTGACAAAGGATGCATTTGCCAGCATCAAACGAAATGTATTTTCCATCAACTTTATCTGGATATGTCTGGTGGGCAGTTGTTTTCTTTACACGGTATTCACCAAGCAGATTCAGGAAACTGCAATTGCCTTTAACAGAGCAATCCCTACAACTAAAGTCGTGGCGATTGAGCATTAACGAGAGTGCTTCCTGTCTAAACTGCACTACCCGTGGACTCTCAGTGAAGTAGATATGACCTTTTTCGACAAGTTGCTCACAACCTGGGATGAATCGGCCCAGTGTCTCATCCCATACTGCACAAACCATGCAATGTGCACTTTGGCTCTTATCTTTCAGGTGACATAGCGTCGGTATAGTCCAATCATACTCATTTGCATATTCAAGTAGTTTTTTGCCTTGAATAAAGGGGTAATCCACCCCATCGACTTGAATGATCTTGACATGAACCGTTGGATTGTAATGTCGGAGTGTTAACGTTTCAGAGTTTTCTGAATCAATTTGCTGATGTGAGGGCATGTTCGCTGTACTCGTGTTTTTGATGGCTTGTTGCGTGCAAACGGTTCTACAGGCGCCACACTTGATACACTTTTCAAGGATTATGTTTGCGTGTTCAAGGGGGATGCATTCAATCGCGTCTGCTGCACAAACTTGAGCACACCTGGTACAGCCGATGCAATTTTTTGTTACTTCAAATACAGTCAAGTCAGAGCATTTCCCTGCAGGGCAACATCCTTGCATGTGTGCATGGAACTCTGCTTTGAATTCCTGAAGTGCGCTAAGCACCATGTTCGGGGCAGTTCGTCCAAGTGCGCAAAGTGAGCCTTGTTGGATATGTCTTGCCAGTGTTTCGATTTGTTCAAGAAGATCAGGTGACTTCGCTTGAACAGAAACCAGTTGCTCCATTAATTCACAAAGTCGAATAATGCCTTCGCGGCATGGCACGCATTTGCCACAGGATTCATCTTTGAGAAACCTCAAGTAATAGAGTGATAGATCCACCATGCAATCACGTTCATCAAGAACGATCAAGCCACCTGATCCCATCATCGCACCACTTTGCTGAAGCGTTTCGTAGTCAACGGGTAAGTCAAACCGATGTTTGGGAATACAGCCACCTGAAGGCCCGCCTATCATGACAGCTTTGATTTCCTGTCCCTCTTCAGAACCCCCTCCATATGTTTCTACAATTTCTGATATAGATATACCAATGGGGACTTCGATTAGGCCACCTTTTCTAACTTTTCCAGCTAAGGCGAAAGCTTTCGTACCATGAGAGCTGGGAGTGCCGATCGTGTTGAATGCTTCACCATTGTCTTGCAGGATTACGGGAATACAGGCAAAGGTTTCGACATTATTAATCAGGGTTGGGTATCCATTTAGGCCACTGTTTACAGGGAATGGTGGCCGTTTGCGTGGGATACCACGTTTGCCTTCTACTGACTCGAGTAAGGCTGTTTCTTCACCACAGATAAATGCGCCAGCACCCTTGAAAAGAACAATGTCATATTTTGTATCAAATGCATCAAAAATTATATTAGTGCGAAGGTGATTTATAGCTTTTTTCAGTACATTGACGGCATGGCTGTATTCCTCACGGATATAGATAATGGCTGCGTTTGCATTGAGAAAATGCGATGCAATGAGGATACCTTCAAGAACCCGGTAGGGGAAGGATTCAAGCAACATGCGATCCATAAAAGCGCCGGGATCTCCTTCATCGGCATTGCAGATAACATACTTAACATTACCCGATGCCTCATGTGCCAATTGCCATTTATCACCCGTTGGGAAACCGCCTCCGCCTCGACCACGAAGTTTGGATTCTTGCAGCAATTCAATGATGGCTTTAGGCGGCATGGTTCTAGCTTTGTTAAAAGCTTCAAAACCGCCATGTTCTTGATATTCGCTAAGAGATTCAGGATGTGTGATGCCACTGTTTTTAGTTATCAAACGAACACGATCAATAATCGGATCCAACGTATTATCCGTTGATAGGCAATGATCGCATTGTTGACGTTTGTAGAGTGTGTCGAAAAATACATGGCCTTTCCACATAGCCCGGTCAATGGTTTTTACAGGCATGAAATGTTGAGACAGGATGGAACGGCAATGATGTGGTTGAACACGATCATAGTGGTAATTCATGCCATCTTTAATAACTGTGACAAGTGGAGCGCGGTATGAAAGACCATGACAACTGACTTCTTTTATTTGATACTCAAAGCCAAAGTGCTCTTTTTCATTTTTGAATGCATGGTAGACCTTGGCACTACCAGCTGCTCTACACGATGAACACAGGCAGATTCTGATTTGAGAATCATGTGCTTGATCTGAAAAATGATCTGTGTTTTCCTGATGCTCTTCTTTGACCTGCCGTAGATAATCTTTGATCACCATTGGTACATCGTTTGGAGTGACATGTCCGAAAATATGTTGGCCAATCTGGACGGCAACGGCCAGCATGCAGCAGCCAAGACAAGCGACTTTATTGAGTGTGAAAAGTCCGTCTTCTGAGGTGTCTTGATCAACTTGAAGATTCAGGTGTTTTGAGAATGCAGTGAATACGGATTGAGCATCTTTCACATAGCAAGCAGCTCCCATGCAAACTTTAATCTGATGCTCACCAGATGGCTTGAAACGAAAAGCATGGTAGAACGTCGCCACGCTGTAGATTTGATTGGCAGGAATCTTCAGCTTGACGCTCAGTTCGTTGATCGCTTCAGGCCGCAGATATCCATCCTGTTGCTGAAGCTCGATTAATGCGGGGAGTAGTGGATGAATCATGGTACACTCTCCAGGTAGATTAATTGATTATCAGCGGTTCGGACGATGATATTCCCACGATGTAACGCAGGGATTGAAACGACCTTCTTGCCAATTGAATACTGACCTTCGACAACAAGCGAATGCTCCGATGTATTGAGTTGGAATAGTTCACCATCCAGATTGACTGCGATGATTTTGTCAGCAACGACAACAGGCGAAGCATAGAAACCATTGTCGAAATTGTGTTCAAAGCTTTCCTTTCCAGTTGTCGTGTCTATACCAATGACACTGCCACCACTGGTAAAAAGCAGGAACGAGTTATTGATATAGACAGGTGAAGCCACATCGGGAGCGGGGACGTAATCGTTTTTGAATTTGATTTCACCTTTGTCTGCCGTAAATTTTGCGGTCATTGCTCCGGTGTTGGAGAAGAAGAAGTCGTTGTGATGGACAATGGCACTGGTTGCCACTTCGCCACCGAGTTCTTCATTTTTCCATAGTATTTTCCCGGTCGCTGCATCGATTCCTTCCGCAGCGAGATTGCCTGCAGTAAAAATGATTGTATGTTCTTCGGATATTTTGGCAATGGGTGTTGACCACGAAGCAGACGTTTGTCTTTGCGATTTCCAGATATCTTTGCCGGTCAAGACATCAATAGCATAGAGTGTCTGGCTGGATTCGATATCGTATTGAATGATGAGTCGATCGCCGAGTAGTAACGGTGATGAAGCGTAGCCGTACATAATGTCAGGTGTTGGGAGTTGTCTTTGCCAGAGGATATTACCTGCATGATCACAACAGATCATTTCACCTGTCGCAAAAATACCGTAGACACGTGCATTGTCAACACAGAGCGTCGGCGCGGATACGCCGGTGTCTTCTGTCAAGTCCGGATAGACTGGTGCGGTTGAGCAGGAGGCTTGCCAAACTAGTACGCCATCCTTGGTATCAAAGCAATAAATACTGCGCTTTGATTCATTGCCACCTGCAAGAAATATACGGTCCCCCCAAACAACCGGTGAGTTAAAACCAGGGAGTGGAATATTGGTTTGCCATTTTGTTTTGAAGTTCCAATTTACAGGCAATGAATTTTGGTTTGGTAGTATCGATCCTCTGAATTGTGGCCAGTGTTTAGATGCTTCCTGTAAAGCAATATTTCGATTGATAGGTATAGCAGGCGTCTGTTGTTTACTAACAAGTGCCGTTGGTGGGGCCTTCGCGACCTGGTGCGTTGTATGGGATGTGTTAAATATAGTGAACTTCACAATCAATAGGATCAACACCAGCAAGGCGACACCACAGACCGAATAGATGAGTCGTTCTTTGCGTTCATGCTCTGATGAGCGATCATTGGTTTGTGGTACTTTAAGCTCTGGCGAAAACAGGTAGCGTTCAAAAACAAGTAACATACATAAAGTTAAAAACGCAATTCCTAACAACATGAATCCATAGGATTGTCGATCCTGTGTTTGAAAGTAGGTTGCCCGGTACAGGTAGTCCAGATCACGTGCCGTTTGCGCGATCTCTGGATCATCAAGGTTGGCTGATTTGAGTTGTTTTAATTTTGCGTAACTTGCACTAAGCACATCATCCCTTGTGCTTGCATCATGCAGCATTAATGTGGATAGTACGATGATGAATGAGATCACAACCCATTGCCCAAAGTGCAATTCAGATTGAAGTCTTTTATTGATCATGTCCCACCTTTCCTGGAACATGTTTCTTTTCCAACGGGCAAGCTTGATAGCAACGTCCACAACAAAGGCAAAGGCCACTGTCTATTTTGTAGGCATGGGTATTCTCACGTCGTCTTGATGCACTGATGAGTTCTGCCATGATACATGCTGACAGCAGGACGCCCCCCATGCTCATACCAATAGACATGATGTTATTGGCACGCAATGCGCTGGTTTGCAGATTTGATAACGGCATGCCTGATACCGCAAATGATCGTGCCGCTGATGTTTGACGATTTGATTGCACATCGTCCAGTAAACTGACATCTGGATGTAACTGAGCAAACATGGGCGCAGCGATATGACCAATAAGTCCACCTGCAAAGAGTGCTATGGGTAAGCAGGCGACGAGTAATGACAGACGCCGTGTCCCAGTGTGATGGAGATCAGTTGTTTCGTGATCTTCGGGTGGGAGGATCGCATTGTTTGGACAACCTTGCTCACATAGCTTGCAGTTAATGCAGTCAGCGTTTGTGATGCTGGGTGGTTTGGCAGCGAAGATAGAAAAGAACCGTAGCAAAGCGCCATATGGGCAAATATATCGACAAAACGGCCGTGAAACGAACATGCCTAACAAGAGAAAGACGATGGACAAAATGGCAAACGGAAATGTAAAAATCAGTATGAATAGGGGCAGATACGGATCAAGATAACAAAGGGGGTAAATTGCGCCTGAAGCAGCCAGTACACTGCTGACAATCAACACCATGATTGGCAACATGCGTAAAACACGATCCAACGCGTTGGGGACTATTAGCGTTTTTAAACTCAGTAATTCCTGAACCGCGCCTAACGGACATGCCCCGGAACAAAACAGTCTGCCCCAGATCAAGGCGCTGGCTAATGGGATGGCAAAAAGTAATAAATATCCGACGGAGATTGCATGCCCGTTGACAGCACTGTCTGCGACATTCTGAAACATTCCCACTGGACATGGGCAGGATTTAAATAGATAACCAAAAACGATGAGGCCTGCAAGACATACCAAAATCATTGCTTTACGTGATCGAAAACGATGAAAGCAGATCCCGCTGATAAGTAAGAAAACGACCAGCATCGTGACACGCCATAGCGTCGTGTCATGGATGAGCGCTTCAAGCCCCATTGACGGTAGCGTATGCTTCTCGAATTCGGGCGCTGGAAATCTTGCGGATGATGCCATTGAGATAATCACGTTGCATCCTCCTGCAGTGTTTTAATGATATAAGGCTTGTCAGGACTGACTTTGATGAACGCTTCCGATGGGCAAACACTGGCAATGCGACACTGGTTGCAGCTCACACAGATATTGTGTCGGACTTGGAGAAACAGTGAACCATTGCCAAACGCTTCGCAGCCTTTGACACACTTGGCACAAGCAATGCATTTTTCTTCATCAATCTTGTATTCGAAGTATGGGTCTTCAATGTAGGTTCGACTGATGGCATCGGTCGGGCACCGCAGGTTTTCACCAGCCGTGTCGAATTTAGCTCGTTTATCCTGATAATAACCGCTGCAGAATAGACAGTAGCCACAGGATGCATATTGATGCACACACTTAACTGCTGAATGAGGCAGGATGCATTCCGTAACGCATTTGCCGCAATGCGTGCATTTGTCAGGATCAATTTGCCAAAGTGTATTGTTTGTGACTTTGTCGTCGCTAGACTTTCGTAGCAGCAGTGTGAAAGGTGCAGCAATGATTCCCGTCAGAATACTATTTATGAAAAATCGACGTTTCATTTTGCAGCCTCTTTGAATGAAATCGCAATGGGGGTGCCACACTTTTTAAGCAATGGACATTGCCTGCAATAACCATCACGTTTACACGCATCGTTTCGTTTCGACTCGGACTTGCTTTGATTGACCAAATGAGCACCACCGATGGTCAGGCCGCTGAATAATGTCAGTCGCCCGATGCGTTTTAAGAAGTTGCGTCGGTCATTCATAGGGAACCTCCAGCCGTTGAGATGTTCCCGCATCAAAGATATGTACTGCTTGATCCGTTTGATAGAGGTGGAAATTATCTTCCGAAGTTGAGAGTGTGTTACTGATCGTGCGCAACAGATCACCAGACGGACTGTAGATGCAAACCTGCCGTGTCCCTTTTTCCATAGTGAGAAAACGGCCATTGGACATGGCTGCAAAACGAACTGGATTGCAACAGCCACGAAATGCTTCGCGGGGTTGCCATGATGCAATGAAACGGCCGGTTTGTGGGTCGAGTTGTTCAAGTCGCTTTAACCCAACATTCCCAACCCAGAGATTCCCTTCCGGTGAGATCGATAACGGGAAGGCTGCACCTGGTATGATGAAGCCCTCTTCGCCTTCGGACTCCCAAATCAAATCACCTGATTGTTTGTCATGTGCACGAACGGTATCACTTTTTAGGTCGGTGGAGAAAATCATGCCGTTGAATGCAATAGTGTGATTCTTCAAAAAGTCATTGGGGATTGTCGGTTTGTCAAGTGGTGGGGGTGGGGCAGGTGTCTTAGACCAAAGGAATAAGTTAAACAGGATCATCAGTAGTAAACCGCAGATGCCTGTAGCAAAAATGACCTTTTGCTTCATGGAGAAATTCATGGCTGAGTCTCCTTCTTCAGATTCAAGCAGACCATGGATTTGGAGTCGCGCAAAATCATCATCCCATTCGCGCAGGCAATCGGCCCCCATGCGTCGACGCCTGGTAGAATTTTGTGATGTACTCGATAAGTGAATGTCTGGTTTTCATACGTGTAAACATGCAACACGCCTTCGTCATCTGCAATCCAGAATGCTTGATCCGCATAGAGATACGGTCCCAGACCAAAACGTGCCTGCTTACCAGTTGAGGCTTTGACCGTTGGTAATGTATGAACATCTGCAGCAATCAATTGACCGCGTAAAGCGCCAGCATCTTTGGGCTGAATCACAAAAAGGGTGTTGTCGATGACCAGGGGAGTCTGCTGTTCAGACGCAGGGCCTTGAGTTGGCTTCCATTGATTTTGAATCGAAGCAGTGAACTTATCACCTTGTTTGGTGACATGAAGCAATGCGGAGCCCGCACCATATCCTGCAGTCATAAATAGCAAGTCGTTTGTAACTTTCACTGGCGTTGGCGCCCAGACTGCGGGCTTCCAATCCTTACATTCCCAGAGAGGTTTGCCTTTGGTGTTACAAGCTGCAATGCCACCAAGCCCCGCGTAGACATACTGTTCAACACCTACAAAGTTCGTTGCCAATACCGAAGCATGTGACATTCGGATATTGTTTACGTTTGGTAGTTCCCATATCACGTTTCCGTTATGCAGGTCAATGCCTGCCATCAATACATGATCACCACCGACACCCAGAATGACTTTGCCGTCATCAATCAACGGGCATTGGCCGGCATACCATTGCGGGACCTCACCACCGAAACGCTGGATGACATCAAGAGTCCATAGCAGGTCGCCTGTGCATGCATTAACTGCCATGACTTGTGCGGTTGGTCCAAACGTGACGACGACATTTTCGGCATAGGCTGGAACGGTGCGCGATTTGCCATGATTGCGTCTGAGTGGATTGTGATAACTCCGTCGCCAGAGTTCTGTCCCATCTTGTAATGCAAAACACCGAATCGCGTCCGCTTCTTCGTCTTCAAGGTAGTCCAGAACATAGACGCGTTCATTAACAATGATCGCGCCTGCGTAGCCTTCACCCAGAGATTGACGCCAAAGTACCTTGGGGCCGTCTTGATGCCATGTTTGTACCAGTTTTGTACCATTATTAACGACATTGTCGCGTTGTTGACCACGAAAGCAGGGCCAACTGCCTTCAAACGGTTTGAGGATGGAATCGGGTTGGAAACGGGTGAAGTCTTTGCCGATTTGAATTGTTTTTTTCTTGACAACACGGTTCTCTGATTGGTCGCGCATAGGACTTGCATACGTTATTTCTCTTGGGCTTTGATAGGTGAGATAACACCACATTGCCATGCTTGCCAGGAGCACGAAACTGATGCGTAAGATTCCGATCAGGATATTCACACGCATGATAAACCTCCGTAGCATCCAGCAAGGAATATTGGCGTGTAACTTTTTTCGTCATACCACAAGTGTGCAAAGTAAAGACCGATGGGTTCGTCAGGGATCAGCTCGGGATTAACAAGATAGGGTTCTAAAAATGCCATCCCTTTTGCGACTGCTTCACGGGTGTTTTCAAATGGTTTTAACGCGCGGACACAACGTGCGGTAAAGATCACATAATCATGGTCGTTATCCCATGACCCCCAACCACCGGATGCGTGTTGTTGGTTTATGAGATATTGTCTGGTCCGTTCGATGATGTTGGATGCTTGACCACCGAAGAGATGTTCGAGTACCACGGCACTGCCATAGACCGGCGCGCGTTTGTCTGCAGCGAGTTGATCTCCAAACCATAGCGGTGTGAATGAGCCATCAGTTGCCTGTGTTTTTTCAAGATACTGCACTATGCGCGTTTTTGCTTTGCGCACTTGCTTTTGCAATGATTGGGTGAGTTGCGTCTCATACAACGAAAAAGCCCTGAAAACATGGGCGGAAATGTCGGGGCAACTTTGATCGAAGGGCAATTTACTCCAGCCACGACAGAATGTCGGGATGCCACCATCTCGATTTTGCAGTCGCAATAACCAGTTAATCCCATCGCAGATACACGGCGTTGCTGTTTCACCCAGGGCATGCATCGCGATGATTGCAGCAGCAGTGTCATCGGCATCCGGGACACTGCCTGATCTTGTTGTCCATCCCCAACCACCGGGGCGAGATCGTGTGTAGGGATGGATGACTGTGGTTTGTTGTTGTTTGATGCGTTGACGATATGCAGCTTTTTCCTCGTCGGACAAGCTCTCAGAAACAACACTCAAAGACAAGCTGGTGACCCACTGCCTCAGGTCGTGATCAATTGGCCAAGCACCATTGGGACGTTGCGTTTGCAATAGGAATCGTAGGGCATTTTGCGTTACTGCATGATTCGCCATTCCAGCTTTGCAGAGACACAATGCGCAAAACGCAGTTAGTGGTGCTGCTTCCAGAAAGCCACCACTCTCGGGTTGTTTGCGTGTGACGACGCGCAAAGCACGTTGCTTGATGGCAGATCGAAACAGCTTGAATAGCCCAGTGTGTGCATGCGTGTTCTGGGCGATCCCGACACAAACCAATGCAGGGATGGCGTAGCTGACCACGGGTAAATTCAGAAGATGGAAAAGGCGTTCGGGCATCAACGCCAACTCAAAAGGGAACTGAGGCATCTGGCGCCACGCCGAAGTCGCATCTGCAAAAAAGCCTGCTGCTGTAGCCATTGCAAGGATCGGCACGGAGAAGGTCAGGTCCTTCCCATACGCTTTGAGAAAGCATGCTTTGACGGATTGGAACGAAAAATCACCGAACTGTGACAACAGGTAGTGCTTCGTTTTTTCAAGCACTGTTTTGTTGACGGCATCTGAGCAAAGCGCAATGTAGCTCATGAACGTTGCAGTGAGATTGGCGGGGGAACTCGGTGAATCGCCGTACAAACCGTCATCATTCTGATGAGTACGCAGCCAATCCTTTGCTGCCTGGATGGGATGTGCATAGGCCTTGGCATCAGCAATCTCCAATGCCACGCATGAGACCGCTGTCGACACTGCTGAGTCCGACAGACTGCTTTCAAAGAACTGATCTTAGCCACGATTGGCTAGTAGCATTTCACGAAGGGTAGTGTTCATGAACAACCTCCCAACGCAATCAGTGCATAGACCGTGTATTCCAGATCACCGGTAGGATCATCGGCGGTTGCAGCAAAAAGGCCATCATCTCGAATGCAGGTCCGCAGATATGGTTTGATGGAACTGCTGGGTTGAAGATGGCTTTGGTTCAATGCAAACGTTGCTGTTCCCGTCGTGAGTAAATCGCCAGTTGGTGCCTGTTGCACAGCTTTGAATGAACCGTCCAGTTCCTGCAGATTACAAAGTGCTTTGGCTGTGATGTCTCGCTGAGCTTTGTCGATCAGAAACATCGCGGATGCTGTGGCATTGATCGCGTATTCAGTGTCATCGGGCAAATTCGCGTAGAGACCCGATGCGAGGCGGTAACGCATCAGGTCCACATGCGGGATTGTCACGCCAAAGTCAGCATGGAGTGTTACCCGTAAAAACTGCGAGTAGGGGGATTGCGGATCAGATTGCGGATAGCTTGCTGCAGGCAGTGTTGCTAGTGATGCGATGATTTTTCGCTCTTGTCGGTCAGCTTTGAGGTTGAGGTTTTTCACTGCTGTTGAGCGCATGACCTTGGGCAACGTTAACAGTTTGAGCAGTCTTTGAACACGCAACAAAACACAGCGATGCACCACATCCAGGCTGGAAACATCAATACGCGCGATTGACTGTTTACAGGCAGCAAGGTTGATTTTTGCATGGGTGACAGCGGATAGCATTAGACCAAAGAACGTGTAGTAAAGATCACCACTGTCATGTCGACCGACGAACAGTCCGTCTGTGTGTTGATGACTGATGACCGACTGACGCATCTGGCTTTGAGCTTCTTCTGATAAACATTCAAAACCGTTGCGACAGGCAAGGAAAAACGCGGAACCAAAATTCATGCGGTCAGACATCTTTGAGAATCCTCCCACAGAGTCGGTACATGAATGTTTTGAGAACCGGTTCGTTGATCGCTTCCAACGCAGCATAGGCCTTGCGTTGATAGGTCGCATACACATCGGAGATGCGTTTGATGGCATCCTCTCGCCTTAGTCCATCAAGTTGCATGATGGTGTCCACCGCTGAGGCAGGGTTGGGCGTTGTGTCTTCCAGATCATCATACAACTGATAGGCAACTCCCAACGCATCGCTTAGCGCATGGAGTATTTGCTGATATTCGTTGAATCTGCCAGTCGCAATCGCCCCCAGATACATGGCAACACGAAAAGCCGGTGCGGTTTTGAGTTGGTGTGTCTGCAGGCATTGGCCCAGTGATGTTGCTTTGCCCAAGCACTCCAACTCCTGTGCCTGTCCCAGCGCCAATTCACAATGGGCTTGAGCAGCTTGTGCATACAGTTCTGAGCGGATGTCCTGCGGGATACTGGGGTGACTGAGCAGGCGATAGCCTTCACCAATCAGAAAATCCCCAAGATTCAAGGCTATGGGAAGGCCGACGCGCTGGTGCATGGTCGGTTTGTCGTAGCGGGTATCGTCATCATCTTCAATGTCATCATGAACCAGTGACGCCTTATGGAAACACTCCACAGCGATGGCAATGGGCTCAAGAAACTCCGGGAAGTTTTGCTGATTCGTGATGGAGCAGTACAGACCAAGCGTAATCATGGGGCGGTAATGCTTGCCATCATCACAGAGGGCGCTGATCACCAGTTCCTGGAATTGATTGAGGTGAGGTGTTGAAGCATTGAGATAAGGTTGGATACGAGCAGGTGTGAAGAGTTCGGCGATATGTTGCTTGATCATCGGGCTTGGGTTGGCATAGGTGGGGGAGGCTTGCCCGATATGAATGGCATCTGTCAATGCATCGTGATCATAGTCGGTGTCTTGACAGCCATCAGCATTGAGCGGGATGGCAATGCCGGGGACGGCATGACGCAGCATGGAAGGGAATGCCTTTTCCAGTGAGTCCAGACAGGAGACGCCGATAATGCCTTGTATCTCACCGTCCTTGACCCATTGGCTGACACTCGATGAAGACTCCGCAACAAGCACACTCATCCCCAACGCTTCGGCTTGTGCTGTAATGTCGGGTATGTTGCAGATGCCACATTGCTGACAGATCAAACCCAACGCATCACTGGGGGCGTGGCATTGTTTGTGATCACGCAAACAGACGGGTAAAAGCAGCAGGCGTTGATCAATTGGGATGTGTGCAAAATAATCTTCCCACAAAGCATTATTCAACTGGATCAGGGTGTAGTTGAAAAGCGCATCATCCAACTGCAGGTTGCTCAGACATTGGCGGGCATGTTCCTGCAGGAAATCCAGAAGCAATGGGGGCTGGAGCTTTTGCTTTGCAACGTACGCACGAACAGCCTTACGGATTTCAAGCCGTTGTTTTAACGCTCCGGGGACCATCTGCTCTGTGACACATTGCTTAACCATAGGCACCAAATCCGAAAAAGTAATACTTCTTGGCAAGGCGGTAAGCCCACGACTTTTCGGGAATCTCCTTCCCGGTCGTGCCATGGCCGGGAAGGGATTGGTAGCTTTGAAGTTCGGCAAAGGCGTCGCGGTTTGAGGAATCCAACGCGTTATGCGTTTGCAGAAACCGGCCCAACTCCCTGGGAGATTGCATGTACACGCAGCTGCGCCCGTCCTTGCTGCTGAACGCTCTTAGCTGATGCAGCAGGGGATTGTCCTGAAAGATACTTTCAAGATTGCTTGCATCGTCATTGATGTATTGACCGGTGAACTGAACCACGGGGCAGAACTCCACCGCGCCGTTTGGAGCGATGTGATGCGATAAGCCCATATCACCGGGGCAGACGGCATGTCCTTTTGCATCCCAATAGGCGTCAACGATGATGATTTTGGATTGGGTCCGCTGTTCAACAATGAACTGTCTTAATGCAATGATCTGCTGCTCGGTCAGTGCGTTCTGCGTTTCAGGCATGGCGCCACTGGGGCGGTACACGTAGTACCAGATGTATCGCGCCCCTTTGGCTTCGAGGAACCGCAGGTAGTCCTGGCTGACCAGTTCATCGAAGTTGCGTTGGTTGATACTTGCTGCTGCACCGGTGAATAAACCTGCTTTGGATAAGGTTTCAAGGCCACGGACAGATCGCATGAACGTGTCGTCACGCCCGCGTCGGATGCGCGATTCGTCTTCGAGTCCTTCGATACTGATCAGCGGGCTGACATTGCCGAGTTTGGCGAGCTTGTTGCAGTTGGATTCGTCGAGAATCGTGCCGTTGGTAAAGAGCAGGAAGAACGCTTTGGAGTTTTGTTCAAAGACATCATACAAGTCGGAGTGCAACAGGGGTTCCCCGCCGAGGATACCGAAGAAGCGCGAGTTGTAGCGGGCAGCGGTGTCGATGATGCCTTGGATTTGTGTACGGGATAATTGCTGCGCGGGTTTGGTTTGTTCGACCCAGCAACCCTTGCATTTAAGGTTGCATCGGTTGGTGACCGAGAGCATCAGGAAGGCCGGGAAGAACGGCTTGTTTTGTTTGATCCGTTTTTCAAATGAGCGGACTGCTTTGTGTCCATTGAAGGCAAAGCGCAGAAGGTTCTTCTGAACCTTGAACGAACAGCCGGTTGCAATTCCCGTGAGGGTCGCGCACTTCACTTCACATCCTCCTTGAAGAGTCGGGCTGAAGCTTTGCGGGCTTGGAGTCTGGCTCGTAATGATTCGTTCTGCTTGGCGTCGGGTTTGACGACAAGCTCCAGTGCGCCATTGATATTGGCTTCAGTGGACTTGGGGAAAATGATTGCGTTGGCAGGGCACATCCGCGCACATGCCGGGCAGTCGGTCTTGCAACCCGATGGCTTGACGACCTTGACCTTCTTTTCCTCAAAGGCATAAACACCGAACATGCAGAAGTCTGCGCACTTGCCACAGTCCACGCATCGGTTGTTGTCGATGACGGGATACCAGGCGATCCAATCGCGGCAGACGGTGTCCTCCGAGTAGGCGTCTTGATGGTCGCTGGGTGTCGCGGTCAGTGTATCCAGCAGTTTTTCGACATCATGATTCACGTCAAAGACCGTCGCTTGATCGGACTTACCTGCAAAGTCGCAGAGTGCTTGAAGCGTCCGATGATGACAGCCGATGAAGACGTTTGCATCCCGGAATTTTTCCGGGTGATGCACCGCATCGTGACAGAGGTCTTCCGTGATCCGCAAGCGGACCCCAGCATCCTTGAGGGCTGTTATCACTTGGGTGAGTTTTTCATCATCAAGACGATGATAGATTTGACACTTGCATAGTATGGCGGAATTGGGCGGGTTCATTGTGTCACTCTCTACTGGCTGTTCGTTTCTTACTTCTCAGGTCATACGCAGCGAGCGCATCACCATGGCGGACATAGAGGATGCCATCACTGATGACCGGATGGGACCAGTGTTCTCTGGAGCCAAAATCAATCTGGAATTGGCTGACGACTTGGAATTGATCAGTCGGTTTGACCAGGCCAATCGTGCCACGCTTTTCTTCGTAGATATAGATCATGCCATCGGCGGTGATGATTGAGCCTTTACCGAGGTTGTCCCACTTGGTGTCGTAGATGGTTTTGCCGGTATTCCAATCGACACTCAGCCAGTTGCCGTTGCCGTTGTTGATCCAGTTAGAGCCATAGATTCGGCCGTTGAGTTGCACCGCACCACCGTGGTGTGGGTCAAGGTCATCGGTTTTCCAGAGGACTTTTAGCCCCTTGTTGGCTGGGAGGATTTCGTACATGACACCGCCCTGGTTATATCCGGCGGTGACGAAAAGCTGATTGTCTTTGAGCAGGGGTGTGTTACAGTTGATGCCTTTCCACTTCCCGCTTGCGTCCTGGGCATAGCTGTGCTTCCAGAGCATCTTGCCGTTGTCGGTGTCAATGCAGAAAACGTAGGTCGATGTGAGTTGGATGAGTTTCTTGCCATCAAGGATCGGCGAGACGTAGGCACAGTTATCACCGTTGGAAGGCGCCTGCCAGGCGATGTCACCATTGGAAGCGCGCAGGGCAACGACGGAGGCTTGGTTGCCGCAGGGTGTTGCAAAGATCAAACCGTCACGGGCAGTCAGTGATTCGGCATAGCCCCAGCGTCCGGGTTTACCGCCGAACGGGGTGGCAATGTCCTTGCTCCAGATCAGCGCACCGTCTTTGGCATTGAAGCAGGCGACTTCACCTTGACCGGTGAGTACGACCACCATGTCAATGGTTTGGGAACCGGTTTTGACTTGTGGGATGAAGGTGGGGGTTGAACGTGCAGCGGGATAGGATTTATCCCATGCGTTACCGGTTTGTGTCTGCCAGATTTTCTTGCCATCCAGGTCCAGGCAGATTACCTGTTCTTTTTTGCGATCCGTTGCATCTTCACAGTTCACATACAGGCGGTCTTTGACTTTGGTGACACTGCTCCAACCTGCCCCCAGTTCCGGGTTGACCCACATCGGTTTGAGACCGTCTTCAGGCCATTGTTTGAGCAAGCCGGATTCGTCGTAGGAACCCTGTGCACTTTGGCCACGAAACTGCATGACATCCGAAGCATTGCTCGTGCCTGCAACAAGGAGCGTACCCAGGAGAACGATGGCTAAAGAGCCTTTCATACGTGAATCCTTTTTCGTCATGTTGTTCCTGATCATGATGCTGAGGCGGTTGGGGGCAGCATGTTGAATTACCGACGTGCAACGACGTCGCCGGACAGGGGTGGTTATAAAACGACATTTTAGTGTCTTTATTATATTTGACACTAAAAATCTTGCATACCTGATTGCACGGAATTTTTGTCTATTTCTCTTTGGGCAGATTGATGAGGGATGGCCAACGTGATTGGGGCAGTCAGCGATGGGCCGTATCATGCATCTTTCTGATGTGTAACACGCTGAGCAGATGTGACAAAATCATATTAGCAAATGGTTTGCATGTAAGGGTTTTCGCGTGCGCCTTCACATGCAACTTCGTTGACATGGCTTGAGATATGGTTCGGGTGAACTCACGTGGACAGGCGCAGGACAGGATGAGGTCGGAGAATGACATCCGTCCCGGTGCTGTGATCGCCTTGAAGTCGGAGCTTTGCCAGACGCGTGGTGGCCTGGCCCAAGGCGTCCCAGGGGATGGCAATGGAAGATAAATGCAGCGACTCGGCGATGGGGGCATCGTCAAAACCAATCAACTTCGGCACAGGAATAGACCGTTGCTGACAGTAATCCAGTACCGCTTGAACCAGGCGATCGTTACACCCAAAGACGGCATCGGGCTTCAGTCGCATGCACCTTGATGCACTTTGCTGAGCGTCATCCAGATACCAGCTGGGGGCATGGACGACTCTCGCGGACAGACGCTTGCGGAATCCAGCCACGCGGGATTGGCTGCGTTCATCGTCGCGCGGTCCAGCATGGATGACGAATTTATGTCTGCTATCCATCCGCGAGCGCAGAATCTCCGCTGCCATCACGCCACCGAGTTCATCATCCACACTGATCGAATCCACCTGCAATGACGAAAGGCCATGCTCGATCCGTTCATTGAGCAGCAGGGCGTGGCCACCCCAACCAATGGTCTGCTGCACCATGGCAGGGACTTCCCAGAGGATTGGATAAAACTTCTCGGAAAGGTTGATCGTCTCATCGGTTTCCAGCAGACTCACCTGGACCTGCATGCCGTTGTTCGCCAGTTCGGATTTCAGACAAGCCATCAGTCGGTGACCAAAACTTCCCTCGCGCATCGCACGTTTGTTCAAAATCAAGTGAACCCGTTTAAACCCATGTTGCGCCCCTGCGACGAATGTCCCTGCCTTGGGACGACGTTCGAGCAGGCCGTCAGCCACCAGTTCCGTCACCAGTCGATGCGCGGTTTGATAACTGATATTAAATTGCTGAGCGATGGCCCGGTTGGACATGAATCGACTTCCCGGTCGATGCAAACCATCACTGAGTCGTGCGATGAGCTTTTGCTTGACGAGTTGGACATGTTGGCTGGGAGGGCGGGGCATGGAGTTATCATATCAGATTTTTGATTAATTGACACAAATGATATGGATTGGTCCGTTTGCGGAGTAGAATGACCGTATGAAGACTGCTCAATCCATGCTTGATCGCGTCTACGTCATTGTCGGCGGGACACGGGGCCTGGGACTCTCTGCTGCCAAAGCCTGTTTGGCTGCCGGGGCTCGGCTGGTGGTTTCCGGTTCAGATGCACAGGACGTGCCCGAGGCGCAGCAGATACTGGGGAATAACGCCCGTGTCATTCAAGCCGATGCCATCGCGCCGGACTCTGCCATGCAGTTGATTAACACCGCGTTGGACGCCTTCGGACGGTTCGACGGTTTGTATCACGTGGCAGGTGGATCCGGTCGTCGCATGGGCGATGGCCCCTTGCATGAAATCACCGACGAAGGTTGGCAGGCCACCATCACACTGAACCTCACCAGCAGCTTTAACTCCGCACGGGCGGCCTGTCAGACACTGCTTAACCGCAAGACTCCGGGCAGTATTCTGCTCATGGGCAGTGTCCTTGGCAGCAGCCCGTCCTCCCCATTTTTTGCCACCCACGCCTATGCTGCCAGCAAAAGCGCGGTCACCGGTTTCGCCAAGTCCTGCGCCAGTTACTACGCACCCCATGGCATCCGGTTTAACGTCATCGCCCCGGCATTGGTCCAGACTCCCATGTCCCAACGGGCGGTCACGGATCAGAAAATCATGCAGTTCATCAAGACCAAGCAACCCCTGGATGGCGGTCGCATCGGTCAACCTCAGGACCTTGACGCTGCAGTGCTTTGGCTGCTCTCAGAAGAATCGAAATTCGTCACAGGACAGACCATTGCCATCGACGGTGGCTGGTCGGTCAGTGAAGGTCAGTACCCGCTGGATGTGAAAGGTCAATAACCATGCTGGCAATCGGCATTGACATCGGCGGGACCCAGGTCAAAGCAGGCTGCGTAACAGCGGATGGCCAATGGATCGAAAAGCATCAGCTAGATACCGGTGATGCGGACAACGCCTGGCAAGAGGCTACCAAACACTGGGTCGAACAATGCCAGCAAACCCACGGACCTGCTACAAGCATCGGCGTGAGTTGCCCCGGCATCGCGCGACCTGATGGCAGTGGTATCTCATGGATGATCGGCCGCATGCAAAGCGTGGTGGACTTCGACTTTCAGCAGCATTTTGCGTTTGAACATCCCGTCCCCGTGCTCAATGATGCCATGGCTGCGTTGCTCGGCGAAGTCTGGCAGGGGGCAGCACGATCCCTTGAACATGTCATCATGCTCACCCTCGGGACCGGTGTCGGTGGGGCGATTCTCGCCAACGGGCGATTGCTCAAAGGACACACCGGACGTGCCGGGCATCTGGGGCATATCACCGTGAACGCTGCAGGTTCACCGGATATCTGCAACACTCCCGGCAGTATCGAACAGGCCATTGGCAACTATTCACTTTCGGATCGATCAAACGAGCAATACACATCCACCAAAGATCTCATGGCTGCAGTCCAAACCGGTGATGCCTACGCCCGTGATCTTTGGCAACAGTCCATCAACCAACTCGCAGCAGCATTGGCGTCACTGATCAATATCCTGGACCCGCAGTGCATCATTCTCGGCGGGGGCATGATCGAAGCAGGTGACACATTATTCAAACCCTTGTCGCTTGCCATGGACCAGGTCGAATGGCGTCCGACAGGGCAGCGCGTTCCCATCTTGCCTGCCACGTTAGGCACATGGGCCGGCGCTTTGGGCGCTGCCTACAACGGGATGCAGAAAGGTTTGGCATGAACTCACGACAGCGCATGATCCGAGCACTGAATCACGAACCGGTTGACCGTCTTCCCGTTGATCTTGGCGGGACACGCCAAAGTGGTATCTCCGTCTTTGCCTACCAACTTTTGCTTGATGCACTGGGGTTTGAAAACACACCTTGTGTCTTTGATGTCTATCAGATGCTTGCAAAGATTGATGATGCGGTGGCTCAACGCTTTGGCAGTGACACGGTTTTACTCAACCGACCTGCCACAGCCTTCGGACTTTCCAATGCCCGGTATAAGCCTTTTGACCTGCGCGGGATGAAGGTGATGGTCCCCGAAGCTTTCGATCCGATAGATGATGGGCAAGGCGGCTGGCAGTTACAACGCGATGGCAAAGTCATCGCCCTGATGCCTGCAAACAGTGTCTATTTTGACCGTCTTGAAGCCTATCCCGGTGCGCTGCATCCGGACCTTGAAACATGGCAGGCTCCCCAGGTGGCATCAACTGATTGGGACACATATGCAACACAATCCAAGCGACTTTACGAAGAAACGGATAAGGCAATCATCGTTGCCATGGGACCGCCGTATGAGTTATTCAACGGGATCGGCCAGGGGGATTTTGAAAGTTGGATGATCACCTTTGCCACGGAAGACGCGTACGTGGATCAGCTTTACACGCTGTTGGTTGACCGTTGGATTGAGAACCTGCAGAAGCTTCACGATGCGGTGGGGGATCGCGTTACAGTCTTGCAGATTGCGGATGATCTGGGGACACAGTTTGCACCGTTTCTCTCGACGCCGATGTTCCGCGAGAAGTTACTGCCACATTACAAGCGTGGTTTGGATTGGGTGCATGCCAACACGGATTGGTTTGTGCTCATGCATACCGATGGTGCGATCGTGCCACTGCTTGATTCGCTGATTGAAATGGGGGTTGATGCAATCAATCCTGTGCAGACCACCGCCTCGGGGATGCAGCCGGACATCCTCAAGCAGCGCTTCGGTGATCGCCTGGTTTTCTGGGGCGGGAGTTGCGATTGTCAGGGCACTCTCACGAATGGTTCACCAGGCGATGTGACGTCTGAAGTGCAGTCCAATCTCGATACGTTCAAGCCACTGGATGGTGGTTTTGTGTATACATCCGTTCACAACATTCAGGCCAATGTTCCTCCCGCCAACATCATCGCGTTGTACGACGCGGCGATGCACTATTCCCCCAAGGAGCCTTTATGTCAGTCATTCAGGACTATCTAAACAAGTGTGAAAACCTCATTGACGTTGTGTCCAAACAACAGTCTACCATCGAGCAGGTTGCATCGTGGTTTGCCCAGACCATTCTTGCGGGTCGCATGGTGCATGTCTTTGCATCAGGACACAGCCGGATCATGGTCGAGGAGATGTGGCCGCGATATGGTTCATTTCCCGGCTTTAATCCCATCGTTGAATTGTCATTGACGTTTCACAATCTCGTCGTCGGCGCCAACGGTCAACGCCAGGCCATGTTTCTGGAAAACGTGTCGGGCTTATCCGAACGTATCCTGCGCAACTTTGATCTTTCCGATCAGGACAGCGCCCTGGTGATCAGTTCCAGTGGCTGTAATGTCTCCCAGATCGAGATGGCCCAAGGACTGAAAAAAGCGGGTATGAAAGTCGTTGCCATCATCAGTCAGGCACACAGTGATGCGAGTAACAGCAATGATCCGCGTGGCATGAAACTCGCCGATTTTGCAGACATTGTGCTGGATACCGGCGCCCCGGTCGGTGATGCCATGGTACATATTGATGGCCTTAAAACCCCTGTTTCTCCAGGCTCAACCGTCGGTGGTTGTCTGTTGGTCAACTGCATTAAAGCTCAGGTCGCACGCTTACTCACCGAAGCCGGACAGCCGCCCAAGGTCCTCACCGCCGGTGCCGTCATTGGTTCTGAAGCTGCGCGTGATCTCTTTGAATCAGCCTACGACGAACACGCGCATCGCCTGGCCAAGCTCTATCAGAACGTGGGAGAGAAGACATGCCTGGCATGATCGCTTCTGACAAGGTTGAGGTTCTTGCCCAAGTTGACGTGCTGGTGATCGGCGCGGGGTCTGCTGGATGCTGCGCAGCGATTTCCAGTGCTCAGCAAGGTGCCAACACCATGATCGTTGACCGTTACGGTTTCGCTGGCGGGACGAGTACCGCGGTACTCGACACTTTTTACGGATTCTTCACACCCGGTGAGACACCGCGCAAAGTCGTTGGCGGGATTCCCGACCAGGTGGTCGACGCATTAGCCAAACATGATGCGATGTTTCTTCGTCCCAATACCTACGGCGCTGGCACAGGCGTGACCTACAACCCCGATGTTCTCAAATGGGTATGGGATCGCTTGTTGATTTCAAACGGTGTGAAGCTGCTGTTACACACACTACTCATTGATGTCGAAATGGATACTGCCGGCCGGATCATCGGTGTGGTGGTGGCAACAAGGCAGGGCCTGCGCCGGATCAAAGCCAAGCGATTCATTGATGCCAGTGGAGATGCCGAACTTTGTCACCTTGCCCAAATTCTCTGCGAAAAAGCGGGGGAAATCGATCCTGCGCAAACCTTGACGACCACGTTTCGGATGGTCAATGTCGATTTTGAAAAGTTCAATGCTGCTGGCGGCAAGCAGATGTTAAGCCAGAAGATGGCAGCGGTTGATTTGGAGAAACACCCACTGCCACGCCGCAAAGGCAGCTTCCATGCCATGCCGATCCCCGGTTGCGCTGCGACAGTTGCCGTACGCGTCGCGGACGTTGATCCGATGGATTCAGAGCAGTTAACCGATGCGGAAGTACAAGGTCGTCAACAGGCATTTGTCTTTGAAAAGTTTGTGCGTGAATGCGTGCCGGGATACGAAAAGGCCTGTATTGGCGGACTCTCGGTGCATATTGGCGTGCGTGAGTCGCGACGTGTTTATGGTGAATATCGTCTGACACGTGATGATTGCATGACCGCCAGGACGTTTGAAGATACGGTTCTTGTCTGCGGTGCTCCGATTGAAGATCATCGGCAAGGCAAAGACGGGCAGGACGAAACCGCATGGGCGTATGTCCCTGACGGTCAGGTTTATCACGTGCCTTATCGCACGTTGATTGCCAAAGACCGCGATGAGTTGTGGGTGGTTGGGCGCTGCTTCAGTGCGACACATGATGCTCACGCCAGTTGCCGGAGTATGGGCCAGACCATGAGCATGGGACAGGCTGCGGGAATGGCTGCTGCGATGTCATTGGATCAGGCATGTGGTGCGCGTGATGTTTCGGTTACGGGATTGCAGGATCAACTGCGGACGCTGGGGGCCGTGTTGCAGATGCCCGACAAGCCGGCTGACATCTCTGCCAACGGATGGGGAGCGAATCGATGAACCAGCAGACTCAAGCGCCATTCATTCGCACGGTGACAGGTGATATCCCGCCTGACCAGGTGGGGGTGTGTTATGCCCATGAACATCTGATCATTGATGCTGGCTTTGCGACGCATGCCAATCCTGATTTTCTGCTTGATGACGTGGCGAAATGTGTTGCTGAGTTACAGGAAGTTTTTGACCTTGGCGTGCGGACCATGGTGGATTCTATGCCGATGGCATGCGGGCGGAATGTGCTCAAACTTGCTGACGTTTCAAAACGTAGTGGCATGCAGATTCTCTGTCCAACCGGGATTCATTTATCCAAGTACTACCCGCCGGGTCACTGGTCGACGCGTCTGGATGAAGAAACACTCTCGCAACATTTTGTCAGCGAAATCACGGATGGCATCGATGCCAACGATGGCAACGGACCGCATTGGCAAGCAAGCAGTCATCGTGCAGGACTCATCAAAGTGGCAGGCGGATTGGATCGACTTGATGACCAGCAGCGCGTGACGTTCAAGGCTGCAGCGCAGGCTCATGTCATCACCGGCGCACCGATTCTCACGCATACCGAACAGGGGACCGCTGCCATGGAGCAGTTGGAATTGCTGCGGGATCATGGCGTGGATTTGAAGCATGTGGTGCTCAGTCATCTGGATCGCAAGTCGGATGTCGCCTATCACCGAGACGTGTTACAGTCAGGCGTCTGCCTGGAGTACGACAGTGCATTTCGCTGGAAGGTTGATCAGGTTGCTGATAATCCCACCATGCAGTTACTCACGGCGTTGCTCGCCGATTTTCCGGATCAGTTGATGCTGGGGATGGATGCTGCACGCCGCAGTTACTGGAAGCAGTATGGTGGCAAGCCGGGGTTGCATTTTCTGTACCAGACATGGGTGTCACAGATGCAGCAAGTGGGTATCAGCGACCAACACATCCAGCGACTCTTCATTGATAATCCTGCCCAAGCCTACCGTTTTTGTCCCAACAAGGAGGACGACACATCATGCCAGTGATCGCATTTAATACCGCCAATCTGGTCGCCCGGTTTTCGGGATACCAATTTGAATTGGCCAAGTGGTGGGATCAACATTTACTCACCGTTGAAAAGACCGATGAGAAAGCGTTCGAATCGATATGCCGTGAGATTGCGCAATGCGGATACACCGCGGTGGAATTGTGGGTTGCTCACATTGATCCTGAACGTATGACACCGCAACGTGCGCAGACCTACAAAGCCATTCTCGCCGAATATGCTTTAAAACCCGTGGCATTGGCTGGTACGTTGAATGCGGATACCGCGCGGGTGTGTCAATTACTCGACATCCCGATGACCGCTGGCGGGATTGCTCCTCAGACGTTGGATGCGGTGCGAGCGTTATCCCGTCAGACGGGTATCCGTGCTAACCATGAAAATCACCCGGAGAATTCGGTACAGGACATGCGCGAGAAAATCGCATTTGGTGCTGACGGTCTGGGGCTTGCGGTGGACACAGGCTGGCTGGGAACACAGGGGATGGATGCCCCGAAAACCATCTCCGAGTTAGGCACACTCATCAAGCATGTGCATGTCAAGGATGTGAAAGCTGCTGGCGGACATGAGACGGTGCCATTGGGTGAAGGTTGTGTGGACATTGCAGGTGTTTTACGTGAACTCAAAGCCATTGGCTATGACGGTGTGTTGAGTTGGGAAGACGAGCCCGAAGACCGCAATCCATTTGAGATTGCCATTGAGATGCGTTTGAAGATCAACGCATGGTGGGAACAAGCAAACTGAAAGGGAGCACGATGAGTAAGTTTAAAATCGTCGGGATCAATTTTGATCACATGCACATGGGAGACCTGCTGCGTAAAGCCAAGGATCACCCGGACGTTGAAATTGTTGGGGTCAGTGATGAAAAGCCGGACCGCGTCATGCCGGTGCTTAAGCAGATTGGTTTGGATGAATCGTTGTTTGTCAGCGATTATCGCAAGCTCATGGAAGACACGAAGCCTGACATGGTGATTCTGTGTCCTGCCACCGCAGAGCATGCCTTATGGACTGAGCGCGTTGCGCCGTTTGGTTCACATGTCTTTGTCGAAAAGCCGTTCTCTGCCACGTTAACCGATGCAGACCGAATGATTGCAGCGCTTAAGCAAACCGGTAAGCAGTTGATCATCAATTGGCCGCTGCGTTGGTATGCCTCACATGTCACCGCCAAAAGGTTGGTTGATGATGGGGCGATTGGTGATGTGATCCAGGTGCATTACTACGATGGTAACCGTGGTCCTTTGCGTCATCTGGCAGACAAGGTGGTGGTCCCCGAAGACATTGCCAACGAGCAGAAGTCTCAAAGTTGGTTTTACCAGAAACAGTTCGGTGGTGGGAGTCTGCTGGATTACCTGGGCTATGGCGTGACACTCGGAACTTGGTACATGAACGGCAAGGCGCCCGTTGAAGTCACCAGCATGGTCGATCAACCCGATGGCCTGGAAGTCGACGAACACAGCATTACCATCTGTCGTTACGACATCCCCAACAGTGGCCTGAGTAAATTCGAAACACGGTGGGGGACATTCAGTGATTGCTGGACGCAACAACCTCAGCCCAAGTGTGGTTTTGTCATCGTCGGTCGCAAAGGCACCATTGCCAGCTACGATCATGAAAAAACCATCTCATTGCAGACCGATCCTGACAAGCCCTGTGAAATCATCCCCGTAGACCCGATGCCGTTCCCCAATGACGGGCCGATCAGCTACGTCATTGATCGGATCACGCGCGGCGAGTTGGTTGACGGCCCGTTGTCACCAAAGATTGCACGTATCGGTCAGCAGATCGTGGACACTGCAGTCCTCAGTGCCACCGAAAAACGCACCGTCGGTCTCATCCAATAATCTTGATCTCCATTTGGAGACTTTTAGTCCAACAGCAAGGATTCAGAACATGGCAAAGAAACGCAAATATAACGACATGGCTGAGAAGCAAGCCGATTTGATTGCTGCTCCCCAAATCAAATATCAACCGCCCATGCCTCGGCGACTCTCGCGGCCGATTGGTTTGATTGGTTGTGGCGGGATCAGTGAGTCGCACTTGAAGGCTTACAAAAAAATGGGACTCAACGTGGTTGCGATGTGTGATCTGATTGAAGAGCGCGCTCAGAATCGTGCCAAGGCGTTTTATCCTGATGCCGATGTCTATACGGATTACAAACAGTTGCTTAAGCGCGATGATATCGAAGTCGTGGATATCGCCACCCACCCGCAGGATCGTGAGTATCTCATCCCCGCTGCACTCAAGGCAGGCAAGCATGTACTCAGTCAGAAGCCGTTTGTTCTGGACTTGAACAAAGGCAAGAAGTTCGCAGAGCTTGCTACAAAAATGGGTGTGATCCTGGCGGTCAATCAGAACGGCCGATGGTCCCCGCATTGGTCGTGGGTCCGCAATGCGATTCTCAAAAACAAGATTGGCAAAGTCGATGCAGTCCATCTGAACTGTCACTGGTCCCATGACTGGATCGCTGACTCGCACTTTAACCGGGTGCATCACATCGTCCTTTATGATTACGCGATTCACTGGTTCGATGCGTTGGCCTCATTCATGCCCGAGAGTCAGGCGGTGCGTGTGACCGCCAATCTCAGCCATGCCACCGTGCAGCGCGCCACACCGCCGTTGCTCGGTCAGGTGCTCGTGGAGTTTGATCACGGGCATGCCAGCCTTGTTTTTGATGGTGCGGTGAACTACGGCGGGAAAGATGACGGTTACATCATCGGCAGCAAAGGCACCCTCCAGTACGACGCCGCTGGTTTGACCGGGCATCAGGTCCAACTGATCACCCAACGCGGTAAAGCCATTCCCCAGCTCCATGGGCAATGGTTCGAAGAAGGCTTCATGGGAAGCATGGGGGAGTTACTTTGCGCGATTGAACAAAAACGCCAACCGCTGAATAACCCCATCGACAACCTGCGCGGTCTGGCGATCTGCTTTGCAGCCGTCGTCAGCGCCCAGACCGGCCAAACGCAGACCGTCGGCAAAGTCCGCAAGGCACCCCTGGAGACCTGCATGGTTGCCGACGCCTGATCCGACAGCAGGTCGCAATGACACCCCGTGATGCAATCGAAGGTCACTTCAAGATCATTGATCCGGGGGTTGAATCTCACAATAAGTCATCATATCCAACGGCTGGCATCACGTGTCAGTCGTTGTTTTACTATGACGTCAATCAGGTCAAAAAAAGTGAGATTTTTGTCAAGTTTAAAACGTTTTAAAAACAGTTGTAAATATTTAAATTAAATTAAATTGTGTTGTTAATAGGAGCTTGTTTTTAAAAGCGCTTCAAGAATTTGTTAAAGCGCTTTAAACTTTTGCTTGATTCACGAATTGGCGGGGCTAGAATGGAACAAGATGAAAACGCTTCAAACATCACGATCCGGGGCAAACGAATCCGGCAATGGGCCGACGATTGCGCAGATCGCTGCCGAAGCCGGGGTCTCCATCGGAACCGTTTCACGCGTGCTCAACGGCAAGAACAAGAACGGTTGGGCCAGCGCTGCCGCCAATGCAAAGAAGATTCACCAGATCGCTCGAAGGCTCAATTACCGACCCTCCTGGGCGGCACGTGCCATGGCCAATCGCAAGTCGCACATGATCGGCGTGGTCATCCGTAATGCACCGGATCGCAAATTCGTCTTCCTCCAGAGTTTTGAAACCATCGTCGGGATCAATGACCAATTGGCCGAGTCGGATTACATGATGTCACTGGTGCATCTGCACGAGTTGGCCGATGTCGACGGCGAGATACCACGCATGTTCCGCGAGAACATCATGGATGGCATGATCGTTCTGGGCGGTGAGATTCCCGATCAGGTCGAACAGTTGCTCCGAGAGATTCAAAGTGAAGTCGTGCCTTGTCTGTGGGTGGAGAACAACGAATGGCGCCCCAACGGCTGTCTGCATCGTGATGAGACCGCAGCCGCCCAGCTGGTGGTCCAGAGACTGGTTGCTTCAGGTTACCGTCGTTTGATTTGGTTGGGTCCCGATGCCCATGCCAGCGCACATTACAGTGCCCATGAACGTGAGATTGGTGTGCGCAAAATGGCAGAGGCAATGGACGTTCCCGTGACGTGGTGTCATGTCAGTGATGAGCCGTATCAAGAGATGCTCAGTTTTTGCAAGCAGCAACAACTCACGCCGGACACAGCCATCATTGCTTCGGGGACGCGTCATGCAATGACTCTGGTTTCTGCTGCCAACCAGGCGGGGGGGCTGGTTGGCAGGGATTTTGGTTTGGCGTGCTGCGATGACAGTCAGCAGGTCAGTGTCACCTTCCCCAATCTCAGTCGCGTGAGTTTTGATCGTTATGAGATGGGTCGCGTTGCTGCGAGCATGTTACTTGGTGGCATCGAAGGACAGACGCAAGACGTTTCATCCCAACGCCTGTCCGGACATTGGATTCCAGGCACAACCGCACCCGGTTACAAACCTGGCCTGTCAACGTCGGACTGATTGAAAAGTTGAAGATTGATGGCCATTCACGCTGGCAATGTCCGGCGGGGTATCCATCGCACTGAATTTGTCGAGCCCAACCGGAGGATTGGATTGATTCGCACACGGTCAAAACCGACCGCAAGGAGAGAACCATGCAACGCTACCCTCAACAACGCGCTTTTACGCTGATCGAGCTGTTGGTTGTCATCTCGATCGTCGCGTTACTGATTGCCATCTTGTTACCTGCTTTGGCCAAGGCACGTGAGTCTGCAAGAGGCATTCAATGTGCAAGCAATCTCAGGCAGATTGCACTGATGTTTGAAACCTATGTCGTCGATGCGACGGTCTATCCCCGCGCCGAACTGGGCACCGGCACCAACAGCACGCCCGACGAATCAAGCCAGTGGTACACTGGATCAACCCCCACCTATTGGCAGCATTGGCCGATGCGTTTGGTCGAAGCCGGTCTCATTGATCATTATGCCAACGTCTCGATCACACCCGGTCACAGCAATTCCAATATCCACGAGTATGTCAAGCTTTACTGCCCAAGCAACACGGCTCCCAAGCAAGGCAATCAGTTCGGACATTCCTACGGCATGGGCGATACCGGGGGCCACACGGCGGACACCTCAAACTGGGATTTTACAGGTGTCGGCGGACTCCGCGATGAGCAGAAACACACGCGCCCCGATCAGATTCTCAAGCCTTCAAAAGTAGTGAGCATCGTCGAATGCGCCTTTGCCAATTGGCCTATCGTCTCAGGCGAGCCGACCGGCTCCTTCGCCTTTCGGTATTGGCTGGACATTCACAGCGAATCGTCCAATCGCCTGTTTGCTGATGGTCACGTATCGATGCTGCCCGGTGAAACACTCAAGTGGCATGACTTTGACATTCTGCAATGAGTTTACTGGGTTGACTGGCCCGCTTGAACACACAAACCCGCCTTTGTTTTGAAAGGATTTTCGATGAGACCCCACCCCGGTGGTTTACGATGGTTGTGCGCTGCCGTGTTGTTGCTGCCAACCTTCCATGTGACAGCCCAGACTTCCGACATGTCTCTGAAGTTGACTGAGGATGTCACGTGGTCCTCGCTGCCTGCCAACCTGTTTGGCTACAACACCAACGTGCCGGCAACAGCCGGGGGGCGTGGACAGACCACTCCCTGGGATGACCCGCGCATGGTCAAGGTGGTGGATGAACTGGCGCCGAGCAACATGCGTTTTCCCGGCGGAACCTTGTCCCAGTTTTATGATTGGCGGACGCAGCGCCAGGTACCCCCGCATCCGTTGGGTAAAGCAACCCCCAAGTTCATGTTTGACATTGATGCCAACCAGGCCGGCTTCATGCGACTGTGTGAGCAGTTGAACATGCGCCCGGTCTTCGTGTTCAACACATTGACCGACACCGTGGACAGTCAGTGGCAATGGATTGAATCGTTAGCAAAGTCCGACGGTTCGCTGCCGATCAAGCATTGGGAAGTGGGCAATGAAGTCGACGCCCTGATGCTACCCAATTCGGACTTCAAGCATTACAAGGGGCCGATTCAATCACCAGAGGATTACATCACCTACGCCCGTGATCTTGGGAATCGAATCCATTCGCGTTGGCCTGAGGCGCAGGTGGCGGTGGTGGGGGGCGGACCGATTTACCTGCAGTTTCCAGGCGGAAGTGAGCAGGGCGTGCCGGAGGATTCGTCGCTGGGGTTGGTGCAGTGGAATCAGAAACTTTCCGCTGATCGCAGTTTTTATGATGCGGTGGTGTATCACATTTATCTGCAGAGTTGGCCCCAGTTTCAGCACCGACTTAAATGGACACCGCAGCAGCGCATGCAGTGGCTGCTGGGGGCGGGTGACGCTTATCCGGGTTGGCTGAAGGAACATCAGCAAAAATACTATGGCACGGACAAGGCGATCTGGCTCACCGAAGTGGGCATGGTGACCTGGGTGGGTAATCGTGAGCATAAACACAGTGCCGAATTTGCCTGGTGGAGTCGCCTGGCGGAGATCAATTTTATTCTGGCATTGATCGCAGACCACGGCCCGATCGAGATGATCTGTAAACACCTCCTTGCAGCACCAAGCCGAAAAATGCCGGTGATGGTCATCGGTCGAGGTGAAGAAATCAAACGCGTGAGTCTGAATCAACCCCTGGCCCAGATGTTTGCACACATTGGACAAGCGACGCGCGGTGATAATATTCAAGTTGCTGATTTACCCATTGAAGGTGTCGGGCAATTCAAAGGTCGCTTGAAATTGCATGACCAGACCTTTGCCAATGTCCGCGCCATTGCCATGCGGCGTGACAGTGAGACCACGCTGTTTCTGATCAACCGCAGTGCCGAGTCCGCCAGGATCAATCTGCCTCATGGCTCCTGGCAGGGCGAGACCTTTGTTGCTGAGCTTGAGCAAACCGATGAGGATGTCCAGCGTCTACCGCATAACAGCAAAGCCTCTGTCATTTCGTTACCCGCATACAGTTACACCGTTTTGAGGAATCACCCCTGATGTCCAGCGAAGTTTTTATCGACATGCCACCTGTTGCAACCTTGATGCAGTTTATTCCGCCGGATCGCAGTCAGCTCTTTGAGATGGAAGGTTACTACGTCTGGGACGGTTCATTGATCCGTAGTGAAGATGGCAAGTACCAACTCTACGCATCGCGTTGGCCTGCTGAAATGGGGTTTCATGGTTGGTTGACCGATTCGCATGTGATCCGTGCCGAATCGGATTCTCCCACCGGACCGTTCACTTTCTGCGAGCAACTGGATGTCCTCAACGAACAACGTTGGTCAGCCAACATGGCACACAATGCACGGGTTTATCAGTTTGGCGATCAATACATCATGGCCTACATCGGTACACGTTGGGATGATGCCGACCCGTCCAAGGCGCGACGCCAACGCGAGGGGAACAACTTTGAACATTGGACAGCCATCCGGTTCCGCCAACGCATCGGCATCGCCACTGCGCCAACCGCAGCAGGACCATGGACACCATGTGATCACAACCCGGTGATCCACCCGCGACCAGGTATGTGGGATCATGGCATGACCACCAACCCGGCCTTGCATGTGATGCCCGACGGACGCATCGGCATGATTTACAAGTCCACAGCCGGACCCCGCGAACCGTTGTGGCTTGGATTTGCGGTTGCTGATTCACCGCTGGGACCTTTCAAACGCGAAGAACCGTCACTGCTTTTTGATCACGATGTGGAAGATCCCAATGTATGGGCAACGGATGATGGCTATCTCATGCTTGCCAAGGACATGAGTGGTCGTGAGTGTGGCATTGCAGACGCGGGGTTGCTGTACCATTCACAGGACGGACGCCATTGGCAGAAGACTTGCAACACGCCAGCCTATCATCTTGGGATTCAATTCCGGGATGAGTTGGATGCGGTTCAAGCGCGCTTCGTCGAACGACCGTATCTGTACCTGGAAAACAATCAGCCGTGTTGCCTGGTCAATGCCGTGCTTTTGCCGCCTGGCCCCAGTGGTGTATTGGTGCGTCAGATCAGTGAATTCACCTTGCCCATGATCGGAGCGCCTGTGTGAGCAGCAAGCCCAACATTCTTCTGATCACCGATGATCAACACCGATTTGATTTCTTTGGTCACACAGGCTTGGCTGGCTCATTGCAGACACCAGCGATGGATCGGTTGGCAAAGCAGGGGACCGTACTCAGCCAGACATTCAGTAACTGTCCCGTGTGCATGCCCACGCGCTTTAGCTGGTATCACGGACTTTACGCATCGCAGGCGGCATATGGCCTGGTTCGTAATAATCACGATTGGCCGATGTTGCCTTCCATGCCCCAGGCACTGCAACAGAATGGCTATCACACCGCGGTCATTGGCAAAGTTCATGCACATGGCGGTCTGAATTTTATTGATCTGCGTGATGAACAAGACAAACTCCTGGCACGTGGGTTTGATCAGGCGATTGAAGTCTGCGGTAAATCACTTGCATCATGGCGCGATTGTCACTGGACGCAACATCTGCAAAAACGCGGATTGCTCAACGCCTATCGCCGAGACATTACCCGTCGGAATCCACAGCTGGGTGGGAAGGAACGCTACGAACCATCCTGTCTGAATGCTGAGGATTACATTGATGGTTTTATTGGCAATCAGGCATTGGATTGGCTCAATGTCTACGACTGCGACAAGCCGTTTTTTCTGCATGTCTCTTTTTGTGCACCGCATTTCCCACTCGATCCACCCATGCCATACTTTGGCCGACATCAACCCGACGACATGCCCAGGCCCATTGGTGTTGACGATCCCCAACGCATCAGGCAGTTTCAGGAACACCGCGCGAAGCATGCTGACATGATCACGCTGGTGGATGATCAGATCGCGCGGTTGCTCGACTGGTTGGATCAACACGGTCTGGCATCGAACACCGTGGTGATCTTTGGTTCGGATCACGGGGACATGATCGGTGACCTGGGATTGGATCACAAAGGTTGGGCGTATGACCCATCCTGTCGGACGCCGATTATCATCCGTTGGCCCGGGCACGTTCCGGCAGGGGAGCAACGCGATGGCATGGTCGAAGCGGTGGACCTGCCATGCACCCTCCTTGAGATGGCAGGCTGTAACGGACCGATCGATCGCTGGCTTCCCCAGACACCGGGTCGGTCGTTTTTGCCTTATATCACAGGCCAAAAGTCCGATCACCGCGACTGGGCGTATGCCGAATGCGAATTGCAGGGCCGCGATCTGGCGCAGGACGCTCCGATGGATTCACAGAGTTGGCGGATGTGCTGTGAACGCGATTGGAAGTATGTCCTGCATGCCCATGACAGAGAACAATTCTTTGATCGGCAGGCTGACCCGCATGAACAACACAACCTTGCAGCCGACCCGACTCACGCCCAACGGATCAGTCGCATGCGTCGGCAGTTGATCCAGTCCATGTCTTTTTGCGTCGCCCCCAACACCATGCCCCAAGCACCACGCAGACCAATCCGTGAGACAGCCAAAACCGGCCATGAGGACGATTGACAGACTGCTCGGTTGCTCATGACGGTTGGATGGTCTTCTCATCAGGCCTCGGCACGGTCAAGGATGCCAGCCAATACCCGCTATTGATTCAGAAGGTTGAATCCACCTGCTACGAATTTCATGTCTCCCGCTTTGACGGTTCAGGAAATCGGCTTCTTGCGAGTATGATATGTCCGTGCTCAAAAAGCATCGGGTATGATGTGCTGGGCATAGGACGTTACTGTTGAGCATCGCATCCGCCAAATCCGCGACGCGTCAAAGCCGGGGGTATGAATACCAATGTCACAATCGCCATCCGATCAAACACAACCAGTTGCACCAACGGAAGCAGAACCCTTGTCCATCAGCGTGGACTATGCTGGCTTTCTCAGCTATGCCGTCCATCAGAATGATGTCCCGTTGATTCAGCAGATCACGTTGGTCAACAACACGGACAAAGCACTCGAGAATCTGACCATCAACGTCTCACTGCAAAGTGAGCACTGTGCTCCTTGGCAATGTCGCGTGGAGATGATCGCAGCCAACGGCACGCATCGCCTGGATCAGGTTCGCATGCAGCTTGATCCGGCACGTCTTGCATCTCAAATTGAACGCGAGAAGACGCAGTTGGTTGTCACCGTCAATCACACGGATGGTCAACTCCAACGCTGGACCGGGCCCATGGACGTGCTGGCGTTTAACGAGTGGCATGGTTCTGGTTCACTGGTCGAACTTACCGCAGCCTACATTCTCCCCAATCATCCGCAGGTTCAGTCGATCCTTTCCACAGCCAGCAAGATTCTTCGCAAGTCTGTCCCCGGAGCTTCACTGGATGGTTATCAATCCGGCTCGGCACAGCGCGTGATGGATATCGCCTATGCGATTTACTCTGCCATCGGCCAATTGCAGATCAGTTACATCAACCCGCCTGCCAGCTTTGAAAACGCAGGGCAGAAAGTCCGATTCCCCGACGACATGGCCAATCATCAATTGGGGACCTGCCTGGATCTATCCATGCTCATGGCAGCCTGTCTGGAACAGGCCGGACTTTACCCCTTGTTGGTGATTATTCAGGGGCATGCCTTCGTCGGCGTGTGGATGCATGAGACGCATTACGCTTACGCGACGATGGATGAACCGACGAGTTTGTCCAAACGTGTTGATTTGCGTGAGATCACATTGTTTGAATCCACGATGCTCACGCATGATCCGTTACCCGCACTTGATCGCTGCATCACAGCAGGGCGTGTGCATCTCAACGACCCGCAGAAATTCATCTGTGCGATTGATGTGAAGTCCGCACGCACACTGATGATCCGCCCCTTGCCATCACGGACAGTGATCGACGGGCAAGTGGTGGTGCAGATTCAGGATGAAAAGTCCAAAGATGCCCCAGTCATCCCACGGGTTCAGGAACGCAGTACGCCATCTGACCGCGTTGCCAAACCAACGGATGATGCGGATATCGAAACGCCGTCAGCCCGGATCGAACGCTGGAAACGCAAGCTGCTTGATTTGAGTCTGCGAAATCGTGTGCTCAATTACAACCGCAACAGCAAGCGTGCTGTGCCGATCTTTGGAAACATGATTGGTCAGCTTGAAGACATGCTCGCTGCGGGGAAAACCTTTCGATTTTATTCGATGCATAATCTGTCCGAACTCAGCCAACTGCGCGCCCAGGCCCAGAAGTCGATGTATACCGATGACCTGGTTGAGAACTTCATGCAGGACATGCTCGAACATCGTTACTTGCCAGCGGACCTTTCGCAGCAGGAGCTTGACGGCCGCCTGTTGGAGTTGCTGCGAACCACGCGAACGGAAATCGAAGAGTCTGGGGTGAGTACGCTTTACCTGGCGTTGGGCATGCTCAAGTGGTACGAAACACCGACCAGTGACAAAGCAAGATACGCACCGATTCTGCTTTTGCCGGTGACATTATCACGGAGTTCTGCCAGTGCGCCGTTTACGTTATCGCAAGCCGATGATGATCCGCATATCAATGTCACCTTGATGCAGAAACTCAAAGAGTTCGGCTTGGAAGAGCCGGGTCTTGATGAGTTACTCACCGATGAGTCCGGCTTGGATATTCCCGGAATTTTAGGGCGGTTTCGCGCCTTGGTGGTGGATGTGCCACGGTGGGATATCGTCGAAGAAGCGCATCTTGGACTCTTCTCCTTTACCAAGTTTCTCATGTGGCGTGATCTTGAGCAGCGGACGGCTGCGCTGATGCGCAGTCACACCGTTCGTCATCTGGTTGATCGACCCGACGAAGCCTTTGATGATGGGGCACCTTTCCCGGATCCTGCTGAGTTGGATCAAACGCGTGATCCGGTTCAAACCTATTGCCCACTGGATGCTGACTCCTCGCAACTCTCAGCGATCTTTGCCGCACATGATGGCAAGAGCTTTGTGCTCGAAGGCCCACCGGGAACGGGCAAATCCCAAACCATCACCAATCTCATTGCCCATTGCCTGGGGCATGGCAAGCGTGTACTGTTCGTCGCTGAAAAACAGGCTGCACTCAATGTCGTTCACACCCGCTTAAGCGATGTCGGACTTGGCCCGTTTACGTTGGAGTTACATTCGCACAAGGCCAACAAGCGACAGGTTCTCGATCAACTGCAGGAGTCGCTGAATGTCAGTGGCAGTGTCTCAAACGTGCCATGGGATAAACATTGTGCAGAATTGTTGCAGTCGCGTCAGACCATTAACAGCCTCGTTCATGCAATGCATCGTCCCCGCGCGATTGGCATGTCGGTCTTTACCGCCCTGAGCCGACTCATGGCATTGCCCCATGAGTTCTCGCTTGAGATGCCGATTACGGATCCACTTAATTTGAGTCATCAACAGTATGAACAATGGCTCGAATTGGCTGATGAATTAACCAATGCTTCCAAACTTGTGAGTCCTCTCAATGAGCATCCATTGCGCGGGATAACCTGTCAGAATTGGACGCCGACCCTGCCCCAGGAAATCGTGCGCCTGTGTCAACCGTTGGGTAAGGCTGTTTCTGATTTGATGGCATCGTTCGATGCATTACGCCAAGTGATGGGTTTGGAACTCAAGGAGCAGCCCAATCTCCATACGGTCAATTGGCTGGCCAAGACCGCTCAATTGATGCAGGTTAATCCTGGTGTCGCGACCAACCTGATTCACACGCAAGACTGGCCAAAGCTCAGCGAGACACTCACGCAAGCGATTACGACTGGACGTAAACGCAACGCTTTGGCTCAAAAATATCTCACGCAGTTTCAACCTGAGATCATGACGCAGCCATTGGTCCAACTGCTTGGTCAATATCATCAGTCGGCTGATCAATGGTTCCTGTCGCGCATACTCACGCAACGCAAAATCCGAAAGCAGGTTTCACTGTTCCTGCAACCGGGGCAGCAACTTGATGCAGTTAATCTGTTAGACATTCTCACGGAATTGCTCGAACTCAAACGACTCGATGACCAACTCCGTTCGCCGGATCATCCGTTGGTAGAGGTGTTGGAATCGGATTGGAAGCGGGGCGATCCGGACTGGGATCATCTCCAACAGCAGATGCATTGGATGGAGCGTTTTGCCAAGCGACTTGGTGAATTGCCCAAGACCACATTGGCGGGTTCAACCTCGCAGACGATCCGCCAGTTTGCTGAGCATTCCGCACAGACACTCACCTCCACGACCGAACAAGGCAAAACACTTACGCTCTACCTTGAGCATCTTTCGATCTTGGCCAAAGCATTCGAATCACTGGCACAATCCGGTTTCTTCGATATGCGTCTTTTCACCGGCCAACCTGATCAGCCGGACATGCTTGGCGTGATTCAAAGACGCTGTGAGCGGTATCCAGAACATATCGACAAACTCAACGACTGGAGTTATTGGCAGCGTGTCCGTGCTGCTGCCGTCCAGAAAGATCTGAAAACGCTGGTATCAGAACATGAGCAGGGCAATATCCCAACGGACATGATCAAGCCTGCATTGCAGCGGAACATACTTGATGCATGGATCGATGCGATATGGAAAGACGATGCCGTTTTAAACAGTTTGAACATCCACGAACATGTTCAGCGGATCGAGCATTTCAAACAATTGGACAAAGCTCACCTGCATCTTTCTGAACACAAGGTTCGCCAGGCGTTGTCCGAGTCCGTACCGTCCCTGCAAATCGCAGCAAACCTGAGCAATTCGGAGATGGGAGTGCTCGCGCATCAGCTAAAACTCAAACGTCGACATATGTCGGTGCGTAAGTTGATCACCAAACTGCCGAACTTGTTGCCCCGCCTTAAGCCGTGTTTGTTGATGAGTCCGTTGTCGGTTGCCCAGTACCTGGATGCGGACTACCCGCCATTTGATGTGGTGATTTTCGATGAAGCGTCGCAGATTCCCGTCTGGGATGCGGTGGGCGCAATTGCCCGTGGCAGCCAGGTGATTGTGGTGGGAGACTCCAAACAATTACCTCCAACCAATTTCTTCACACGTCAGGATACGATCGAGGAAGATGACGACGAAGAACTCGAAGACCTGGAGAGCATTCTCGATGAATGTGCAGCAGCAGGGATGCCGTCTCGCAAGCTACTTTGGCATTACCGTTCACGGCATGAATCGTTGATCGCTTTCAGCAATTATCACTATTACAACAATCATCTCTATACCTTCCCCAATGCCCTGGATCAGACGCAGCATTTGGGGGTGAGTCTGCGTTGTCTTGCAGACGGTGTTTATGATCGGAGTAAAGCACGCAACAACATGGCTGAAGCACAGGCCATCGTGCAGGAAGTGGTGATGCGTTTGCGGAATCCTCAAACATATCAAACGAGTATCGGCATTGTCACGTTCAGTATGGCTCAGCAGATTCTGGTTGAAGACTTATTGGATGAAGCACGCCGAGAACACCCGGAGATTGAAGCCTTTTTTGATTCCAACGACCCGAATCACGTGTTTGTCAAAAACCTGGAAAACGTGCAGGGCGACGAACGCTCGGTGATTCTCTTTTCGATCTGCTACGCCCGTGACATCCATGGCAAGATGGCGATGAATTTCGGACCACTCAATCGCGAAGGCGGTGAACGACGGCTTAATGTTGCCATCACACGCGCCCGTGAAAAGGTCATTGTGTTCTCCAGCATTCTCGCTGAAGACATCGATCTGTCACGGTCTAACAAACTCGGTGTGCGACATCTCAAAGTGTTTCTGGACTATGCAAGACGTGGCTATGCAGCGATCAGTCAGGCAAATCAGGTGCAGACCGGTGCGGACTGTGAATCACCATTTGAAGAGCAGGTGATGGATCAGTTAATCCAGCGGGGTTGGCAGGTCGTCCCGCAAGTCGGATGCTCGGGATACCGCATTGATCTTGGCGTGAAGCATCCTGACAAACCCGGCCAATTCGTGTTGGGTATTGAGTGTGATGGTGCAACGTATCACAGTGCCAAGACCGCGCGAGATCGCGATCGACTCCGACAAGCTGTTCTTGAAAATCTGGGTTGGACCATGCATCGGGTCTGGTCAACGCAATGGTGGGTTAACCCGCAGCAGGAAATTCAGCGCATTGAAGAAGCGATTCGAGAAGCGATCGAAAAGTCTGACAAACAACCGGATTCCTTGTCTGCAACGCATGTTCCCGACACTTGGCAGGATCAGGATGACCCGGACCTTGTTCATGAATCCTCAAACCAATTGGCAAGCCAAGTTACTGACGCCCAGCCCGAGGTTGAACCCCAACCGACTGCCTTGCCACAAGGCGCTGTGTTTTATGCCTGTTTTGAGGACGAAAAAGTCATCGGTGATGCGGATGCGTTTTACAGCAATGGTCGACTGGTCATGGATGTCATTCAGCGCGTGCTTGCAGTTGAAGCCCCGATGTCACTGAGATTACTTGCCAAGCGTGTGATGCCCAAGTTTGATTTGGGGCGTCAGACCAAACGCGTTGATGATCGGTTGGGGGCGCTGCTGCATCAAATGCGTGATCAGGTACAGGTGTTGGGCAGTGAAGTCTGGTTGATTGAGCAGGACTCTGAAACATATACCGGCTTTCGTATCCCGCAGGGCGAGAACAGGCCACGTGAGATTGATGATGTCCCATTGGCTGAGTTGGCTAATGCTGCCTATGCGTTACTGGCCCATGCGATCAGTTTGCCGATTGACGATTTGTGTCGTGAAACGGCCAAGCTCTTTGGCATGAGTAAACTCACGAATAAATCTCAGCCTTATCTGCAGCAGGCCGTTGAGCATCTTGCCCAATCCGGACGTTGCGAGCTTGCTGATGGCATGGTCAAGCTGGTGTGATCATGCTCGATATGCATGGCCTGCTTTATCTCGTGCGTTGATGTTGCCTGCGGTATTGACCGGGCGTGCATTGGGCATGTGCTTTGAAAGTCCGATTGAAATGATACGGATTGCCGAAGCCGGTCGCGGTGGCAACCAGGTCCATGGACCAATCCGTTGTGATCAGCAGTGACTTGGCGCGCTTGATGCGCTCCTGCGTGACGAGTTTCTGAAAGGTTTGCCCAAAGATTTCTTTTACCAGATGTCCGACGCGCGATTCAGACAGGTTCAACGCCTCAGCAAGCTGCTCCAGTCGAAGTGTTGATTCGTGGGCATGATTGAATATGAACTGACGGATGTCAATGTCTCGGCGATCCACCGGTTGACTTCCCGGAGAAACATCCTCTTGCGGGTCGGCACCAATGGATTGAACGGAGTGCTGTTCCACCAATTGCAGCAGGCACAAGCCAACCATTTTCAACAAACGCGTCGCCTGATCCATTTTCTCGGTTTGGAAGAGCGTTAACTGTTGGTATCGCGATTGGGCTTCGTGAGCAGACAGTGGGCATTCATCACGTTCACGACGGAACCCACCTGCAAACATCACAAACGCCAACTGTTTCTGTCGGTACATCGGGACCACCACTTCGCGGACGCCTTTGAAGCAATGGGTCGAAAACGCATGGCTGTGTTTGCGGGCATAGGCGTTGACCTGGTTGGAACAATGCTCGACGCACTGACGTTCAAAGTGGTTTCGGCGGTAACGACAATAGGGATGGGCATGGTAATTTCGGCGACTCAATAGCGGCTTACCATCCCATGAACAAAGGATGCCCGTGAGGTCATGAATGGTGACATACACACCCAGTGATGACTCAAGGTCTGCCAGGGATGCATTGATGAACGTGACAGGTGTGTCCAGATCCAGATGTTTAAGATTGCGAAACATGACTGATTATAGCGGATATTGTCAATAAAATGACAAAAATCGTATCTTCTTCGCTGGTTTCATTCGGGCTACAATCAGACACTGTCTCAAGGAGTCTATGGATGAAGATACGAATCGGTTGGCAGATTTTGGTTTTGTTAGCATCGTTACACGCAACGGTGACAGGGTTACAGGCACAGACGCCGGTGATCCAGGCAATCAGCGCGCAAGCCAATCAATGGGACATTGCACAGCAGACGGTGGTCTTGCCGAGTCTGTCGGCTGGCAAGTGGTCACTGGATGTGAGTGAGATCACATCGACGCAACCGGACTTACACATAGGTCGTGTTGAAGTCTTTGAAAACGATCTGATGGTTGCCCAGTCCGCTCGGTTTCATGTCGGCTCTTTGCCAGTGAGTCAACAGCTTGTCTTTGCCAAAGCAAAGGCCAACTCACGCATCTCGGTGGTGTTGATGGTTTTCGGTGGGCAGGGCGAATCGCGGTGGGGCAGTCTTTCAGTCACACCAACCCAAGCGCAGCCCTTGCCCTCCATGTTCGATACGTGGCTGGCGCATAAAACCTGCAATGTGACCTCAACTTTGACTGCGATCCCACAGCCCCAATCTTTTGATCCTGATCCAAGTCCGATTCAGGCTGGCGAACTACGATTGCAGCAATCGACGTTGCATGCCATCGGAGTACAGTGGGATATGAAGGGTGACTTTAATCGCAATGCAACCGTCTTAGTGGCATATCGCAAGACCGGTGATTCGCAGTGGCAACAAGCTCAGCCGCTGCTGCGGACACTGTTTGATGGTGCGGGAACCAGTCGCATTGGTTGGCATGTGGTCTGCCCCAATCGCTTCAGCGGCAGTGTGCTGAATCTTGATCCGGCCACGTCCTATCAAGTCCGACTGACACTGCATGATCCGGATGGCGGTGACCAAGAGCAGATCATTGAAGCGCAGACCAAACAAGCCTTGGGTGATGTTGCCAATGCGACGGTGTTGCATGTCTACCCGCAGTCGTATCAAGGCGCTCGACTGACGCCCAACTTTGACACCATCAATCAAGCCTACGACGCGGTACAAGCTGGGCAAACCATTTTGCTTCACAGCGGTGTTCATCAATTTGGTGATGTCCAGGCAAGGCAGCAGCGTTATGGTGACGATCGCATTGCGTACATCCACCCGCCATTGGATGAACAGGTGACGCAGCTTTACACTGATTTTTCAGCGGAAAATCGTCAACACAATCGCGTGATCCATCTCAATAAACAGGCCAGTGTCACCGAGCCGATCACCATCACCGGTGCTGCGGACGGTTCGACGATTCTCGATGGCGGGGCGGTGGGGATCATGATGGATCTCACTGGTGCGGTGTCGCATCGCATCTCGCATCTGACGTTTCGTAACATGGAAACCGCGATTTATGCCAATGACGCTCAGCAGATTGAGATCGCCAATTGCCACTTTGTTGATCTACGTTATGGCATCAACGCTGGACCGCATCACGATCATCATCTCAATAAGCAGGCTGATGACAGTTCGTCGCGCATCACGGGTTGGACGGTCATCAACAACAGCTTTATTGGCAATTGGCCTGAGGGGCAGTGGCAGAACGGTTGGAGTGTCGACAAAAATATTTATGGCTATCTTCCGCTGCGATTAAACACGGGTATCCAACTTGGTGGGCAGGGGCATGACATTGCTCATAATCTTGTTCGCGGGTTTTGGGATGGAATCAGTGTCTACCCGATCGTCATGCCGCCCTCTGATCCAACGATGTGTAATGGAGCGATTGATATCTACAACAACCGCATTGATCAATGCCCTGATGATGGCATTGAGATGGATTACGGTGTTGCCAACATTCGCGTGATCCGAAACTACATCACCAATACGCACATGGGGATCAGCATGCAGCCGGTCTTTGGTGGTCCGGGGTACGTGATTCGGAACGTGATTTACAACACGCGGATATTCGCACTGAAAATTGCCCGTAATCCATCGGGGTTGCGCATTTTTCACAACACGTTTGCTGTCGCCAATGCCGCTCGCATGGAGACCGGCTGGGCCAATACGCTGATGGTCAACAACCTGTTTCTTGGCAGTCCCGACACGCCCAGCGGTCCCTTGTGGACAGGTAATCCCACGCCGTTGCTGAGCAAGCTGGATTACAACGGTTACAGCCAGACCGCCTGCAACAAATGGTTCTGGGTGATTCCTGCGATGGATCGGCCGTACCATGCATCCGGGCAGATCGTCTTTGATTCCTTTACGGACTTTCAAAATGCAACTGGGATGGAAACGCATGGCATCAGCAATCTCGCCATCAACACACTCGTCAATGTCCCTGCCCCAACCACACGTCATTGGGCTGAACAACCCGGATTGAATTTCAGCTTGGCTCATGATTCACCTGCAGTTGATCGTGGCATGGTGTTACCCAACATCAACGATCAAGTGACAGGTGATGCTCCTGACCTTGGCGCTTTGGAGCAAGGTGTTGATCTTCCGGTGTATGGTCCCGTGCTTGAGGAGGTCTCTGATGAATAAGCAAATGCATCAAGGTTCACGTGGCTTTACACTCATTGAGTTGCTGGTGGTGATCAGCATTGTCTCACTGTTGATTTCCATCCTCCTGCCTGCTTTAGCCGGAGCACGCAAAGCCGCACGTCGTGTTCAGTGTTCAAGTAATCTGCATAACATCGGCCTGGCGTTTTCGATTTACAGCAATGATCACAAACAGCGTATGCCAGCGACAGCCTATTTCTATCAGGACAACAGTTCCTACTCCACGGTTTGGCCGTCATTGATCAAAGGGTATCTGGCCATTGAATATCGCAGCAGTTACGCGCAGGCTTCTGCGGATCGCGTACTGATTTGCCCGGAAGACGAATCGATCACACAGATCAAGGGGTGGAACATCCCAGCCATGAAACGTGATTACAACGAACTGTCTTATGCTTACCACGTGTATCTGGGTTCGACCACCAGTTCGACGACGGGCAGTGGTTACAGTTTACCGAACCTGATCCGACCCTCTGCGACGACAGCAGTGGTCGATGCGCATAGCTATCGGTTCGTCTCATACAACACGACGCCCAATTACGATCTGTATCAGGCAGTGACGGGAGATGATGACTTGGCTGCTACACGACACAACAAGGCGATCAATGATCTGTTTGTGGATGGTCATGTTGCCAGCTTACCCAAGATTGATCCCGATAGCCTGGTGGCGAAAAAACCCTGATTTCAAGTTGTATTCTGTATTCGTAACAGGTGGTGTGCATGAAACCGGTCAGAGAGCCAATAACCGAACCGTCGCGTCAGTTGAATGTGGCATTTGAAGTCGACGTTGTGATCGCAGGGGGCGGACCCGCGGGGGTGTCTGCTGCAATTGCTGCTGCGATGACACAGAAACAAGCTGGTCAACCTGTTTCCGTTCTGTTACTCGAATCACAAGGCCAACTCGGCGGTGTCTGGACTTCGGGGTTACTGAGTTGGATCATCGACAGTGAAAACAAACCCGGCATTCTCACGCAGCTTTATGCACAGCTGGATCGACTGCGTGATCAAATGCACGAGCCTCCAACCCTTTATCAAAAGGGCAGAACCTATGATCCTGAGTTAATGAAGTGGGTGCTTGAGCAATGGATCTGCGGCCTTGGGATCAAGGTGCTTTTGCACACGCGATTGGCTCAGGCAAAACTGGATCAACAGCAAAATCTGACACACGTGGTGATCGAATCATGCAGTGGCCGTCAGGCAATTTCAGGGAAGGTGTTTATCGATTGCACCGGCGATGGTGTGCTTACCAGACATGCGGGTTGTGTTTGTTCCATTGGCTCAGATGATGATCCAGAAAATGGACCACGTTTACAACCCATGTCCCTGATGGCGATCGTCACCGGCGTTGATCGTGAGCAACTCAAGCCGTACTACAATATCGGCCATGAATCATGGGCCGTCCCCAAGCAACGTCTGCTCACTGCCATCCGTGATGCAGGCATGGAACCGACCTACACACGTCCGACCCTTTTTGAAATCTACCCGGACATGTTCGGCATGATGGTTAATCACCAGTATGGCCAGCATCCGCATGTCGTTGATCAAGTCACCGATGCAACCCTCACCGCTCGTGATGAAATCAATCGTATCGTCCAGGCATTAAGACAATCCGGCGGTATCTGGCGACAGCTTCGTTTGGTCGCAACGGCCAATCAAATCGGTATCCGGGAGAGCACGCGGCCGCGTGGCTGCTATCAGGTTACGTTGGATGACTTGGTTGTAGGTCGCGAACATGATGATGCGATCTGTCGATGTACGTTTGGCGTCGATGTCCATGCAACGAGCAAGCAGTCTGCTGGTGGGGGGATTGAACCATCACCGGTGACACGGACTTTGCCTTATGACATTCCTTACCGCGCTTTGATCGCATCACAGGTCGGGCAATTGCTCTTTGCCGGCCGATGTATCAGCGGTGACTTCTGGGCACACGCGTCCTACCGCGTCACCGGCAATGCGGTGGCTACCGGCGAAGCTGCAGGATGTGCAGCAGCGCTTTCGGTTGTCGATCAAGGTTCCCCACGTGATCTGGATTTTGCCCAGCGTCTCAAACCCGCTTTGGATCAACTGCGTCAAGCTTGCTGTGATGACATGACTGGGACAGACCGTTGTGGCATGTCTGCGTTAGCCCAGTCGGTTTAAACTTTGATTACTTTTGCAGGATTTCGTTTTTGAGCGCTTGAACCTCAGTTTATCGTGGGGTTACCTGTCTTGTGGTTGAAAAATTGACTTACTCAATTGTCTGGTTAGAATAAATTGAGTAAGTCAATTTGTGATTTGGTAACGAACCCATGGCCAAGATGAACATGCACCAGTATCTTGTCGAGACACTTCGACATGAGATCCAACATCACTTCAGCCCCGGTGATCGCCTGCCCAGTGATCGCGCATTGGCGGAGCGATTTGGTGTCAGTAACGTGACCATTCGCAATGCCATGACCACATTGGCCCAGGAATCGTTGGTTCGTCGTGAGGTGGGTAAGGGGACGCATGTTCTGGATACCCAGTTGATCAAGCATGTCGGACTGTTGTTGCAGGGCAACATTTTTTCCCCGCACGCATCGACCTTTGCCTTGACTGCCATTCGTCATGTGATTGGATATTTGTCTGAGAACCAGATGGCCTATCGCATCTATCTGACAGATATTCGTGAGGATGGGCGTTCGCCGTTTCCTGCTGTCGGTGTTGATTTTCTTCAGGCCGTTGAACGCGACAAACTCAGTGGTTTGTTGGTCATCGGGATGGGGCCTGACCCGCAGTGGGGACGCATGGTCAAGAAACGAAACATTCCCATGGTGGGTATCAGTGGCGGTGAATATGAGTATCGCATCGGCACGGACACCACGTCAATGATTCATCGCGCGGTGCAGTACCTGGTGGGCAATGGTCGCCGTAAACTCGCCTACATGGGTTGGAATCAAAGTGTCATTGACCGGTTCGGCCGTAACGAGCCTGACCTGCGACTTAAAGCATTCAAAGACGCGTGCAACAAAGCCGGCATCAAGTTGTATGACGGCTGGGTTCAGCCTTATGTCCAGCCTGGACATCCGGGTGAAGGATGGGAAGCCTTCCGCGCAATCTGGTCTGCCAAACGCAAGTCACAACCGGATGGTCTGGTGGTGGTTGATGATCTGATTTTCAACGATGCCTGTATTGCAATCAGCAACATGGGCTTGAAGGTGCCCGAGCAGTTGATGATCGTGACGCATGCCAATCGATATTCAGGATTGGTTGCGCCGTTCCCGGTTGCACGCATGGAAAATGATCCATCACGTTCAGCTGAACATGCCTGGCAAATGCTCAGGACTTTGATGGCAGGTAAGAAGCCTGCGTCCAAATTGATCAATGTGGAACTGACTTGGCGAGATGAAATGTTGCTATCACCCCAAGCTTTGAAAATAGAGAACCAGCAGGGCACCGCCTTGTGACCGTGCGGTTCATGTTCACGCTTTACAGGATCCAGCAAGCCTGTTGACCAGGTGCGTATGGAGACACGCATCGCGCGATCCGTTTGCGCCTTGAGATTGTTGATGGGGTTGATTGCAAAACGTTGTTGATGATTCAGTAATTCATCGTTGGGATTGATTGACCATGCACGACACCACCGAACAAAACCTTCAATACATCCAGCAACTCCGAACAGGTCGTCAGCAGCGTTGCGATCAGTATTTGGGTATTGCGCGGGACCTGTTTAAACCCATCCTGGATGCGGATGCCAACTGGCTGATCCCGCTGACGCAGGAGTTTGGGCGACTGGATTTACAAATTGCCACCGCGTTTTATCTGGGTAATGAATCGGAGCAACATACTGCCAATCAACTGGTATGTCGGGCGCCGATGCCTGAAGTTGCTGGTCTTCGCTTTGGGATTTTCAACACCAGCATCATGATGCATCACCTGGTGAAATTCGAACATCTCATGACCGATCAGGCCAAGGCGCGATGTGAAGAGATGGTCTGTGAAGGCTGTCACAATAATGCTGGGATGCAGGCGACGGACTACCAGTTCCATGGGTACAACGACAACATGCCTGCCATGGCAGTTGAGACACTGGTCCTGGCGGGGGAGCGTTTTGGTGAAGAGGCCTGGATTCAAATGGGGCTCTGGAAGCTTGTACGTTTGGCGGAGATGTTATCGCGGTGCGGCTTGATCAGTGAGTACAACAGTCCCAACTACCTGCCGGACACCATTCATCATTTGATGACGCTTTACAAGTACACGCAGAATGAACAGGTTCGCGAACATGCAGGCAAGATCGTTAAGCGTTTATGGGCGGACCTTGCCTCGCATTGGCATCCGGCAGCCAGGTGTCCAGCGGGACCCTTCAGCCGAGCGTATCTCGATGATTTTAATAATTACATTTCGCCATTGAATTGCCTTTGCTGGTTCCTGTTTGGCCCGGAAGTTTCAGGCATATCAGCGACCGAAGCGATCATGCCCCGCCCCGGACTTCAGTGCATGCATGGCAATGATCCCCTGGAACACACCGCGCGGATGGCATGGTATGCAACAACGGACGATGCGCTCCTTGATGATGCCATGGCAAGGCGATTTGTGCATAAAGACTACCCCTACGAAGTCCGCGCATCCACGGAACAGGGGACGACCGCACATTCACCGCTTAAGCGCGTTGACACCCAATCGTACATGCAGCAGGCCTACTCACTGGGTACCGCGTCCAGTTCGTTTCTCACCGGCGAGCAGACCGCCAATCTCTATGTGACGGGCAACAATCACGCTGACATCAACCCCGTACTCTACACGCGGTATCTGGTCAATGATGTCTTTCCCGGGATGACTGAAGACAATACGTTTCATCAACTGACGCATGGGGAAGCCAATCTCGCCAGTCGTGCGAGTGTGCATGCGGTGCAGCATCAGCAGGCTTCTTTGCTGGGGATGGTACCACACCGGCATCTGTCAGAGATAGATGTGTCTTTGCTACGTATGGCCATCATCGCGCCCAACGCGGTTGGGCAGTTTGATGGTTTTGTTGACCAGCAGGGACAACCCTTGCTTCCCGATCAGCGTTATCCTGTCGGTCAATGGTTTGCTGCGAAGTTGGGTGATGCATTGGTTGCGATGTACCCGCTTGCCATGAACGGTATGCCGGATGCGCCTTGTCATGTCAGGCTTCGTTGCAATGAACAGTATCACTATCTGGAAGTCGTCAATCTCGAGCAACAAGCTTCACCCATCAACGACAAACAGCTTGCCATGTTCAACAACGGCATGGCAATCGAGTTGGCGGATACCTCAGATTGGCAAGGTGATATCGGTTCTTTTCTGCATGCATTGGACGAAGCGGTCGTCATTGAAGATCAGTTCTATGGCTTGACCCGTCGCATGCGTTATCACCGACAGACGCTAACCGATCGTGATGCATTGGTGATGACGTTGAGCTACGCGACACCATTTGATGGTGTGTCGATTCGTACAGTTAATGGCCGTTATGCACCATCACCGACCTGGCAGTGTTCGGATATCAAGGCAGAGTCGTTGCCCTATTTGGCGGGGGATGGCTTTATCGCAGCACCGGGTTTACGCTGGGATGATCTTACCAATCCACGATGCGAAGGTGCGTGGGCGATTGGTCAGACAGGTTGGGCGAAGCAGACGGTTTGATGCTATACAGTCTCGCGATACGAGCATGTTTGACAGAGTTTGTCATGCTTAGAGCCCTCCAATACTTATTCTCCAAGCTACCGCTCATCTCGTCATTCCCGCGCAGGGACATGATGCACATCGTTTTTAAAGTTGAGCACCGGGTGTCAACCCGGTGCCCGTTGTGCATACGTTAATCCCAGGGGGCACCGGGTTAACACCCGGTGCTCAACT
>PAIY01000220.1 GCA_002704825.1 Phycisphaeraceae bacterium
AAAACATCACACCTGGCAAAAAAGTCGAACTCGCACTCACCGAGTATCACGTCAACTTCAATTGGCGTCCCCATGATCCGCGTCAGGCAACCAATGTCGGCAGCACGTGGATGGCGTCGGTGATCTACCACATGCTCATCAACGACATGGACATTGCCCAAAGCTGGCACTCACGCAGCGGTGGCACCTTCGGCATGATGAGTAAGTCTCTGGAAGTCCGTCCCACCGGCCAATTGCTTTACATGCTCAATCGACACATGAACGGCCAACGCGTGCAAAGTCGCTCGGATAATCCGTGGGTGGAAGTGCTTGGCTTTGTCACCAAAGAAGGCAAGCAAGGCATGTTTATCATTAACAAATCCGACACTGCTCAGTCACTGAACATGCAACTGCTTCACGCCAAGCTACCTGCCAGCGATCCGTTTGAAGGCAATGCAACCTGTCATCGCATCGGGCCCAAGGGTTACAGCATCGCAGAACACTGGCTGAGCCCCACGCCACATGTTGAGTTACTGCCTTATGAAGTTCAGTTGATTTTAGCCCGGTAAAACAAGGCTCAATCGTCATCTGGCGATTCAATCTGACAAGCTGCATAAACAAAAACGACCGGTGTTTGCCGGTCGTTTTATTTTTGAGTTTGTTTAAACCATCAAACGCATTTTTCCGTCACTCCCGCGCAGGTGGGAGTCCAGTGAGAACTGCAAGCGTCAACAGAATACCACTGGATTCCCGCCTGCGCGGGAATGACGATGGGATTATGAGTTAACGAATCATGCTATAAAATGATTTCTCAATCGGTTTTCAGATCAACCAACTCACGGGCTTTGGCTAAAGCGTCATCAATATTGGGGAAGATGTTCTCCGTCCCAAGCACATCGAGTAAGCCGGCTCGTCCCATGACCATCATCGGCTGAGTATGCGGTGCAGAGAGTAACAGGCGAATATGCCCGAGACGACAAACATGCATGTATTCACGAATCACATGTAAGCCCGTTGCATCCATGACTGAAACGTGACGCATGCGCAGGATCATCACTTTGACCTGTGGCGTTGAGATCGACCGCAGTGTCTCTTTGAACTTGTCTGCTGAACCAAAGAAAAACGGCCCGTTGATCTCGTAAATTTCAACACCATCAGGAACACTGCTGCGATCCAGTTCGTTGCCTTCAATATCCGTCTGCGGGTCATCAAATTCATGGGCTATGCTGCCGATATTTGCCATCTCAGTCATGCGTCGGATAAAGAGCACTGCCGCCAGGACCAGTCCGATCTGCACGGCAACGGTCAGGTCCACCAGAACGGTTAACAGGAACGTTGCAAGCAGAACGACCACATCACTTCGCGGTGCCTTGAAGATATCCAGAAAGTGATCCAGTTCACTCATGTTGTAGCTGACGACGATGAGAATACCTGCAAGACAGGACAGCGGGATAAGCTTGGCCATGGGTGCCATGAACAGTAACAGCAGCATCAGTGTGATCGCATGAATCATGCCCGCGACAGGCGTCTTCCCGCCGGATTTGATGTTTGTTGCAGTGCGTGCGATCGCGCCCGTTGCTGGAATCCCGCCGAAGATGGAGGAACCTATGTTGGCTATGCCTTGAGCAATGAGTTCGGTATTGGAACGATGTCGACCACCGGTCATGCCGTCGGCGACGGTGGCTGAAAGCAGTGATTCGATGGCAGCGAGCATCGCTACGGTGAATGACGGCGAGATCAATTCACGCATGCGCCCCCAGTCAAATAGCGAGATGTCGGGCTTGGGTAATGTGCTGGGTAAATCACCAAAACGCGACCCGATGGTTTGGACATCCAGGTGAAACAGTGATGCGACGGCGGTGGCAACGATCATGCCCATGAGCATCGCAGGAATCTTAGGGAAGAACTTGCGTGTGAGAACGATGGTGACAATCGTGAGTATGCCGATGCCAGCAGTTGAAGGGTCCACGGTTTTGATGTGTTGGAAGTATGCTCCCCACTTGGCCAGGAACTCTGAAGGGACATGCTCCATGTTCAAGCCCAGGAAGTCTTTGATTTGAGTTGAGAAAATGACAACAGCAATGCCGGTGGTAAACCCGGTGGTGACGGGAAACGGGATGAACTTGATTAGCGCCCCCATGCGCGCAAAGCCCATGATGATGAGCATGATGCCTGCCATGAACGTGCAGAGCACCAGGCCTTCATAGCCGTGTTGCGAGACGATAGCTGAGACCAGGACGATAAACGCGCCGGTGGGTCCGCCGATCTGCACGCGACTGCCGCCAAGCAGCGAGATCAGAAAGCCTGCGACAATGGCAGTGTAGAGTCCACGCTCGGGTCCGACCCCGCTGGCGATTGCAAAGGCCATCGCCAGAGGCAGCGCCACCACACCGACTGTCATGCCAGCAAAACAATCCGAACCAAACGTGCTCAGGGAATATCCCTTCAGCGCGGTAAAGAGCTTGGGTTTGAACATCAAACACCGTCCCGGTGAGCGTACTCACCTGTTTCCAAAATGACAAAGAACACTGCACACGCCAACGTAAAGCGGGCATGTGCGATCATTCCAACAGGGAACTGGTGAGCGAGGATGAACCGCAAAAGTCAGGCCGTCCATCAGTCGATGCGGGAATACGAAGCGTAACAGCATAACAACTTGACGGAGATTTTGGCAATGGATTCTGTCGTCCTTGCCGTGATGTTGCAAAAAAACAACATCTCACACAAACCCTTCACGTGGCGCATCGCGTCCGGCTACCCGGTTTAGGTGCGATAATTTTAAACTGAAGCTGGCAAATCCATTTTGCCATGGTCTTTTCCATGCAATCGGAACAAACATCATCCATTGCACAAGGAAAAGAAGATGCCCCGAAAACTCCCGTTATTTGCTTTAGCGTTCGCCATGTTGTTCATGGTTTGTGGCCCGGTCAAAGCCGATGTGCTTTATCTGACCGGTTTTGGTGCAGACACTGATTTGCCGTTGACTGCGACGGTCAATGTTGACAGTGTTTCGGCGTATGAAATCAAGGTGTCAATCACCAACACCTCGACCACTGCCGGTGCTGACAACCGCATTACCTACTTCGGCATTCAGGTTCCTAACGACACGGTCATCGGTGATATCGTCGATGCCCAAACCGATGGTGATTGGCAGATCGAAACCGACTCCAAACTCCCGGGCAATGGTGCTGACGAATTTGAGTTTCTTCAGACATTGGTGAGTAAGGGTGGCCAACCAGGCCTGAAACTCGGTGAAACGTTGACCGTGCTTTACACATCCACGAACCCAATTTTTGATCCACTGGACATCTTCGCATGGGAACTCACCGACAAAAATGAGTATCTCGCTGCGGCCAAGTTCCAGAGCGTTGGTGACAACGGCAATGACTCAGGCGTCGCAGGTGTCACCGTTCCCGAACCCGCCAGTGCAGCTTTGATCCTCCTGGGCTTTGGCATGGTGATGGGTCGTCGCCGTCGTGAACGTGCATGTTAAAACACAATAAATAGTTTACAAATCAATCCAACGGCTGGCAGAAATGCCAGCCTATTTCATTTATATCTACAGACAAGTACATCAAAACGTCAAACAAGTGGTGTTGAATTTCAGAGACTAGTTAAATTCAATCGTCATCTTTTTCTTTCACCGGTTCTCTGGCAGCCAATAAAGCATTCACCGGATCCAATGCCACATCGTATTCCGTCTTGACAAAGCTACCATGACCATCAATGTGTACAGCGTTGGCACCAGTTCGGTGATTGATCGTTCGCTCCATCCATGCCACTTTGCCACCGTCTTGCGATGTATACCCAAATGGCCACACATTGATCAACGCCGCATTCTTCCCTGTAACCATATTGTGCCCTGCTTTATAGTAACTGACCAAGACAGGGGTTTTGTAAGGCGTTTCGGCGTGATACACAAGTGTTTCCATGACTTTATCTTTATCGGCAGGACAATAAAAAATTCTTGCCTTCCTTGACAACTTGCCACCAGGAACATCCCAGCCCTTGACATAAGTATCAAAAATCGGCCCAACATCCACATGATCCTTTTGCAGTGGACCGACCTGTTCCAGCCTCGAAGCAAGCCCACCCATGTTCATGTTTATATTTCTATTGTTATCTTCAGTGTAATTAATGGCAATTTGATTCACCTGACGCATTTTCAAAAGACAAAGCGTACGCGTGGATTCCTGCTGTGAATTATTGATCGCAGGCAAAGCCAAACTGATAATCAGAAAAATGAAACCAAGTACAATCAAAAGTTCGACAAGCGTAAAGCCTTTGATCGTCCTGTAAACGTTTCGACTGAATACGTGATATGAATGTCGTTTACAATTGGCAAACACAATTAAATTTCCGAATTTTTAGAGCGCCATTCATTGATGGCCTCACCAATCTTCCGTGACATCGTCTGCTGCTGGGCAGTCCAACCTTCCTCTGGCTCAATAGCCTGACATTCCTGATACAAATCAATAACCAGTTTCATATCCATCGGTATCGCACGATCATACACTGCCTGCCTTTGAATGATGCGGTTACATGCCTCTAATTTCTGTGCAACGGGCAATGGATTTGGCGAATCTACTTCAACAAACAAACCCCGGTTAGAAATCACACTGACTATCAAACAAATGACACCGACAAGCTGAACGGCCACACCGACTTTGAAATTATTTTGAATACTGCTTCGCCAATCATTTAATCTACTTAGATACTGATTTTCTTCTTCAGATTCAGGCTTCTCAATCAATATTTCATGCAAGTCCGGCGCAGCTTTTCGCAGCAGGTTCTCACGCACGTCATCTCGCATGGCCCATTGATAGATCAACTCGCGGTAAATCGCCACTTCAGGTGAAGACTCCTCTTTGCGAACAACTTCAAATAATTCTTTCCATGACATGGAAGCCAACGCTTTTGAACCGCGTAAAAATTCTGCAATACCATCTCCAGCATTGCGTAGACGGCATGACTCATGATCTTTTAGAACTTCCTTGATGTTTCCCTTGATCATTTTACTGCCCTAGACAAAACGAACATCGCCATTCGTACGTAAACATCCCCTGCATATTCACAAATGATACCTATCGTCAATACACAAGTTGTCTTAACAAATAGACAAATACTATAAAAGTGCTCATCATATACTCAACCCTGAATTCAAACGACAGACCCCCAAAGAACTAAAACGAATGAACACATCGTACCAATTTCAGCTAAAAGAGAAAAAAGAACCCAGCCTTCCAGCCGGGCCCTTTAATATATAATTTACAAAACACATGTCATTAGTAAAATCTTTTTGTGTAGACCTGTCAACCTATCTGTTTTCAGCACAAAATCAATTACTTACAGATTATTAGTCAACAGAGAGCGTGTTGTCTGAAGCTCTCATAATCTTAGGCATGCTGATAGCGGTGTACATACGCTGGCCCCAGAGGAAATCAGTTTCATCAAGCGTTTCAGCCAAGGTTTTGGCTTCTGCGTGACCGTCACCAAATGCGTAGTTAGAGTTCATACGGTGGCGGTTAGGATGAACATATTGAATATGGGGATTGGTTCCAGCAGGTGTATCAATATAACCTTGAGCATCGGCCACAGGAATCGACTCAAGACCAGTCGTGTTGTCGTATACTTCACCATCGTACTTACTATCATCCTGAAGACGAATACCATGCGTGGGACGATGGGTCTTAAGGGCATCGCCACCGGTGCCAGATGAACCGTAGATGTTGTCGTAATTATCGTTGTATTCAGCGAAGAGAATGGTACCAGAACTCTTTTCAACTTCACTGCTACGAGCCAGCTTGAGGATGGTCTTCAAGGCAGAATACTTGTAACGGGGCAACAGAACTTCGTTGGCAACATAGCTCAGACGAGGTGCCTGAACGTCGTCAAGATCATACTTGGCAGTCTGACCAGCGGGGGGATTAGGAACCATATCAGCAGTAAAACAGGTTGGGGCCCAACCACCGACTTTGTCTTCAGGGCAGACAAATGCTTCAGCAGATTCAAAATAGTTATTTATCAGGAAAATACCACTCCACTGAACATATCCTTCACTGCTGTCAGTGTCATTGGGATAGTAGTAACTGGTAGGGAAGTAGGATTTGTTATCCGCGCCATACGACATCGTCGCGATACCCAATTGACGGGTATTACTCAGGCACACACTGGTACGCGCTGACATACGAGCGGAAGACAATGCTGGCAACAAAACACCAATAAGAAGTGCGATGATCGAAATTACAACAAGTAATTCGATGAGGGTAAATGCCTTGTGGGCTTTCTTGAGCGATTGCATTACTAATTTCTCCGTTTATTTTTTATATCTATCACACAGGAACACGACACCATCAAAGACAACTCGCCGGCTTGAGCTAACTTCTTTAGGTGATGCGTGAAATAATATGTACAAATTATTTACAAAACATGTTGAATATGTGGCACCTTTATCAGCTTCACGTAAAAAGACAGTTAGGTATGGATAGATCACCCTAGACATTGTGGAGATTTCGTAACAATGTTTATGAATCAATATTTAACTGTTAGCATGAGACATATAAAAAAAAGCCCTCAACCGCCTGATGACGATTGAGGGCTTTTATATTTTTGAGTCTGTCAATCACGCGAACGCAGTGATCATTCAGACTGGCATGCAAGCAAATTGCTTAGCCACCGCAGCAAGCAGACTTGTTGTAGTAAGCCGGCATGGTCTTGCCATCGGCTTCCCACTTGGCGATGACTTCGTCAGCCTTGCCAGCGGAGTTAAGCATTTCCAGCTTACGCTTGACCATCGAGACGATGGCTTCACGGCCCGGAGCCAGATATTTACGGGGGTCAAATTCAGCCGGGTTGGTGGCGAAGACTTCACGGATCTTGGCGGTCAGAGCCAGACGCAGGTCGGTGTCGATGTTGACTTTGCAGACACCATACTTGCGGACAGCCATGGCGATCTGGTCTTCAGGAACACCCTTGGCGTTGGGCATGTTGCCGCCGTACTTGTTGATCAGGTCGATGAATTCCTGGGGAACGGAGCTTGAGCCGTGCATAACCAGGGGCAGACCGGGGCAGGTCTTCATGATTTCTTCAACGCGATCGAAGGCCAACTTGGCTTCGTGGGTGAACTTGAAGGCGCCGTGGCTGGTACCGATGGCGACGGCAAGGCTGTCAATGCCGGTACGCGTGGCAAAGTCAGCAGCCTGAGCGGGATCGGTGAGGAACTGTTCAACGTTCTTTTCGTATTCTGCAGCATCAAGACCGACAACGTCTTCTTCAATACCGCCGAGCATGCCCAGTTCCGCTTCGACGACAACGCCGTGGGAGTGAGCCAGGTCAGTTGCAGCTTTGGAAAGCTTGACATTTTCTTCGTATTCGTGATGTGAACCATCGATCATGACGGAGGTGAACCCGTCATCAATGCACTGCTGAACAAGGTCAACGGTGTCACCGTGGTCCAGGTGAATACAGATCGGAACTTCGGGATACTCTTCGACGCAAGCTTCGATGATCTTGCGGAGGAAGCGCATGTTGGCGTAGGAGCGGGCACCCTTGGAGATCTGCAGAATGCAGGGGCTCTTTTCAGATGCACAAGCTTCAATAATACCTTGGGTGATTTCCATGTTGTTCACATTGAAAGCACCGATACCGAAACCGCCATCGTAGGCGAGATCGAACATGGGTTTGGACGACATGAGCATGGCTCAAATTCCTTTTGCTAGAGCTTCTCTAAGGAAGCGGTTGACTATTCATTCTCGGGCATGCACACTGCACTGCCCCAGACGGGTTTGGTATACTTTTTGACAGCAGCCTAAGCCGACAAATCGGTCGAACTGCCATCAAAAGAGTAATTGTACCATAATTAACAATGTTTTGCAGGCCCATTATCTCCGCAAATTGTGAGAATTTGAGTAACACATGGCTAAATCTTCCAACATTACTGCTGCCAAGGGTTTCCGTGCAGGCGGTCTGACCTGTGGCATCAAGGCTTCGGGAAAACCCGACCTGGTGATCATCACTTCGGACACCCCCGCCGCCGCTGCCGGTGTCTTTACAACAAATAAGATGCCAGGCGCGCCGGTCGTCGTCTCCAAAAAGCATGTTGCCAACGGAACCGCCCAGGCAATCGTGTGTAATTCGGGATGTTCAAATGTTTGTACCGGCGAACAAGGCATTGCTGACGCGTTGACCATGTGCCTGCAAACCGGTCAACATCTAGGCATTGATCCGTCCGATGTACTCGTATGCTCGACTGGGGTCATCGGCCACATGCTCCCGATGGACAAGATCGAAGCCGGCATCGAACAATTGGCCCCCAAACTCAAACGCGGACCCCTGGCCGATGCCGCCACCGCCAAGGCCATCCTCACCACCGACCTGGTGCCCAAGACCGCACACGTCTATTTCAAAATCGGCAGCAAAACGGTTCACATCGGTGGCATTGCCAAAGGCTCGGGCATGATTGCCCCAAACATGGCAACCATGCTCAGCTTCATCACCACCGATATTGCCATCGCTCCCAAACTACTCAAGCAAGTCCTCAAACGCGTTGCGGATATCAGCTACAACCGAATCTCGGTCGATGAAGACACTTCAACCAGCGACTCGGTGATGATCCTGGCAAACGGTCAAGCCGGTAACCGTATCATCAACAAGCCCGGCAAGAACCTCGCCCTTTTCGAAGAAGCACTCACCCAACTCTGTAAAGATCTCGCATATCAAATCGTCAAAGACGGCGAAGGTGCGACACGTGTCTACCGCGCCCAGGTCTCCGGCGCGGTATCACTCAAAGATGCCAACCTCATCGGCAAGACCATCGCCAACTCACCGCTGGTCAAAACCGCTGTCCACGGCTGTGATCCCAACTGGGGGCGACTCGTCATGGCGGTCGGTCGCAGTGGTGCCAAGGTCAAACCTGAAAAACTCGACATCGCCATCGGCGGAACTCTGCTATGCAATGGTGGTCAACCCACCCAACTCACCAAAGCCCAACTGAACAAAGTCGAAAAACACATGAAGACCAAAGAAGTCATTCTCTCGGTGAATCTCAACCTCGGCAAAGGTGAATCCGAATGGTTGGGCTGTGATCTTTCACGTGAGTACATCACCATCAACGCTGACTACACCACTTAAATCTGTCGCAGCATTAAGCCACATCACTTGTGATGCAAGCTAACAATTCACAAAAAAAACACTGTAAAACACGGTGGTTTTTTATTTTTACTTTTCCAACCAAAAACCAAACAAAACCATTGACGCCCAACTCAATCAAGCGCTAAACTGAACGTATCGCCGCCCCATGATGTGAACCACACAAGGAACACATCGTGAACTTCAAACTCCCGGACCTTTGGCACAACGTCACCTGTTTTCTGGATCACTACCGCAACTGGATTCTCTGTCTGATCTTTGCATTAATGCTCGGTGGATACCTTGTTGGATGCGAAGTCAAAACCAATAGTCTGATTGATCCAACCAGAACCGTCTCAAGTCGTCAGTTACAAAACGAAGCGAACAAAATCGAATCGGAATACCGTCAACGTGAAAAACAATTGCAAATTGAACTGGAAGAACTCACTCTCAAACAACAGGACTTCAATGCACAATTGACCATCGCCGTCGAGGATCTTGAAACCCAAACCAAGCAACGCCAACAAATCATCGACACCCTCGGCGGACTTGCCGTTCAGGCTGCCCAGGGCAATGCCAATCCCATCAGCGCATTAACCACCATCATCAGCTTGATCAGCGCCGGTTCTGCCGTCGGACTCGGCCTTGACAGTCTTCGCAAAGACCGTGTGATCAGCAAACTCAAAACTGATCCCAACACATCAACTTCATAAGTCCAATCATCATCGTCGTCCATCTGTGATATCTCGACGTATGTTCGTTTAACCCTTGTTTTCCAGCACAAAAGGTTCATCCCATGATGCTCAAACCATCGGACGCCTATACCGCGCAATTCACCACCCATGCCACGGAGACTGGTGCTCCAACCAATGCAGACACGCTACCGACGGCCAATGCGACACGAAATGGAACGGATGACGCCGGCTTCGTTCTCACTGTCACCAACCTGGCTACAGGTCGCTACAAAATCACCGGCAGTGTCCCAGCAAGCTATGTCGAGGGTGATCTTGTTCAAATCGTGGTCAATGCAACAGTTGATAGCACAAGTGACACCGCCATCGTCGATCATTTCATCATTGACAGCAAACGAATCAGTGACCTGGTCGACTTCAATCCTGCCAGCCAATCCGTCAACGTCGGGAAATGGGCGGATGTCAATGTCAGTGTGACGGACTTTGGCGTTCTATCCAATCTCGATGCAACGGTCTCCTCCCGGAGCACCTTTGATCCGAGTAGTGACTCGGTCCTTGTCGAGAGTCTGACCACCAACGCTTTGGCGGACTTTTTCACCACCAACACCGGCAGCACATTCATCGCCGCCATCGCAGGCTCACTAGTCAAGGAAATTGTCGACAACATCACCACCAATTCAGGATCGAGCGATTGGACGGACACGGAAAAACAGCAGATTCGTTACCGGCTTGGCCTGGATGGCGATACCAACTCCCCTGCCACCAACGGCGATCTAACCGACATAAAAACCATTCTTCAGGCAGCGACACGCAAATGAAAACACTCAACCAATACGCATGGCTCTTTTCCGTCTGCATCACTGCTTTGGGTTGGGTCTGGGTCATGGCTGGAGAACGCGCGGTCACACAGCAAAAACTCGATGACATGGATAACCGACTCACTGCCGTGCAGCAGCGAAACCAGATGCTTGATGAAAAACTCATCGTCATCCACAACTCACTGATTCAGGTCAAAACCGACGTCCGTTGGTTACGCGAAACCTGGGCGGACAAGCGTCAATCGAGAAGCCAATAAACCAATTTGTTTGAACCGCCAAGACGCCAAGTTTTTCAAGACAGAGAAATACCTGTTATCAGGATAAAAAACATTTACAAACTCTCTCCGATCTTGGCGCTCTTGGCGTCATGGCGGTTAAAAAAAGAAAGTCTCAAATGGTAAACAATACCGATCACCTTCAACACATCGAACCCACGCTTCGTCCCCTCGCGGTTCCGATCAATCAGATTCATAACGACCAGGACAATGTTCGCAAACATCCTGATCAAAACCTTGATTCGATCAGACGCAGTCTCGAAGCCTTTGGTCAACAGAAACCCATCGTCATCGACAAGCACCATACCTGCCTGGCCGGGAACGGCACCCTGCTGGCGGCACGGGCGTTGGGCTGGACCCATCTTGCTGCTGTGACAACCGGCCTTTCCGGCTCCAGCGCCCGTGCCTACGCCATCGCCGACAACCGCACCACCGACACCAGCGACTGGGACATGGACAAACTTGCCCAGCAACTGGCAGTCCTGCAAAACGAGATGGATTTTGATCATTTCACGACCGGCTTTGATGATTCTCAGATTGAAGATGCCATCGACAAAGCCATGCAAATTGAAGATGCGTCGATGCGTGATGTCGCGATTGCTGATAGCTATCAGGTTCTCGTTGCATGTGCAGATGAAGTTCAGCAAAGACAACTTTTTGAACGTCTTGAGAAGGAGGGGTTTCAATGCCGCGTGTTGACGCTCTAGTTCAAACGCCCGTCTTCGACAGCTTTCGTGTTCGCCAGGTCGCGGGTCTTTTTGATGTGCAACTCTCAGAAAGAAGCACACAGCGATTTGAAGTCGATCTGCCGGATGTTGAAAGTGATTGGACGATTGGTGCGATCGTTGGGCCGTCAGGTTCAGGTAAAAGCACCATCGCCAAGCAAGCTTTTGGCAATGATGGTTGCCTCGCATCTAAAAGCATTTTCGACAGCGTTGATTGGCCGCATGACAAAGCTGTCATTGATGGGTTCGAAGAAACGTTACCGGGCAAGCAAGTCACCGCCATGCTCAACAGTGTTGGCTTCAGTTCACCGCCAGCATGGATTCGTCCCTGGCATGTATTGAGTAACGGTGAAAAGTTCCGCTGTGATCTGGCCTATGCCCTGCTCAAGGACCAATCGTTGATTGCTTTTGATGAGTTTACCAGCGTGGTGGATCGTCAGGTTGCTCGCTTTGGTTCAGCCGCCGTTGCCAAGACGTTGCGGGCAGGACGGGCGCGATGTAAAAAATTTGTTGCCATCACCTGTCACTACGACATTCTCGATTGGCTTGAACCGGATTGGTACCTGGATATGGCAGACCAAACGCTGCACTGGGGGTCGCTTCGGCGACCGGCGATCCAACTACAAGTCCGAAGCTGCAGGCAGGATCAATGGCGATTGTTTAAGCGTCATCACTATCTGAGCAGCAACCTCAACAAGGCCGCAAGATGTTACCTGGCAACTTGGGATGGCAAGCCAATCGCCTTCTGTAGCACACTGCATTTGTACGGTCAAAAGGACATTCGCATGATCCATCGCCTGGTGGTCTTGCCGGACTTCCAAGGGTTGGGCGTCGGGACAGCAATGCTTGATTGCATTGCCAAGCTTGAAGCCCAAACCATGCGTGTGAGTATTGTGACATCACATCCGGCCTTGATCCGCAGCTTGTCACGCAACGAACGATGGCGATGCACCAAGGTCGTTAAATGCGGTCAGGCACATAATGGCATTCTGGCTCGCACCGGTAAAAAAATCGGCTCCATCGGACGCATGACCGCATCGTTCCGATATCGAAAGGCAATGCATTGACAGTCACCCCAAAGAAGAAAACCAAGACACTGACCAATCGGGGCAAGGCACTTCGTGAACGCAGACTGCGTGAACTGGAGATGCGCAAAGCAGGTATGACCTATGCTCAAATTGCCCAGGCAGTGGGCGTGAGTATCAAAACCGTTTTCCTGGATATCCGATCAATCGTCAGTCCAAATGCAGATGCCTATGACCTGGAAATGGCGGTGGACCTGCAACGTATTGAAATGGCGCTTTTGCCCTTGGCCAAAGGTGTTCGCGATGGTGATCACAAAGCCATCGATCGTTGGAAACAACTCATCGATACCAAGCACAAACTGCTCAACAGCAATCTCAATGAAATCAAGGCCAAGCAATCAACCGACCTGCTGGTCAAAGTTATCAGCGAAGTGGAACTCGAAAAGATATGACCTACACCATGGACAACAAACCCTATCGCCCCTTTGGCGTTGCACAAGACCTGCTGTACAGCAAGTCGCCTGAAGTTCTCATGGAAGGTCCAGCGGGGACAGGCAAGACACGGGCGCTGCTTGAAAAGGCCAATCTTTGCGCCATCAAGTATCCGGGCATGCGTGCATTACTCGTGCGAAAAACACGCGAATCCATGACCGAATCCGTCATGGTCACCTTGGAGCAAAAAGTTCTGCCCAACGGTTGGCCGATGCTCACAGGTCCATCACGCCGTCAACGTCAATGCTACCGCTATCCCAATGGCTCGGTTCTGGTGGTCGCAGGAATGGACCGCGCCAGTCGGATCATGTCCACGGAGTATGACATGATCTTTGCCTTCGAAGCGCGAGAACTCACGGAGGACGACTGGGAATCATTACTCACCCGACTTCGCAATGGTGTGATGCCTTACCAGCAGGCCGTCGCCGATACGAATCCCGATGCACCGACACACTGGCTCAACCAACGAGCACAACGCGGTCAGATGACACGATTGCTGAGTCGTCATGATGACAATCCCAATGTCACAACCGCCTACAAAGAGCGACTTGATCAACTCACCGGAGTCCGCCGGGACCGCTTGTTCAAAGGCATTTGGTCCGGTCAGGAAGGTGCAGTCTATGACCTTTGGGATCCGGCAGTGCATGTCCTTGAGAAGCACGAAATCCCCGAACATTACCGGCGAATTCGGAGCATTGACTTTGGCTACACCAACCCGTTTGTCTGTCAATGGTGGGCGATTGATCCCGACGGTCGGATGATCCTGTATCGCGAGTTGTACCAGAGTCACGGCCTTGTGGAAGACCACGCTCAAACCATTGCCAAACACTCGGCAGGTGAAAGTTATGAAGCCACCATCACGGACCACGATGCCGAAGGCCGCGCGACACTTGAGCGGTATGGCATCCAAACCATGTTAGCCAAAAAATCGCTGCGAAGCGGGATTCAGGCTGTCACAGCGAGACTGAAAAAAGCTGATGATGGCAAGCCGCGATTGATGCTCATGCAGAACTGTTTGATTCAGACCGATCAACGATTGATCGAGCAGCAAAAACCAACCTCGACCAGCCAGGAGTTCCCGGGATACGTCTGGCATCGCGGAACAGACATTTCAGAATCGCCTGTCATGGTTAACGATCACGGGATGGATGCCATGCGCTATGCGGTGGTGTACCTCGATGGACTTGCAGACAACGCACTGGATGTGCGTGTCCTGGGCCAATAACGCAACACGTCAAGGAACGAGCAACATGTTCAACAAACTCAAAACACTTTTCGGGCGTCAACGCTACACACGATCATCCATGCATGTTCTGGACGGACTGGGACAACATGGCGCCAAGCCAAGACCCTTTGATCAGGATGCCGCTGTCAGGCAATGCAGCCATTGGGTCTACGCAGCAGCCATGCTCAACGCCAATGCCGTCGCATCGGTCCCGCTACGTTTGTATGTCCGTAAACGAGCTGGCAGGAAACTCTTCAAAACCCAACCTGTGAATAACGCACAACGCAAACATCTCACCGGTGACAATGGTCACGATTCACGACCCAGCCAAACCGTTCTCAACAAAGCGGCGCATTGGGGCGATCAGTTCGACCAAGTCATTGATCGGCATCCAGTGCTGGATTTACTGCACCAGGTCAACCCGCATCAAAACGGTTTTGAGTTAACCGTTCTGCGTATGCTTTACCTGCAGATCACCGGCAATTGCTATCTGCATCCGGTAATGGATCAACGACTCAACCGCCCCGGTGAACTCTGGCTGATGCCCAGTCAGTGGACGCGTGTCATACCTTGCAAAGAGCGCTTCGTCTCCGGCTACAGTTACGGGCAAAACCCTTTGGATCAAGTGCGTTTTGATGCAGACCAGGTCATCCATTTTCGCCTGCCCAATCTTAGTGACATGCATTATGGCATGGGACGATTGGAAGCGGTCTGGGATGCTTTGGGATTACATGACGCCAAACGCGAAATGGATACCGCACGCTTCGACAACCATGCTCGCCCCGACTACCTGCTGGTGGTCAAACAGGGTGCTTCGGCAGATGCACTGGACCGTTTTGAAAAACAGATTGACAGCAAACTCCGCGGACCACGCAACAGTGGTAAGTTCATCACGATCACCGGTGATGTCGAAGCCAAACCATTGAATTTGCCCGTAGACATCATTGGTGATTCAGAACGTGTCCTTGAGGAGATTGCAGCAGGCTTTGGTGTTCCTATCAGTAAACTGCTGACCAACAATCCCAATCGCGCCAATGCAGAAGTTGCCAATCGGTCCTGGTTGCGAGACACGATTCTGCCTTACTGCCAGATGGATGAAGAGAAACTCAATGAAAAACTCCTGCCGATGTATGGCATTGAGGACGATGCGTTTCTTGCCTATGACAATCCTGTTCCTGAAGACAAAGTGTTCCAACTCAATCGACGAACCAGGTACGTGGCAGCAGGCATCATGACAATCAACGAAGCCAGACGCGAAGAAGGACTTGCTCCTATTACTGACGGTGATCAGCCTAACAACTAACACAGGATCAAACCCATGTCCCATTCAAAAACAACCCTCCGTAAACGCTTCGTTGCCGACCTGGGCGTGAAGCTTGAAGACCGCAGTGTCGTCGCCAGCATCAGCAGTATCAGTGTTGATCGAGATGGCGATGTCCTCATCCCACAAGGCTGTGACGCAACGGACTTTCTCAAGTCACCGACGGTGTTCTTCAACCATGATTACAACCTGCCCATCGGTAAATGCACCGCGATCAAACGATCACAAACGCAGCTTCAAGCAACCACGGTATTTGCCAAACGCCCTGAGAATCATGCTGGAGATTGGCTGCCGGATACGTTGCTTTCGCTTTTTCAACAAGGTGTCATTCACGGTTTTAGCGTTGGTTTTGCACCGATTGAAGGACGTAAACCCACTACCAAAGACAAGCAGCTTTTCGGGGACCATGTCAGTCATGTTCACAGCAAGTGGAAACTGCTTGAATACTCGGTCGCGCCACTTCCAGCCAATCAGGATGCGTTGGCATTGGCGGTGAGTAAAGGCCTTGTATCCGCAGAAGCGATCACACCGTATTGGCCACAGATGCAGATCAACAAACGTAAAGTCATGATCGTTGTCCCAGGCATGCCCATGCAAAAACAAATCACCGAATCAACCCAGACACACATCGCAAGACTTCGCGGCCAGTTGTATCTGGATTAACCGCAAAGTGCTTTAAACATGTCCGAATACTTCAGACTGCCCTGCCGGGTTGGCAAGTCACTTGTCGTGCGCGTGACCTGAGTCAAAGAGCAGAAAAACAGTCGGCGAAGGCTTCAATCACTTTAACTTCCTACAAGGAGCAAGCTCATGAACGAGCAGCAAACCATGACCATCGAACAGTTCAAATCCGACGTCCTGCCGCAGATGATTTCACGTTACGGCACGGGCAACCAACTCACCAAAGCCATCAAGGCCTATGCCCAGGACAACACCATTGTCGACGATGACAACCAACCCATCGGCATTGATGCCATGGTCATCGGCGAGGCGTCCGACGGTCTTGATGACGAACAGATTCAGCGTATTGTCGAGAAGACCGTCAAGGCAACTCTGGGTGAGAACACCCTGAAAAACAAGACACTTCCTGCCATCACCGCAGCGCGTAAAACGTCTCATGGCTTTGGCAACTTCGGTGAATTCGCCCTGGCTGTGCAGAAGTCCAGCGCCCCCGGACGGCCAAGTGACACCAGGTTGATCACCAAGGCACCGAGTACCTTTGCCAATGAAACCACCGACGCTGCGGGCGGTTATCTTGTCCCCGAAGAGTGGTCCAGTCAGATCTGGCAGGTGGTTCTGGGCAAGGAGTCATTGCTCTCACGCACCAACCAGATTCCGACTTCGCGTAATGCGCTGAATCTGCCGGTGAGCACAGCAACGGCATGGGGGAACACCGGCGTGCAGGCTTACTGGACGGATGAAGGCTCCGCCATCACGCAGTCGCGTCCGACGTTTGACTATCGTAATCTGCGGCTCAACAAACTTGCAGCACTAGTCCCTGCCAGCGACGAACTGCTTGAAGATGTCACCGCCCTGTCAGCCTTCATCGGTCCTGAAGCCGCCCGCGCGATTCGTTACAAGGTTGACGATGCCATCATCAACGGTGATGGTTCATCCAAGCCCACTGGCATTCTCAACTCCAGTGCAACCGTGACCGTCTCCAAGGAGTCGGGGCAATCGGATAACACGCTGGTTGCTGCCAACATCGCCAAGATGTATTCACGGATGCCTGCGAGCAATGTGAGTAACGCGGTGTGGCTGATGAATCAGGATGTCCTGCCACAGCTGTTGACGATGACACTTGGCAATCAGCCGATCTACCTGCCACCCAATGGTGTGTCCGACGCACCGTTTGGCATGCTCTTTGGTCGACCGGTGATTCTCTCGCAGCATGCTCAATCACTGGGCACTGCCGGTGACATCATGTTTGCCGACCTCAGCCAGTATCTCACACTGACCAAGGCCGGTGGCGTGCAGACCAACTCGAGCATTCACCTGTGGTTTGATTACGACATCACTGCTTTCCGCTTCACCTTCCGTGTGGCCGGCAAGCCATGGCTTGATGCCCCGATCACCCCGGACAACTCGGCCGACTCACTGTCACCGTTCGTCGTTCTTGAAGATCGCGTCACTGAATAATCTACCTTGCCCTGTGCTTTGTCTGCTTGACGGCAGGCAAAGCCATTACCTGCCTGACCTTCAAAAACACCTGTAAAACAAGGGTCAAATGACATGACCAACCAACTTCAACTCAGCTATCAAGGCTCAGCAACTCTCTATGCGATCATCCGTCGACACAGTGATGCATGGGTCTGGAACAACACACTGCTGGCGTTCGAATCCTGGAACTCAGCCAACATCCAGGACTATGACCTGCCACTGACTGATGCGGAAGGCGATCTGTATCAAGGTGATTGGCCAGGCAATATGGCAAGCGGTCGCTACCGTGTTCTGTACTACCGCATGTCAGCGGGTTCACCTGCAACGGACGACCTGCTGCTTGGCACGGATGATCTGGATTGGAACGGCAACACAACCAGCCCGGTCAGTGACATCCAACTGGATGACGATGCATTAACCACACTTGAATCCGTCAAGCGTCACCTGCGCATCACCGATACGGATTCGGATCAACTACTAGCTGAACTCATCAATCAGATCAGCGGACGCATTCAATTGATCTGTGATCGTCAGTTCAAACGACAGGTCCACCATGAACGTTTCAACCATGTCAGCAATGCTCATCTGGTTCTGCGACATTTCCCGGTTCGCGCGATCCATCGTGTGAGTACGGGCAATGCCGCTGCGATGACCGTGCAATACACCGGCGATGCCATCCGTGCGAGTCTTGCGATCAGTGATTCCGCCCTGTTTCTGAGGACTTTGGATGCAAGCGGGACACTTGCCACCCACGAGCTTGCCTTTGCCAACTACCCAACCATCTCCATGCTCGTTGCTGTGATCGACACGGTCACTGGCTGGGATGGAACCCTGACACAGGATGGCCCCAGCAGCGAGCTACATCCGATGGTCGGCGCGGACGCCAAATCACAACGTGTCTGGCTCAATGTCCCTGCCAGTACGGACACTGCATTCAGTTTGGATTGGCCGACGGGTTCATTGCGACTGGGCAGTCCCTTTGTCAATGGCCCGGTGTTGGTGAGTTATGAAGCAGGCTACGACATCATTCCCGCTGACTTGGTTCAAATCACCAATGAGTTGGTCACCCAGGCCTATCACCTTGGCAAGCATGACACCAATCTCTCGCGCGAGTCGCTTGGCGATCATGCCATCAGCTTATCCACTGCGGTGAGTCTCAATGATGACCAGTTATCACGACTTCGCCCCTACATGAACCTTCAACTTTCGGGAGTTTAATCATGACCAGTCGCTCTCCGACACATCTGCTTAATCAGCGTGTGACGATTCTCCGCCCAACGAGTCAGACCAATGATTTTGGCCTACCGCATCTGGTTTGGCAGGATCATCTCCAGAATGTCCCTGCCTTGCCGGAGCTACTCGGTAGTGAATACGGCGCGTCGCGTGATGGCAAGGTGCAGTACAAATTTCACCTGCCACTGGAAACGGACATCCGACAGCTTGATCGCATCGCCCATGATGGCCGACTGTTTCAGGTTCTCGTGATCACCAATCAGGACCGTCCCAGCCATGTGCTTTCTGCGATGACCACGGAGGTGCACCCATGAATCCACTTCCCATGGCATCGGCAATCGTGGCATGGTTCAGTCAACATGCAATAGTCCATCCCCTGCTGGAAAGCATCGCTTCAAACGTCTTTGTCCAGCGTGTCCCGCAACATGTCATCCTGCCGTACCTTCAACTGAGTATGGGGCAGGCCGACCAACTGTCTTATGTCACGCAATCCACTGACACCGCCGTTCAGATGCAAATCACACTCGTCGGATCATTGACCGAAGGTGCTGCCTTACTCTCAGACATGCACGAAGCGATGATCACGTTGATGGATCAAAAACAGCTTGTTTTACAGGATCAAAACGGCCAACGCCTTTTGCAATGCTGGCTCGAACGAATCAAGGATATCGACATCGAACACGATCGCATCAAACTCACCAGTGTGTGGCAACTGCGTTGTGTCTGAGGTCACACCTAAGGAATCTGCCATGATTAAACTGAAAATCGATCGAACCGAAGGCGCTCTCTTGCGACATACCGCAACAGGACTCGAAGCACAACGCCAGGCTTATGTCACTGGCATCACGCATCTGCAACAAGCTTTGGATCATCCTGATTTGCCACGCATTGGCCAGGCACACCCGGACATCCACACGCTGGTTGTTCGAACCATTACGGCTCAACCCGATGGCCCCAACGCGGCGGTGATCACCATCACCTATCACAATCCAAGTGGTCAAGGTGATCAACCCAAAGTGTCCATCGGTACAGCACTGAGTCAGGAACGAACTGAAACGGACTTAACAGGCAACCGAATCACAGTCGCCTACTCACAATCAGGTGATGATGCGGACATGGTCACGCAAGGCGCACGCGTTACTGTTCTCCGACCGCAAACGGAGATATCGTTCACCCGTCTGCAAACCACGCATCCAGCAAGCACATCGCGTCAATATGCAGGCACTGTCAACCGGACCACCATTTTTGAAGGGGAACCGGGAACCTGGTTATGTACATCCATCGATGGGGACAGCGAAGACGGTGGTGTCACATTTCTGGTGACCTACCGCTTCCAATACAACGCTCAAGGCTGGCAACCAACCGTCAGCTATACCAACCCCAAAACCAATCGCCCGCCAGCTGACCTGGTTAATGGTGTAGGCATCAAGCAAGTAAACCTGTATCGACAGGAAGAATTCAAAAATCTGGGACTCGGATCATGACCACAAAACACAACTACGTCATCGGCGGACATGGCATCCTGGTCAGCTATCTTTCCGGACAGTATCTGATCGAACTGGATGAGTCCGTCTTAAGCGCGACAGACAGCCAGACCGAACCGGTTGCCCTCCCAAGTCCCGAAGGTGTGTTTGATGCATCAACGTGTGACAAACTCACGTATGGCTCAACGCATGGCACCGAAGCTGATTCGAAGACATGGTCGAGCGATCAAGCAAACATGGGCATGCTACTGACTGTACAAACGGCCACGGTGTATGACGTTTCAGGGACACATGCGCTTTATGCCATGGTCCGCGATCTATCGTTTAACAGCGTTGGCCAACTCGTCAACGTCTCAGCGGAACGACGCATTACGGTTGACACCACGGAAAGCTGCTCATGACGGATCATATCAAACATGCTGCGTCCGGCCACTTGTTACGGAAAGACAATGGACATCTCATCCATGACTGCCAAGTCGAAGATGCGCCGTGCCTCTGTCCTCAGAACCTGGCCAACAGCTATGCGATTGACCTGAATTTGCTTGAAGCATGTCCAGGATGCATAGGGGGCAACTGCACCACCACTGTCTCCTGGGATGGTACGTTCCAGCGATACAGTGCATGCAATTGGATCGGACTCAATGCGGATCAAACCAGTTGGCCCCCTGGTCAGTGTCTACAGATCGATGGCAAGAATCTCTCCAACACCCAGTTGAGACTAGACCCGTACAACTGTATCTGGGTCATCAGCGTCATCTGCTTTAGCGAAGGTAGCGAAAATACATTGTGGCAAGGCACCAAATCAACTGGCAACACACCTGCGGGCATTTACACCAAGACCCAGGGTTGTGTGATCCTGCCAACGCTCAATGTGTATTAAACCAACATCCAACATCACATGACAGGTCCCCAGCATGCCCTATAAAACGGATCAACAAACAAGTCTGCCCGTCTCCTGCAAACACTGGCAGGATTGCAATCTGATCAACGGCGGTTGTTGCAGCATCAATGCCTATCGCCAACCTTCGCATGGTATCTGCCTGCATGTCTGCAATCAGTATGACGGGCCGGATCGCGGCCTGGGAGACACGGTCAAACGTGCCATCAGTAAATTGACTGCTGGCCACATCAAGCCTTGCAGCGCATGCAAAAAACGTCAACGCAAACTCAACCAACTCATCCCCTATCACGGAGAATAAACCCATGGCAACGCTCTATTGGAAAGGCTGCGGCCCTGCCGTTGCACAGGTCACCACCATCACACCATCAGGCACGCTGCCCAGCGAAACCTTCACCCTCACCGTTGGCAACACCAGCTTGTCCTACACCGCCGGGGGTAGTGACACGGCGACCGACATTGCCCAGGCATTGACGGATTTATGGAACGCATCGACGCATGCCTATCACACCAGCATCACCGCCAGCCAGGACACCGGCGTGATGACGTTAACCTCGGACATCCCGGGCGTGCCCTTTGACGTTGCGACATCGGCTACAGGGAGCGCAACCCTCACCACCAACACCATCACAGTTAATCGCGGCCCCAATGACTGGGCGACTGCAGCGAACTGGTCCACCGGATCATTGCCAACGAATGGTGACACGGTGATCTTTGAAAACAGCAGTGTCCCTGTGCTATTTGGTCTGGATCAATCGGCTGTGACATTGGCTGCATTACACATCAAACAAAGCTATGTTGGCAAGATCGGCTTGAATGATGCAGCCTTCACCGTCGATGCTGACACCTACCAAACCTGTCAATGTGAATACCGTGATACCTATCTTGCGATCGGCGCAACGTCGATCGAGATCGGTCAACATGCCGGTGCCACCCCACCAGCCGGTAGCAGTCGCATCAAACTCGACACCGGCGCAACACAGACCACGCTGCATGTCCTGAACACTGCCAGCGTCTCATCGGATAACAATCAACAACCTGTGCGTTGGATCGGCCATCATGCAAGCAATGTTGTTCGGATTCTGCGCGGCAAACTTGGTATTGCAAGCAATCTCCCAGGTGAAGCAGCGACGGTCAGTAACTTGTACATCGGTCAGGCAGGACGTCTTGGCAGTGACGCCCTCGTGGTCATCGGCAGTGGCGTCACGTTAACCGATCTTCATCAGGCCGGTGGTACGGTCCTGCTTGGCTGTGATGTCACCAACATCCATCAGTCTGCGGGAACGCTAAGTACATTCGGTTCGTTGGCTCTGAGCAATGTCACCATCGCAGGCGAGGCGGATCTGATGCACATCGGCGATATCACCAACTTGATCATTGCCCATGACGGCCAGGTGGACCTCTCACATCAATCAGCCAGCCGAACGGTGACCAACTGCTATGTTTACAACGGTGCGGCGCTGAACCTGAATAACGGTAATCCACTGAGCATCAGCTTCACCAACGGGATTGATTGTGTGCAGACGGCTCCGCAGAACGTCACGATCAATTGGTGGCCCAATGTCAGACTCAACACTTCGGCCATTGTGTAGGTGATCGCGATACGAATGACAAATCGACAGGTCGTCGATACTCAGTCATAACGCACCCATTTGGCAACCACACGGGACATACGGATGACATGTTCCTTGGGAACAATCATCGGGGGATGTCGGCGGTTGTCCGGGACCAGTTCGATTTCATCGCCACGGTCATAGACACGCTTGAGTGTGCACGTGCTATCGCGGTCAGCAGAGAAGCGCACGAAGACCACGTTGCCATCGTCAATGGTCGATGCAGGCGAACAGACAATCGTATCCCCCTCGCGAAACTCCGGCGTCATGCTGTCGCCTGTAACCACGACCGCAAAGGCATTGGGATCATCAACACCCGAGCCGGTGCGTGAGATGTAGTCGTTACCGATGCCGTTATCCAGTTCCATGTGTTCGTAGTCCACCGGATCGCCCGCCTGCACACGATTGATGACGGGGATGCCGCGATCCGGATCACCAATGTACTGCTGGATCACCGGCTTGTAGAGACGATCGAGTTCATCACGCGTAATGCCCAGACCATGCGCCAGGCAAACACGGGTCGACTCCTTGATTTCATCCGGCGCAGCACAAGTCCGTTCGACTTTGCGAAGCGTGTTGGGATGCAGACCGCAGCGTTGAGCAAAGTCTTCCTGACTCAAACCTTTTTCAGCGCGGAGTGCTCGGATGCGTGAACCGAAATGGGCCATGATTCTATTAAACTCATTTCCGACAAGAAGTCAACAAAATTGTTGATTATCAACAATTTTAATCACGCAAAACGGTTGACAAAACCCAATCAAATACCTAACATATGAGTATCATGTGTCGATAAACAATATTTACGCAGTGTGCAAAATCAACATCGTGGGACCGGCGAAAAGAACACGAATTACGAGGCACTGCGGTCGGGGGACGGACGGCTTGCCACACTCCCACAAGCCCGGCCGACGGCCTGTTCAATCCAGGCCCTCCCGTTTGATTTAGACGATTTCACTCACCGCCCTTCCAGGATGAAGCAATGCCAACTGATTATGACGACGGCTCAAACGAGTCCATGCAAAGCTATCGCGATTGTCGGAACAACGAAATGCTCCCCATCGGTTCAGAGCCCTCGGTGGACATTTCAACGCAGCTGATGAATCAACGCATCCAGCGCACACATTGCATGCTCCTGGAACGCGCAACAAAAGGACGCCTCACCTGGCAAGGAGACCAAATCGTGAGCACCACGCAGCGACTTAGAGAACGTGAATCGGCGGTGGCGTTGATTCGTAAGGAAATTCAAAAACTTGAAGCCAAGGCAAGTCAGAACGACTCACCGCAAACGCGCAGCCCGATCAGGGAATCCCGCGCACGATGCTCGGTCCGACAAGACGGGTCACCCAGACAGGCAACTTCTGCCAGGTCTCGATCCGACGCTTGTATTTCGGACTGTCCGGTCGAACAGCATTGATATCACCACGGCGGACATGGTATTGCCAAACCGTTGGGACCGGCTCTGAGCCCCACTGTTTCTTGAAGCGATAGGTGCCTGAGTCTTCGCTGCTGCGACCAAAGTCAAACTGACCCGCACCGCGCTGAATCGCGCGACACAGCAGATGGTGATACATCCACATGTTCGCATTGGTGTGATTGAAATTCCGAAGCGTACTTGCTGAAGGAACCTGCGTGATGCCACCGGATTCACGTAATGGATCGTGAATCAATATCGCCCCTGCAATGGCCTGGCCTTCATGTTTGACCACACCTAACTCGGCTGTATCCGGGAAAGTTTGAACGATCTGAGCAAACAACTTTCGCGGGTAAACCGGTGTTCCCAAGTCACGCATGTTGATGGCAAAAACATCGTAGAAATCGTCAAGCAAATCCATACCGCCCCACTGCATACTCAGGTCGAATTTATCGCCCTTGCGAATCTGGTTACGGACTTTGGCTTTGAGATTGTTCCAGAGTGTGTC
>PAIY01000221.1 GCA_002704825.1 Phycisphaeraceae bacterium
CTCCCGATCCAATCCGATTCCCCCCCCCCTGTTTTCAGACCAAACAATCCTTAGAAGTCCGCCAACATCCCAAAACACCGCGTGATCAGGCCATTGGGTAAATTGGTACCCAATTTGTCATTTTTTATCCCCATTCGACTCATCCCAGTCATCAGACGGCTCATCGTCATCAAAATCCAGTTCGCCCCCCTGCCCCAACCGTTTACCCGACTCGTCCCAGGGGTCCGGGGGTGCCGACGGTTCCGAATAGCCGTCGAGGTTATCAGTCTTACGCCGGCTCTGGGATTGCTCATTCAGACGCATCCGCCGCCGGATCACCCGGAACAAAGCCATCATGACCCCCACAAACAGAAATAACAGAATCACCGCCAGCGCCAATGTCCAGAAAAGGCCCATCAGCTGCTGTTGGGCCTCAAGCGACACCGACTGCGCGACGATGAAAGGATAGAGGTTTGGTCTGTTGTATATGGCCATGCTTGACATTCATGATAAAAACGGGACGATTAACAAGATACCCCGTTTGAAAAAAATATGTATCAGCAAGACACAAGGGCAGTAATCATGGCTGAAACGAACTCCGGCGCACTGATGGTTCAACGTATCGGTGAAGTCCACATCATCGAATTCATGGAAACCAATATCCTTGACCAGATCGTCATCGAACGCATCAAGGAGCAAATGCTTGGTGTCATCGAAAAGGCCGGCCATCCCAAGATTCTCATCAGCTTTGAAAATGTCAAGCACATTTCCTCAGCCATGCTCGGCACACTCATGGCCGTCAACAAAGCCGTCAAGTCCGCCAAGGGTGAATTGCGGTTAAGCTCCATCGACAAGAATCTCATGGAAGTCTTCAAACTCACCCGTCTGGACAAAGTCCTCAAGATCTACAAGACCTCACAGGCCGCGTTGGATCCCAAGTTCGTCGGTGGCTGAATTTCAAATTCGAATATCGAATTGTCGCAAGCGTTGATTCAAAGCTTCACGACATCGCTGTGATTCATTCATACCAATCCACCCATCACAAACCGCTTGCGGTTTAGCGCGACGATATCTCTGCGCGCACTTCGCGTCGCCAGGATACAACCGCCCACGACGACGCTTGCGAAAATCCAAAATTTAAAATTCGAAATCCCCTCCCCCTGCCCTACAATGACAGCATGACCCAAGCTGCCAACTGTTACTTTCAGATCAAAGCCCAGGGCATCGACACCCGGCAGGTCCCACTCGTCGGTTCCCAACAGGTCATCGGCCGATCACCTGATGTCGATATCACCCTGCCGGACCAAACCGTCAGCCGACAACATGCCGAAGTCTATGCCGACGCACATGGGCATTGGTGGATCAAAGACCTGCACTCACGCAACGGCACACTGGTCAACGGCCAACGCATCACGCAGGACCACATGCTCGCACCCGACGACGCGGTCCAGATTGAACACTTCATCCTCCAGTTCAATGTCCATGGCGAAATGCCCGCCCGACGCGGTGTGCGTGCAGGTACTTCCATGCATGGCCTTAACGTCAGCGACAAACCCACCGGCCCGATCACACGTCTGGACACCCAGCAGGCGCCACCCATTGACGCAGTCCATCTGCAAACACTCATCCGTTTTGCTGAAGACCTGCTCACCACCCCCGACCCGGCAGACCGCCTGCTCAAGCTCGCACGCATTCTCATCAGTAAGCTCTATCACGGCATTGCAGCCGTCACCATCGAACTGGACCTCAACGATCCGGACACAACCCCCATCCCGCTGATCGAACCGCAATACGCACACAACTGGCGAAGTGACGAAGAGCCTTACGTCTCACGGACCTTACTCCGCGGCGTGCTCGAACATCAGTCCCCCGTCATTGCCACCAACACCGACTCGGCCGACGACAGCGTCATGGCATTATCCCTTGCTGACGACAAGCAGACCCTCGCTGCCTTGGCATGCCCCATCACCATCACCGATTCGAACATGCAGGTGCTCTATGCCACCTTCCCCGCTGAGTACGGCACGGCAGACTGGCTCGCTTTGGCCACCCTCGCCGTCGAACAATACAAACAAACCAACACCGCATGGGTCGCCCGTTTGCAGGCCCAGGAACAAGCTGCCATCGAAAAGGAACTGCGCCAGGCATCCAACATTCAAAACGCGCTGATCCCCCTGAAAATCCAGCTTGATCAGGCCGACATTGCCATCGGCTTTGAACCCTGCAAATACGTCGGCGGGGATTACGTCGATGTCCGACAATCCGACACAGGCAAAATCTATCTCACCATCTGTGATGTCTGTGGCAAAGGCATGCAAGCCGCCATCGTCACCGCATCGTTGCACGCCCTGTTTCACACCGCAGTCGATCTTGGTTTACCACTCACCGATTTGATGACGCGGTTTAACAAGTACTTGATGAAGACACTGCCCGGCGAATCGTTCGTCACAGCCAACATGATGATTTTCGATCCAGCCACGCGCGAGCTTGAATCCGTCAATGCAGGTCACCCCCCCGCCATGCTCATTCGCCCCGATGGTAGCGTTCGCAAACTCTCCATTGGCAAGCATCCCCCGCTGGGCTTTATTGCCACCGAGTTTGAAAGTGAAACCGTCAAACTCGAACCTGCTGAATTGCTGTGTCTCTACACCGATGGCTTAACTGAATCCGTCAACGACGAAAACAAAATGCTCCACATCGCCGGCGTCCAGGACATGCTCGTGAAAGTGTATGCCGATCACGCCGACATGCCCACAGTCGAGTTGCAAAACAAACTCACCCGTCAGTTGGATGAATACGAAGGCAACGCCCCAAGAGCGGACGACCGAACGTTTTTGCTGCTGAAGACCGATCCGCAAGCAACGCAAAACACTGGGACATTTGATATTTGATGAGCACCTTCCGTCACTCCCGCGCAGGCGTGAGTCCAGTGGAACTTGCAAGCGTCAACAGAATGCCACTGGATTCCCGCCTGCGCGGGAATGACGAATATGAAGAACGACACGCAATCATCCAATCGGTATTGCAATATCTTCAACAGACTTGCTCATGCAGATCATGCCAGTGTGGATTATCTTTTTCGATCAAATTGATCTTCCACTGACGGTTCCATTTCTTTAATTGCTTCTCACGTTGGATAGCGGAATCCATCGTGGCATGCATCTCAAAATAAACCAGAAGATGGGTATCGTGTTCTTTGGAAAAGCCATCGACAAGATGCTGTTTGTGTTGCCAAACACGTTGAACCAAGTCACTGGTGACACCAATGTATAACGTGCCATTGGGCTTACTTGCCAGCATGTAGACACAAGGTTCTTTCGTGGACATGGGGCTATGATAACCGGCTTGTGCAATGCTTCGACAGTAAGTTTTCGATTTGAATGATCTGCGGAAACTGATCGACGTTTCGTCACTCCCGCGCAGGCGGGAGTCCAGTGAGACCTGCAAGCGTCAACAGAATGCCACTGGATTCCCGCCTGCGCGGGAATGACGGAATGTGTCATCGCTTAGGCAATTAAGACCCAATTACATGTCAAAACTCAACGAGTCGGATCAAAACGCCGACACGCCACCACCCGGTGCAGCGGCATGGGAGAGGTTGTTGAATCGTGTCGTCGCACCATGGAATTGTAGATGCACGGAACCCGTTGGGCCGTTACGTTGTTTGGCGATGATGATTTCGGCTGTGCCGATGAGTTCGGGGTGGGCTTGTTTCCATTCTTCATCGCCGTTGTGGTAATACTCCTCGCGGTGGAGCATCATGATGACGTCAGCGTCCTGTTCGATACTACCTGATTCACGCAGGTCAGCCATGCGCGGGCGGTGACCTTCACGGTTTTCTGCACCACGGTTAAGCTGACTCAAACAGACCACGGGGACATTGAGGTCACGGGCCAAGCCTTTGACGTTACGCGAAATGTTGGACACTTCCTGTTGACGGGATTCTGAACCGGGGTCGGACATAAGCTGCAAATAGTCGATCATGATCGCCTTGATGCCATAGCGGGCAGCAAGTCGGCGAGCCTTGGCACGCAGGGCGAGAATGGAAAGACCGGGAGTGTCATCAATGTACAGCGGTGCTTCGGAGAGCTTGGAGCAGGAGTCTTGCAGACGCATGAAGTCATCCCCGCCGAGCATGCGTTTACGGATTTTCTGCGAGTCCACGCCGGAGTGTGAAGACATCAGACGTTCAGCGAGTTGAGCTTTACCCATTTCCAAACTGAAGACGGCGACGGCTTCCTTGTTCTCGACCGCGATGTTTTCAGCAATGTTCAAGGCAAGCGCGGTCTTGCCCATTGAGGGCCTTGCAGCGAGGATGATCATTTCACCGGGTTGCAGGCCACTGGTCATTTCGTCGAATTCGTAGTAGCCGGTCTCCACGCCGGTGATAGAGCGGCCGTCGTGTGTGTCGATACGGTCGAGCGCTTCTTCGAGCAGGAGTTTGAGGAGCGTCGCTTCGTTGGAGTTGCCGTTCTGACGGAGATTGAAGATGGCCTGTTCTGCGATGTCGACCTGGTTGTCGACGGGTTCAGCGGTGTGATACGCCTTATGCAGAATGTCGGTTGCTGAGCCGATGAGCCCGCGGAGGACGGCCTTGTCTGCCACCATCTTGGCATAGTACGGGGCGCTGAGTGCGGAGGGGACCGCTTCGACGAGTTCGACGAGGTACTCCACGCCACCGATGGCATCGAGTTGGTTCTGGTCATCGAGCTTTTGCTTGAGGTGCACCAGGTCGACCGGTTCGGCTTTATCGTAGGTGTCCACAAGCATCTTGTAGATCACGCCATGCGAACCCTTGTAGAAATCCTTCTCACCGGAGACGATCTGCACGACGTCGCCAATGACCTGGGAGTCGAGAATCATCGAGCCCAGCAGCGCGCATTCGGCTTCGTAGGCATTGGGGGGCAACTTGTCGAACACCTTCGACAGGTCGATTTCCGGCTTCTGATCTTCTTTTTTGTAGCGTTTTTTCTCACTCATGGAACGCACAGGATACACGATTTGAGATCAAAAATTCAGATGATTTATTGCAAATATCAGCTTATCCACAACCACTCAACAGCATGATGCAATGTCATCATTATTGCTTCACCACGAAGGACACGAAGAGCACGAAGGACACGAAGAAAAGACAAGTTTGATTTGAACTTCGTGATCTTCGTGCTCTTCGTGTCCTTCGTGGTAAAAACAAATCTCACGATTTCCCGAAAATTTACATTCCTCCCCCGCTTGCTTAACTGTCGGTTGGCAATCACAATATCAGTTTCGCAAACTTGATTTTTGACGCACGAGACAGAAAAACGATATGCAATACAAACCGCAGACGATTGAACCGCAGTGGCAGAGTTACTGGGAAGCCAACAAGACTTTCAAGGCACTCAATCCCGGCGATGATGGCTTTAATCCTGATCAGCCCAAGTATTACGTGCTGGACATGTTCCCCTATCCCTCGGGCGTGGGGCTTCATGTGGGGCATCCGCTGGGCTACATTGCCACCGACATCGTCAGCCGATACAAGCGTATGCAGGGCTATAACGTGCTCCACCCGATGGGCTTTGATGCGTTTGGTCTGCCTGCTGAGCAGTTCGCGGTTGAGCATGGCGTGCACCCGCGCGTGACCACCGAGCAGAACATTGCCAACATGATCCGCCAGCTTAAGCAACTGGGTTTGAGTTATGACTGGGATCGCTGTGTGTCGACCACGGATGTGGACTACTACAAGTGGACGCAGTGGATCTTCCTGCAATTATTCAACAGTTGGTTTGACCCCACGCAGCAAAAGGCACGCCCGATTGGTGAACTGGTTGCGATGCTCGAAAACGAGGAAGCCTACGTCGATGCCAATGGTGAACTCAAGCTTGCTGAAGCCCAGGGGCTTGCAGGTCTGGAAGGTGATCCGGTGGGCGCGATCAAGTGGCATGAACTCACCCCGGAAGATCAGCGCAGCTTCATCGACTACAACCGTCTTGCGTTTCTGGAAGAAGTTCCCGTTAACTGGTGCCCTGCTTTGGGGACGGTGCTTGCCAACGAAGAAGTGACCAACGAAGGCAAGTCCGAGCGTGGCAATCACCCCGTCTACAAACGCCCACTTAAGCAGTGGATGTTGCGCATCACCTCCTACGCTGAACGTTTGGCAGCGGACCTCGATGGCGTGGACTGGCCTGAGCCGATCAAGATCATGCAACGCAACTGGATCGGCAAATCCGAAGGCGCGCTGGTCGACTTTAACATTGATGGCAGTGACGAAACGCTCCGCGTCTTCACCACGCGTCCCGACACCCTATTTGGTGCGACGTACATGGTCCTTGCACCCGAGCATCCACTGGTCGATGAGATCACTACAACCGAACACAAGGCAGCCGTCGCCGAGTATCAAAATGCGGCCCAGGCCCGCAGCGATGTGGACCGCATGGCAGAGACCAAGGAAAAGTCCGGTGTGTTCACCGGCGCCTATGCCATCAACCCGGTCAACGGCAAGAAGACGCCGATCTGGATCGCAGACTACGTCATGATGGGCTACGGCACGGGCGCGATCATGGCGGTCCCCGCGCATGACGAACGTGACTTCGCCTTTGCCAACGCCTTTAACATCCCCATCATCCCCGTCGTCCTGCCCGACATTGATTGGCTGGACGAACAGGCCAAAGCCAATGGTGTTGAGATTGACGAATCGGCTGAAGGTTCCGAAGCACTGGTTGAAAAATACCTGCAAAACCCGGGCGTTTTCGGTGAATGCTTCCATGGCAAAGGGACGGCCATCAACTCGGGCAATGACGAAATCACGCTCGATGAAAAGTCCACCGACGAAGCGAAAAAACTCATCACCCAATGGCTCTCCGACAAGGGACTCGGCCAGTTCAAAGTCCAGTACAAACTGCGCGATTGGTTATTCAGCCGTCAGCGGTATTGGGGTGAACCCTTCCCGATTCTGCATGGCGAAGATGGTTCGATTCGCGCGGTTGCTGAAAGTGATCTGCCGGTTGAACACCCACACATGGAAGACTTCAAGCCGACTGCCAGCAATGATCCGGATGCAGCACCGCAGCCGCCGTTGGGTCGAGCCGGTGAAGAGTGGCTGAAGGTTCAGATGGAAGATCAGGTCTACACGCGCGAAACCAACTCCATGCCCCAGTGGGCGGGTTCCTGCTGGTACTTCCTGCGATTCCTTGATCCGAAGAACACCGAAGCCTTCGCATCACCTGAAGCTGAACAGTATTGGATGAAGAGCAAAAAGAAGTCCGGCGGATACCACAACGGTGGTGTCGATCTGTATGTCGGTGGCGCTGAGCATGCTGTGCTTCACCTGCTCTATGCCCGCTTCTGGCATAAGGTCTTGTTCGACCTGGGATACGTCAGCACGCCCGAACCCTTCGGCAAGCTGTTTAACCAAGGTTACATCCAGGCCTATGCGTACACCGACGAACGCGGTGTTTACGTCGAAGCTTCCAAAGTCGAGGAGATAGAAGGCAAATTCTTCTACGAAGGCAAGGAAGTCAAACGCGAGTTCGGCAAGATGGGTAAGAGCCTTAAAAACGCGGTCACTCCCGACGAAATCTGCGATGAATACGGCTGCGACACCATGCGTGTTTACGAGATGTACATGGGCCCACTGGATCAGTCCAAAATCTGGAACACCCGCGATATCGCAGGCCCGTTCCGCTTCCTCCAACGTGTCTGGCGTAACTTCATTGATGAATACACCGGCGAATTGCTGGTCAGCGATGAGGCTGCACCTGAAGCGATGCGCAAGCTACTGCATAAGACCATCAAACGCGTCACCGATGATATGGAACGCATGAGTTACAACACCGCCATCGCCGCGATGATTGAACTGAATAACGCGTTGGTCAAGGAAGGTAAAGGCAAGCATCTGCCCCGTGAAGTCGCTGAGAATTTCGTGTTGATACTCAGCCCCATTGCCCCGCATATGTGCGAAGAACTCTGGAAACGCATGGGTCACAGCGAGTCACTCGCCCGTGCCCCGTGGCCGACCTATGACCAAGCCATGCTGGTCGAAAACGAGATCGAACTGCCCGTGCAGGTCAACGGCAAAGTCCGTGGCAAGGTCATGGTCCCCGCTGATGCAGACGACGAGGCCATGGGTCAAATCGCCCAGGAAGACGAACGCATCGCAGCGAGTCTGCAAGGCAAGACCGTCCGCAAGGTCATCGTCATCAAGGGTCGCATGGTCAACATCGTTGCCAATTAATGCCCCCGGAAGTGTTTTCAAGGCAGATGCAATACAACGTGCCTGAGATAGATAGGAACGTGTCATGAAACGGATCAAACTCAGCCTCATTGCCCTGTTTGTTGCATCGCTGTTTTGCGGCGGATGCTACAAGGAAGTGGTCAACGAGCCGACGTCTTACACCGTTGACGAGTTTCACATGACCGAGCAGGTCAAGACGCCGGACATGACCGTCAAGCGACCGCAAAAGAAAAAGAAGGATTTGTCGAACCTCTGGGGTTTGTTCTGATTCAACATCAACGACAAGTGAAAAAAAAAACGACGCGTCTTCAACCGCGTCGTTTTTTATTTGTCATTCAACCTCAAGCCGCCAGATGAGCTATGTGAATCTGACGGATCGGTTAGAGCGTTTCCAGCAATTCATTTTCACGTTTTGGTAGATAAGGAATTAGGGATGAGGGTAAAGACAAGGCGATACCTGAATAACAGCCCTAATCCCAAATCCCTAATCACCAATCCCTATTGATAAGGTAATTGAACATGAATGACTGGAAACGCTCTAATCGTTTTGTGTTGTGAAACCCGTCAGATTCGATCTGCGATCTCATCTGGCGGCATGTGTGCGTGTGTCATGGTTCACTTCTTGATCGGTGGCGGGGTCAGACAACCTCCCAGGTAGTCCGCATCCTTATTGATCAACAACATGTCGATCATCTTATCGATGTAATCCAAGTCATCCGCATCAAAGAGTTGGTGATACTTCTTGTTGTTGCCTACGGTGACATTTTCATTCATGTCGGCTTTGGGATCGACTTCGCCCAACCACGTATCGGCGTAGCGTGGCTGGGCAGCGGTGATCTGCATGTTTGCGAGTTTGCCCTGCTCGATCACCTCATCGACCAGTGAATCAATCACAGGTTGATTAAAGACTTTGAGCATCTGTACAAAAACACCGCGGACATCTGCCTGGAGATCGGCATAACGAAAACAATTGAAATTCGGATGAACCTGTGCCAACTCATCAATCTGATTGTAGAAACTGATCATTTTGGCAATGCCGAATCGAGGACAACGCAAAAATGCCGACGGTTCAAGTTCAAAAAACTGCTTGCGGAATCGGCCATGATAATAGGCAGAAGCCATGGCACCATAAAAATTACGGGCGATCAACGTGACTGGATGAGCCAGGATGGTTTTGTTGATCGTTCCCATATCCCAATACGGCTTTTTGAGAAACATGGCACCATTCATATGCGACCAGTGAAATTGATTGGGCGTATTGACCATTTGCTTCTCCATCTGGACAACATCATCGATGGACAGATCAAGCCGTTTAATCAGGTAACAATTGACCATGTATCGAACCCAGGTCCGACCGCATTTGGGGTAAGACACCACAACTTGCATCGTTGCATCCTTTCAAAAACCTTCAACATCAAATGCATCAGCAATCGCAATGCCAAACGATGGTAAAGGTCTGTTTGGTGATTCCATTCAATGATGCATGCCTGACGTATTTTCAGGTGATCATTCATGATCGGTTGGCATTTTGTTTTTGGCTTGCGCCTGCATAAGCAAACTGTGTGCAAGTTCAATCCGCTCTTGAGCCCATGCGTGTTCAGCATAAAGTGTGATGACCGCCTGGGCAACCTGCATCGACCGGGTCGGGTTGGTCTGGAGAAACTGTGTTGCACGTTCGAGCTGCTGATCAATGGCTTTGAGGCGCGTGGTCTGATAGCTGAGCAATGTCTGTTGCGCTCGTTCCTTGAGCAGGTCCGCGACATCCAGTAACCGCTGTTCCTGTTTGCTTCGTTTGATCGATGGGTCTGCATACAGTGTCTGCAAGGCGGTCAATCGATCCATCGCCAATTGCGGGTCATCGGGGATCAAGTGGATCGCATCGAGTAACACCTGTTCAATCATGCTCAGTGACGAACTGTTATTGAGTCGATACCGCGCCCGTTGACGGAGTTTGCGTTCCAGGTCCTGCACATCCAGATCATTTTTCAGTTGCGCCAGTTCCGCCAGGTTCGGATCATCCTGCCCCGCCAAGGCCTGATACTGTTCGATGTAATCCAGCAAAACGGATTGCTCGTAGGCATCAGAACTATCCGCCAATTTGTTGATGCGTTGGAGCAATTCCACCTTATCCAAGGGGCGCGACCAATGCCAGATCAAACCGGATGCGATGATGCCGACAAGAAACAGGACGATACTCAAAATGGGAATCGTCCGCGGTTGGCTGCGTGCTTCCTGGGCTTCACGGTCACGATCCATTTGCCGAGCCTGTTCGGCGGTGATGAACATCGAGCTTGGTGTTTCGGCCGGTTGATCCTGCTGCGCTAATTCGTATTCCTCTTCATCGGTGACAATGCGCGTATCGCCCTGTGTTTGCAGTGAAATCGCCGTGCTGTCGGAACTGACGAGGGTGGCATCAGGATCATCCGTCTGATCCACCGGCAGGCTGGTGGCAAGGGTCCGATCGGGGTCAACATCCCCTGCCAATGTCTGATCATCATTCAATCGGATCGTTGGCGAATCCTTATCCGTGGAACCGAGAATCTGCGTGCGGATGTCCTGCTGGCCCATGGGCTGGGTTGGTTTGGATGATGCAGGCTTGACGGTGTTCTCACGAAACGCCACCGCATCACGCACCGCTTTGAGGGACTTGATGAGCATGGTCGCACTGGCAACACGGTCTTCGGGTTTCTTGGCAAGCATCGTGCTGATGACCACGCTCAATTCCTCGGGGACATCCGGGGCAACCTGATTCACGGGCAATGGCGCCTGGCGTTTATGCATGTCCAGAATCTGGAGCATCGACTGAGCCTGAAACGGCGGGCGTCCTGCAAGCAGCGTGTAAAACGTCGCGCCCAATGCGTAGATGTCGGCATGTTCAGTGATCTTGTTGTTGCTCGATGCCTGCTCCGGCGCCATGTAGTGCGCCGTCCCCAGCGGACCGCCTGCCATGGTCAAGCCTTCCACGCCGTAAAGTCGAGCGATCCCGAAGTCCGTGAGTTTGGGCGTGCCGTCATCGAGTGCCATGATGTTGGCAGGTTTGATATCACGGTGAATAATGCCATGCAGATGCGCATGTCGCAGGGCTTCGGCAAGACCAATGCCCATGTTCACCACGCGCGTCCAGGCAAACTGGCGTCCTGAGTCAAGCTCCTCCTGCAGGTTCCGGCCTGGCACGTATTCCATTACATAAAAAAGCTGATTGAGCTCTTCGCCATAGCCGTAAAGTTGGACAATGTTGGGATGTTCAAGCTTGCGCAGGGATTCGATCTCCGCTTCAAAGCGTTCGCGGAAACCGGGGCGTTTGGCCAACTCCTCGGGAAGCAGTTTGATTGCCGCCTCACGCCCATCTTCCGAATGGACCCCAAGGTAGACCGCCCCCATCCCCCCTTCGCCGATCTTGCGCGTAATGTCATATGGACCAAGTTTGGCTGGATGCATAGCGTGTATTGAACCATGAATACCCCATGGCTGGCAAGGTCAATCATGTTAAATTCCGCATCCTTGTCCTTCATGATTTTGGGGTTGTGCGATTGCAGGATAATCAGGTAAATTGTTCAGGTTCACAACCACTCTTTCCGGGAGGCCCTATGACAACGATTGCGACACCCAAACCGACACCGTCTGCCAAGAGGACGGCGGAACCCAATGCGCGACTCAAAGCATGGATTGCTGCCTTGCAGAATGATGTCCCCCGGGTTCGGACGCCAATGCTTTACCGACTCATGCAATTGCTGGTGGTGTTGGTGATGCTGGTTTTGCCGGTGATTTATCTGGGGCTTATTGGCTTGCTTGGCTATGCGGTGTTTCTGCATGCGGTCAATGATGTGGTGATGTTTCAGGGGATTCACAGTCCGCGAGCAACGGTGTTCATGTTCATCCTCTACTGCCTGCCGATTGTCGGTGGCGTGGTGTCGATGTTTTTCATGATCAAACCTTTCTTTGCCCCCAAGCTCGAAGAACACATCCCCGTCACGGTCACCGCTGAGCAGCAGCCCAAGTTGTTCGTATTGGTGGAGAATCTCTGTCATGCGGTCAAGGCCCCGGTCCCCAAGGAAATTGTCGTCGACACGCAGGTCAATGCATCCGCATCCTTCCGCAAAGGCATGCTCAGTTTCTTTGGCAATGATCTGAAACTGACCATCGGTCTGCCACTGGTCTCCTGCCTGTCGATGAACCATTTCGTGGGCATCCTCGCTCATGAATTCGGTCACTTCTCACAAGGTGCAGGCATGCGCCTGAGCTATGTCATCAGTTCCATCAATCACTGGTTTGCCCGCGTGGTCTACGAACGGGACAAGTGGGATCAGGCTTTGGTGGAACTGGAGCAAGCCAGCGAATCAGGTTGGTTGGTCATCTGCGTTGCTTTCATCCGACTGATGGTCTGGATCAGCCGTCGCGTGCTTTGGATTCTCATGCTTGTAGGCAACATCGCAAGCTGCATGCTCATGCGACAGATGGAATACGATGCAGACCGTCACGAAGCCAGTGTTGCTGGCGCCAAGGCCTTTGAACAAACCGTCTACGAACTGCATCGGATCAACTTCGGCAAGCAACTGGCCATCGATCACATGCGCCAGTTCACCGGCGAAAATCAGGCGCCCGACAACATCCCCGGCCTCATTGCCTACCATGCTCAGCGGCTTGATGCCAAGGTAATAAAAGGCATCAAGGAAATGGTTCTGGACATGAACGCGGGTCTATTCAGCACGCATCCTGCAGATCGACGCCGCATCAAATCCACTGCAAAAACAGGCTTCCCCGGCATTTTCCATTTCAAACAACCTGCAAGCGATCTGTTTATCGACTTTGACAAACTCTGTCGCGGCGTGACGCTGCATACACTGCATCACAATTTGGGTGATCACTACAGCCAACTCCAACTCGTTAACGTCAATGACCTGCAAAAAGAACACAAACAATTTCAGGACAGCCAATCCAAAAGCGAAGTGTTCCTGGGAACCAGTGACAATGTGTTATTGCCCATCAAACTCGATGGCCATCTCACCGACAAACTCCCGGACGTCAAGCAGGCGGTCGCATTGCAGAAACAACTTGCAGCCAAGGCTCAGCAGTATCATGACAACACGGACATGCTGCAATGGAACGAGCAAATCAGCGACGTCTACACCGACCTGCTCAAACTCCGCCAATTCTTCATCCGCAAGGAATACGGCATTCGCGATTCACCCAAAATCGTGAACCTGACATCCAATACCAAGGAAGCGATCATGGCAAGGCGGCGTAAACTCACCAACGCCAAAAACGATGCCATCAACGCGCTCAAACCTTTCAACCAACTCCAAAGCCAACGGATTCTCAATGCCCTGAAACTGCTGCATCATCCGGCATTGGACAAGATGAAAAACGTCGAGGTCATGCGTCATGACAGCAAAAAACAGTTCCGCGCGTATCATGCCATCATTGCGGTGAATGATCGGATGATTCAACTCAATGAGATGCGCGTCGAATGCCTGGCGTTGCTTGAGTCGATCCAGTCCTACAAAAATGACGAGGTTTACATCAACAAAGTCCTCAGCCAAACCCAGGACTTAACCAAGATCATGCGTGGTATGCGCACCATGCTCATGACCTGTGAAGATCCCTATGCAACAGGCAATCCTGAGGGCAATCTCGGCGCAGCCATCGTCCCCAGACTCACCGACCCCAAGGACGTTGGCAGCACCATGGAGATGACCGACACCGTCTGGGATAAATGCATTACCTACCGCGGCCGCCTGCTCTCGGATTTGATCAGCCATGTGATCAAAGTGGAAAAAGTTGCAGGCATCGCACCATCCGAACCCGTGCAAGTTTGATGTTTCAGTAGACGAATTGACGACAACGCTGGAATAATCCACCCGATTTAGCTATTCCGCATTAACGCGATCGCGGGTATAGTCAATAGGACATCCCACCAGCCAATGCGTGATCCCCAACACCCTCCCAAGGCGGTTCACATGCGACCAATCACAAGCCTCATCACACTGTTGTGTTTACTGATCATCCCCCAAACAGGCCACGCCCAAATCTCCGGCCCAATCCAGGCAACCATTGGCGATTCGCAGGTCAAAATGGAGTATGGCAACAATGCCAATGCCCCGAATGCAGACGAAGTGGTCATCAACAAAGGTGACTACCAGCACAACGGTGACGAATGGATCAACACGCAATGGTCATGGGTCCTATGGTGGGAAGCCAACAAACATCGCTATCTCAAACCGGCAGGCACCGTCAACCCTGATACGATGAATGCCCCCGCTGCCCAACATGCGTTGATCAACACGCTGGCGCAAAGTCAGCATATCAATACGCTCTCCGCTTCCATCCTCGCGTTGGGGCGCATGCAGGCGCGTGATGCCGTGCCGGTGATCCAGCCGATGCTCAAACACGAAAACGTGTATCTCCAACGTGCCGCATGGCTTGCCCTGGCATTGATCAGCGATCCACCTTCAATTGAGATTTACAAGCAGGCGTTCATCGACAGAAATGCCAAAAACACTGAAAAACAAGCAAAAAACGAACCCTCCATCCTCAACCCGCAAAACGCATCCGCCTGGATCATCGGCATTGGACTTCTCAAGCAATCCGACCCGCAGCTTCTCAAAGCACTCGCCCTGTTCGTACTCAATGATCAAGAAAGCATCACCGACATCACCGGTTTGAAACTCGATGATCAAGAAGCGTTGCAACATGCAAGATTGGCGATGTGGGCCATCCGCATGCACAATCCGCCGGGGACGCGATCGCTGGCTCAACGCGTTCTGGCGATGACCGTTGATCCTGAACTCTATGATCAGGCAGTGATGGCCATGGCAGACAACGCCACCGAAGATTTGGTGCTCAATGTTTTAACACCGATCTATCACAGCCGCCCCGTTCAATTCCGCCAAGTCCCCAAAGCGTTGAGTAACGTCCTGAATCAATGGCCAGGCCCGCCTCTCCTGGATCAGGACATCGCTTCCATGCGGACATCGGCTGCGGTCGCCTATGCCAATGAAACATTCAGAAACGACCTGCGATTGGCACTCCTGGCAAAGCGCAATGTCGCGCGGACCTACCGTTCTGTGCCGTTAGCAAAGTTGACCTCACGGGAAAACCGCCGCGACCGGGAAAGCGATCAGCGCCAGCCTGAAAAGCGACTCTTCAAGTTCGACCCATGGTTGAATCATGCCTACGACTATGACCTTCCCAGTCAGGATGATGTCGGTTATGCCCTGCGTTTTGGACTTATAGCTTTGGGGCAACTCGGTGATCTGGATATGGATGATCACGAGGAGCCCGAAGATGCGCAGCTACTCTGTGACATTCTCCTGGGCACATACCCGCGCATCGCAGTGGATCAACTCAGCCCCAACCCCGCGGAAAAAGTCAATTGGCAAAACGATCCGTCGCGCGGCTTTGCGGCAATTGCCATGGGACTCTATCTCAGACGTTTGCCGGGAAATACTGCGGATATTCGACATGACGCGATGCGATCACAAACCCGATACATGCTCCGACTGCTTACCCGCATTGCCTCAGACCCAACCGAACCGTCAAACATCCGTAGCAGTTGTGCGTTGGGGTTGGGCTTAAGCAACATGCAGGTCGCTTCGACATCATTGCGGGATGTGTTGAATCAAATGCAGTCGGCAGACCCACTGCTTGCCAGCTATCTCACGTTGGCGTTTGGCATGCTGGATGATCCGATGAGTCTGCAACTTGCGAAAAACGCATTCAAACAAACGGCAGAAAACATCGAAGAAGCGAAAGTCCGTCAGACTGGTTTTGCCAAATCCTACACCACTGTCGCCCTGCTCAGTCAGACGGCCATCGTGGATGGCATCGGTTGCATGGCCAACCCGCAAGCCAACCAACTGCTCTACCCAAGACTCTTTGATGATCCGATGACCGCAAGGAGTATGATTCAGGCGATCAAGAACTCAGGCGATTGGCAGATCACCGGCTCGCTCATTTCACTGCTCCAGAATCCAGGTGGTGATCCACAGGTCGGCCCCATTGTCGCGTGGGCGTTGGGTGAGATGTACGATCCCAATCCTGTGCCGATGATGACAGAACGTTTGCTACGTGATCGGAATCTGACATTGCTTCAACCGGGAATCATGGTTCAGAACAACGACTGCGCCTGCCCGGTCAAAGACAAGGATGACAAACCGGTTCGGGCATTCAGCTTGACGCAGCAGTATCTCCAGGAGATCAACCCACTGTTGTTCAAGCAGATCATTAAGTTCCCAAGAGGATAAATTGCATGTGTGTTTCAGTGAAGTTTCAAACACACCGTTTCAAGGCAACCGAGCCAGGATGACTCGGCCAGACACATGTCAGGGATCACGCGACACCGCAAAAAACACTGTAAAAACAGGCATTTTTGATAATCTTGAACGGTTAAAACATTTCATCTCCATTATCCGTCACTCCCATGCAGGCGGAAGTCCAGTGTAAATCGCAAGTGCGCACAGAATGCCACTGGATTCCCGCCTGCGCGGGAATGACGAAATCAACAGAGGCATGGAGATTATTGTTTGAAGCCTGCTAGCGTTTCCAGACTTCCCACCATTTCTTCTTGCTCACACCACCCCCAGAAGGCCCGCCGCCTTGATAGGCTTTGGCTTGGGGTTGGGCGTAGGCGGGGAGTGGCTTGCCGGTCGGTGGCGGTGGGACCGGTTTCTTGGCGCCGGGTTTGCGGCGTTGTTCCGGGTCATCGTACGGACTCTTGAGCGGCATCGGTGTGATGGCTTTATCCGCCTTCACACCCAAAGGCACGATGATGTCGCCAGACGCATGCGCTTCACGATACGCATCAAGATTGCCTTCGACCTGATCGTTATCCGCAGTGAGAAAGACGATGTTCTTCATTTGCTGCGCCTCTTCGGTGCGCCCTAATTGCATCAGACATTGATAGCGATTTTTCAGAGCGCGCTGCTTGACCGGTCCCACGAGATACGGCCGCGTGGACAAGGCCATATCACAGAGTTCCAGTGCTTCTTCAAAGTCACCAGTCTGCGCGGTCACAGCAGCGAGATCCGTCAGGCACTCGGGGTGATCCGGCTCCATGTCCAAAGCGTTATTCAGATACTCTGCAGCAGAAGCCCAGTCGCCTGCAGCGATGTCGATGCGAGCCAGCAGGTAATGCGCTTTGGGATATGCAGCCTTCAGCCAGATGATCTCCTGCTCGACTTCCTCGCCACGTTTACGCATCATGCCCATGTAACCCATGTATTCTGCGAGATTCCAGAACTTGATGAACAGTTCCTTGGGGTTCTCAAAGCAGTAGATGTATTCATTGGGCGAACGACTCGCGACCGGCTCAAGCAGCACACGCGCTTCACCATATGCCTTTTCAGCGACCATGCGTTCGGCACGCTCGACTTGATTGGCATCGTCGTATTCAAGATCGGTATAAAAGAGATAGTATTCCAAAATTCGCTTTCCCTGTGCAGAATTCAGTAAGGCATGATACCATCCCCGCACAGAAGTATCCCATTGGAGAAAACAAAAAATGGCATTAGACCTCATGTCACGTAAACAAGTCGCCCTTACTGCTGTCCGCCAGGCTGCTGCAGTGTGTAAAGGTGTACAGGAACAACTCATCCGCCCGGAAACCATTGAGAAAAAAGACAAGTCCCCGGTGACGGTTGCGGACTTTGCCTCGCAGGCAATTGTCTGTTCGATGTTGGCTGACGCTTTCCCCGATGACGTGGTCGTCGGTGAAGAAGATGCAGCGGAACTGCGTCAAGACGATCAGGCCCATGTCCGTCAGGCCGTGATGGACCAGGTGCAGGCGGTGAGTGAAAATTGCGTGGATGAGGAAACAGTGCTCAGTTGGATTGACTTGGGCGGCGCCAATGCAGACACGCAAGCGTACTGGACACTTGACCCCATCGATGGCACGAAGGGTTTTCTGCGTAAAGAGCAATATGCTGTCGCGCTGGCTTTGATTGAAAACGGGCAAGTGGTGCTCGGTGTTCTGGGTTGTCCTAATCTCAACGGCGGGGAACTGCTGGTTGCGATCAAGGGACAAGGCGCACAGATCCTGCCACTGTGGGATAGCGAAGATACCGAGGGAACGCCGATCAAGGTCAGCGAGATTACGGACACGGCTGCAGCCTGTTTCTGCGAGTCCGTCGAATCCGGTCACTCCGACCACAGCCAATCCGCCCAGATTGCCAAGCTGCTTGAAATCACCAAGGACTCGGTGCGACTGGATAGCCAGGCCAAGTATGCGACCATTGCCAAGGGTGATGCGCAGATTTATTTGCGTTTGCCAACCAGTGAAACCTACCGCGAAAAAATCTGGGATCACGCAGCAGGCAAACTCGTGGTCGAAGAAGCAGGCGGCACGGTCACCGATGTCACCGGCAAGCCACTGGACTTCACGCAAGGTCGCAAACTCCAGGAGAACCGCGGCATAATCGCGACATGCGGCCCGATCCATGATAAAGTCGTCAAGGTCGTACAGCAGGTACTCAACGGGTAAAACTTGAGACTGCAAAAAAACGCTTGTTTTATGGCGTTTTTTGCGTTTCAGAGAATAACGATCGCACAACGTCCCGGGGACTGAAGTCCCCGGGCTTTATTTTGCGCGGAGATGCGTATGGGGATCATCGTTGTGTATTCAGAGCATCAAATGCATTAAGACATGCCATCGATTCGTTTACTTAATCCTTCATGAGCTTCTTCGCATGAGCTGTCATGGTGGAGCGCTGTTTCGTAGGTAGCTTTGGCTTTCTCAAGATCGCCATGCTCACGGTGATTCTCTGCGATATCGCAGTAGGTCAGCGCCAACTGAAAATGAGCGGGTTGGTTCTCGGGATCGTGTTCCAAGGCTGTATTGAATGATGCCAAGGCAGCACCACAATCACCGTCACTGCGTTGACTGATGCCAAGGTTGATGTACCACGCAGGCTGTGGATCACCGAGTTCGATGGACCGGGCGAACAATGTCACTGCTTCTGCATAGCGCTCAAGACGATGGAGGATCAGCCCCTTGAGATGATGAGCAAAAGGATCATCGGTGTTGGCAGCAAGGTGTTGGTCCACCAGTTCCATAGCCATGTCCAACTCCCCTGCCTGCATCATGCCCAATGCCTCGGTTAACGGTGTCAAAGGCATGGACGGCTGCGACTTGGATGGGAACAACGGCTTGCGCGGAGCTTTGATTTTACGTTTGGTTTTCTTGCGACTCACAATGTATTTGTCGGTTCAATGCGTGAGTGACATCCTGTTTTTTTTTGTATGTGATATCACAACAAAAAGCCGTGTTGCTCCTGCGACACGGGTTGCATCACTGAGATTTCGTCAAGGCAACCCGTGACTCGGGAAAGTCACGGCTTTTGAGGAAAGCTTTGTCAGTGAATAAAAATGGTTGCGTGAAACGTCGAAAAATAAAAAAACGCCCAGGTCGGTGAACCTGAGCGTTTTGGAGGATTATCATTTTTGCGCGATTGGTGTTCAATCTTGCGCGGTTTACTGCAGCAGGGAGAGTACGCTCTGCGAGGTGTTGTTGGCCAAAGCCAGGACTGAGGTGCCTGCACTGACCAGAACCTGTGAACGTGTGAGTTCTGCAGTTTCTTTTGCAAAGTCCGTATCGCGGACACGGCTTTCGCTGGCGGTGAGGTTTTCCAACGCGATGGACTGACTGTTGTACGTCGTGTCCAGCGTATTGCGTTCGAAGGCACCGAGTCGACCACGCAGCACCGCAATCTGGTCAATGGCTTCTTCGACAATCATGGAAGCTTCGGCCTGTTGACCTGCAACCAGTGAGTTTTCACCACCTGATGCCACCGAATTGAGGAAGCCGACGGTCTGATTACCCAGGTGACTGGCTGCCACCGAGCCGATACCAAAGCCCACGCGTTGCGAGGTGTCGATGGATGGTCCGATCTGGAAGTCGGCACCGCCGCCGATGATGGTGTACTCGGTGGTTCCCAGCGTTTGCGAGGCCAGTCGGGTGAGTGTCATCTCGAGATTGACGGTCTGAGACCGCAAACTGATGGTTTCACCGTCGCCCAAAGCCAGGTTACCGTTGACCAACGCCAGGACATCTTCACCGGTATCACGCAGCACCGGTGCACCGCCCTGTGAATCAAAGGTCTGGAAGAAAGCGCCAGATGAGCTATCGAGTTTACGCACACTGACAAAGGCATCCGAACCCACAGTCTGTGAGTTGAGTACCATCCCCGAAGTCGGGTCCAGTGGATCGACCAGGTAAGCTGAGACGCCAGTGGCATCGGCAACCTGGTTGATGTTGAAGACGACAGCTGAAAGCGGTGTACCGGAGGCAACTGAAATCACCTGGACACCGGTTGGGCCTGTGACTTCAAATGAGACACTGGAAAGGAATGTTCCGGGGTTAAGCGGATTCCCACCACCTGAGATGAACAGCTGCGCGGTTTCTGCCGAGGCGATGACTTCAACGGTCATGGGGATGGTTTCTGCCGTCCCCCAGTTGACTGAGGAAATCTTCACATCGTTGATGACCGCCGGGTCAACGCCTGAGGTGATGTATTCCAGGTTGCCGTTAAGCAGTTTGAGTCCAGCAAAGGTTGTCGAGTTAGAGATTCGCGTGATGGAGTCGATGGCCGAGTCGATTTGCAACTGGTTGGCCTCGATTTCCTCCTGGCTGAATCCGCCGGTATTCGCGGCTTCGACAATCAGTGCCTGGATATCAATGAGCAGATTCGAGATTTCCGAAAGCGACGCTTCGGTTGTTGCGATCACGTTGGACGCACGCTCGATGTTGCTCATTGCCTGCTCGGTAGCGGAGATTTCCGACCTTAATCGTTCGGAAACGATCAAGCCGGCCGGGTTATCCGCACCGCGGTTGATGCTCAGTCCTGTACTTAGCCGCTGGAGGCTTGTTTCCAAACCTCTATTGCTCTTGGCCAAGTTTTGCTGAGCGACAAGTGATCCGATGTTTGTATTAATTCTAGTCATGACAATCCTCCTTGATTGTCGTGATCGAGACACGACGAAACGATATGAACTGTACTATCCTGACAGTTATGTTTTGTTGTGTGGTCACGTTTCATCGCTTTTTCCTATTCCTGCCTTGTGATATACGATCTGTCATCTCCAAGGCAACGTTAATCTATTTCTTCTGAGTGCCAGGTAAGGTTCCTGGGGCCTTACCCATCTTCCTCAGGTTTTGGTTGGCGACGTTTAAATCATCCACTTGTACATGGCTTGCCTGGGTATTCTCAGCCTTGATCGCTTCGTAGACCTCCTTGCGGTGGACTTGAATGGATCTCGGTGCGTTGATCCCCAAACGGACCTTGTCACCACGGATGTCGACGACGGTGATTTCTATCTCGTCGCCGATCATGATTGTTTCGTCGCGCTGACGCGAGAGCACCAGCATGAAACAGGCTCCTTCCGTGGGCCTTGGCAGTCAGCTTACGTCACTGCCCGCCTGGTTACCGATGCCTCCGTGCATCGGGGTACTACTTGAACACTTCACAACCGGCTTAATGGTCTTAAGCCGACATCGCTTCCACCGGGCTTCCCAATTCCACCAGGGGCACCCTTGTCGTAAACCTTCGATCAGAGAGCACCAACTGCTCACCGACCTTGGTCGCCACGTTGATCACCAGCGGTCCCTGCAGGTTGCCGGTGAGCATGCGATCGACCTTGTTGACGATCACAAAGACCTGTGCACTGGACAGTGAGGCAATACCCAGTTCGCGCATCTGGTCCTGTTTGATCGGAACCTTGTACGTGGGGACAAACAGGCTCGGGTCGGTGACCACAAATGCCAGGTCCGGCGTCTGGGTCGATTGAAGCCAGAGAAAGTAGCTGTCTTCGCCCGGCTCAATGAGCACATAGCGGGTGTAACTGGGGAAGCCCAGCAAACCCTTGGGAAAGACGATGACGCGAGAGTCATCCACTTCCACTTGTCCGAATCTCGTTGTGTTTACGATCATTTGACTGATCCTTCTCTTAACGCGGTCTTCCATCCTGGATTGTTCAGCAGGTGTCGTTTCCATTTTCTTCCCTGCTGGAGCTGGCTTCCTGCCACCTCATTTTTTCAAGCATCTTCCAGGTCGACCGAAGACCTCTCAGATGCGCAATTTCTGCCGAATCAGGCCAAAAAGTCCAACAAGCTCATCTGCAAATTTTGCGCTCCTACGCTCAAACTTGCCTGAAGTTGGTATTGGAGATTCTGGTATTTCAAAATAAGCTCCGTTAAATCTCCGCCCTGTAGCTCATTTAGCAGACTGGTCTCTGAAATACCCAGTTCTGACGAGCGATTCAGGGCTTCTTCGGCCCGTGTCGTGCGAACGCCGATCGTTGCACGCACCTGGGTGACTGAATCAGAGTCACCATCCAACTTACCTGCAGCAAGCGAGATGCCACGCGAGTTATTTTGCAGCAAATTTTCTTTTAAATTGATCAAATGTGTGAAAATGCTGTCCACCTGAACCGTGGCCACATCTTCACCCGTCATCTCCGATTCGTCCTTGAGGTTCCCGGCAATGCCAAGGTCTTCGGCGGCGGTGGAGAGGTTGATGCTGGTGATCTTGAAATCCTCTGCCCCGAATGTGCCGTCCTCAATCACCAGGCCGTTGCCTTCGGAAGCAAAACCGATGTTCAGGTCCGCCCCGTCTCCGGGTAACCCCACACTCAAGCCAAGGTCTTCAGCGGCGGTGGTGATTGCAGCGATCACATCTTCAATCGTCGCTGCTTCGTCGAGGTTCACACTGATCAGTGATCCGTCGTGAAGCTGGATTTCGATATCATCCTGTGCTGCCGTCCGTCCGACACCGATGCCGTTGTTGAGGCTTGAAAGTTTGGTACTGTTATTGAAAGTCCGCAGACCCAGGTCGGATGCGGTGGTCCCGCCGTCGACTTCACCGATGGACAGGTTAATGCCTGAGACCTCGGTGACCATGTTCAGGCCGGTGCCGTCAGGTTTGATCTGCATGTGAACACCCATGTGAAGTCCGTCGATGACGTTCATGACATCCTGGATATTCTCAGCTTCGGAGAAGTCGGCGATCTTGGTGACCGCGCCCTGGGTGATCGACAGACCACTGTCCCAATCGATGCCAATGTCCAACGCGTCGAGCGGGGTGCGGGCGGTGAGTTTGACCTGCACGTCGGCGCCGGTGACGGTTTCGTCGTTGGCATAAAGGTCGATCCCAAGGTCCTCGGCAACAACACCGCCGGGGAAGTCGGAAATGGTGATCTCATGGCCGCTGTCTGCGGTGAGTTCAAAGCCGTCGTCACTGATGTTGATCGTGCCGGCGGTCGGGTCAATGTTGTCGATGGCATTCTGGATGCGAAGGATCACATCGTTGAACGTCCGGGCGGTACCCAGATCAACGGTGGTCTTGGTGCCATCAACGTCCAGTTGCAGTGATCCAAGGCGGATGCCGTTGCTGGTTGCACCTTCAGCGTCTTTAAGGCGCGTTGCGGGTGTCGCAGCGGGGTCCAGATCCAGATCACCGTAGACGTAGCCTAAAGCATTGAAGGCTTCCAGGCCGTTGGAGTTGTAGGCGACTTCGTCAGAGAGACCGGTTTCGGCGATCAGGTTGGATTCGGCACCGACGTAGCGGATACCACCCATGAATTCGACGAAGGCTTCGTTGCCACTGTTGGAATTGCCGTTAAACAGGCCGATATCGAGGACCTTGCGGTTAACGATATCCAGAAGTGCGCTAAGCTGTGCATCCACGACGGAAGCTTCCGCCTGGCGAGTTTCCTCGTCGGAGACAATACCGATCTGGCTTAACGCAAGGCTGTGTGCTTCGATGGAAATGGTCGAAACGTCGGCCATGGCCTGGTCGACGTTATCAAGCATCGTGGAGATGTAATCGAGATTGTTTTCGTGCTGACCGCGCGCTTCCATCTGCTGCATGACCAGTAAAATGGCGGAGGTCAGTGTCGGCGCGTCAGAGGGCTTGTTGACCTGCTGGCCATTGGTGATGGCATTCTGCGACTGAGCTAATTCGCTTTGAATCTGACGCAGCCGATACATCAGCTGGTTAGAGCCTTGCATCGTGCTTGTGCGTGTATAGCTGCTTGATTGGATGCTACTCATGGCTTATCCATTCGTCCTTAGAGCAACTGAAGCAAAGTCTGCATCATCTCATTAACCACATTCAAAAATCGGGCGCTGCCCGAATACGCTTGTTGGAAGCTGATCAAATTGATGGCTTCCTCGTCGGCATTCACGCCGCTGATGGCCTGCTGCTGGGCATCGAGATTGGCTGAGACGATCTGATCCGCCTCGTATTCACTCTCTGCCTGGCCGATGCGAGCCGCAAATTCTTCGACGTGACGGTTCCACATTTCCGTCAGACTGATACCACCAAGATTGTCCAGTTCCTGAGTCCGCAGTCCGGCAATGGCCAGCGCGTTGGTGTTGCCACCATCGACGTGGTTCTGAGTCACCGCCAAAAGGTTCGTGTTGTTTTCCAGCACACTGTTAATGCTGATATCCGACGCCGAAGACCCGGTGAAATACGTGTTGATCCCAGCCGTTGCCAGGAAACCGGTGGCGTCATCGCTGAACGTCACTTCGTACTGCTCGTCGGAGGTTTGAATCATCAAACGACCATTGGGCGTCAGCGACGCACTGAGATTGGGGATGTTGTTAAGCTGATTCATCACATCATCAAGCGACGAATCAGCACCAATGCCGTCCAGATCGATGTCAATGGTGTAGCTGTTCTGCTGCCCGGTCTGGGTCTGGGTGAGATTGACCTGGAAGCTGCCATGCTCGATTTCAAACGGCAAAAAGGCTTCGCCGGAGTTAAGCACCGCGGAGGAATCAGCAAACTGCTGCGTTCCTGTGACCGAGGTGAAACCTTCGGTGCCCTGACCTTGGGTATGAAGCTTGTTCACTTCGTAAATCAGGGTGTTGGCAAAGGCGTCCAATTCGTCGATCGCACCGTTGACATGCTCTTCGCGAGCGTCGATGAAGCCCTTGATCGTGCCGGACTGAGCGAGCAGTGGTGAACCGTCGGAACCGAGAACCAGTTGCATCTCAATGTCATCACCGGCTTCGTTCTTTTCAAGCTCGATGCCACGGTTGGTACCGTTGAGAATCAGCGGGATGGAGCCGACGAAGACGTCGATCTTGCCATCGTTCTGCTCGACGGTTGAGATATTCATGTATTGGCTCAGATCCGCCAGCAGACGATCACGTTCATCACGCAGGTCGTTTGCAGAGCCGGTCCCGCCGTCCACGCGTGCGATTTGCATGTTGATCGTTGCCAGCGAATTGAGAATATCGTTGGCAGAATCGACCGATGCCTGGAGTTGTTCGTCGACCTGATCGCGCAAATCGATCATATTGGAGCGCAAATCCTGCACGAAGGATGAAAGTTTATCGCCCTGCTGGATGACCAATGTTCGCTTGGACGGATCATCAGGCGTGTTGGCCAGTTCACTCCATGCATCGAAGAACTCCGAGAGATTCGTCGACAGGTCCACGTCGGTGAATTCGTTTTCCAATGCTTCAAGCTGATTGAGGACATCGACCTCGGTCTTGGAGCTTGAACCGTTGGAGATGGCCGAACGGATACGTGCTTCGAGGGCTTCGGAGATATTGCGGGTGATGGATTCAACGGTGACACCTTGGCCGAGGGTGATGTAACGGGAGATTTGATCACCGTTGGCAGTACTCAGGGAGACGGTCTGGCGGTGATAGCCGGGCGTATTGATATTGGCCAGGTTGTTACCTGCCACTTCCAATGCGGTCTGGCTGGCCAGAATGCCTGATCTTCCGATTTGTAATGCGCTGCTGAGTGTCATCGTCTTATCTCACATCGCCCTCAGGCGGTCATGCTGAAAGTGCTGATCCGTGCGTTATTGGTTGAGGCCTGGCCACGAGCCGAGTACGCCGAGGAGCCGGTGCAGGCGGAGGTGACCTTCTGCATCATGCCGGTCATGTGCTTGACCAACTGCATGGTGGCCTGCTGGGTCGACTGTGTCTTGGCCTGGGTTTCCTTCATTTTCTGGGCTAACTGGTGACGGAAGACCAGCAGGCGACCCCGCCACGGTTCGGGCAAACGGTCTGCCAGTTCCAACAGTTTGTACGGCTGCTTGGCGGACGGTTCGACGAGCAAGGTGATATCTGCCACAAGTTGCAGGCGATTTTTTTCCATGTCGCTGATCTTGCGCAACTGGTCATTTTCCAGCTTGCAGAGATTGCCCACCTGCTCATGTTTGGCTTCACGCATCGCCGCCCGCTTCTGCTCCATCAGATCCGACAGATACGTATGGGCCTGGAGCATGTCCTGAAGACTGCGTTCTAGTGTTCCAAGTTGTTTTTCAAGTTGTTTATCCATGGAGATTGAGCTCCTTACCTGTGATCTTCGCGTCCGTTTGGCCGGTCATCTTGCGGTAAATTGCGTCGACGATCGGGAAATTGGATTTAGCCACCATGCGGTCAGCCAACTCGGTATCCAGTTGGCTGCCAAAGGCGTCTTCCGTGAAACCGCCGTGAAATAACTCACTTTTGAGTGAACTCTCACGAATCTGAGCCAGCATCGGCAGGATCAATGCACTGGAGACCAACTGCTGGGCCGCCTCACGGATTTCGCGTTTCTGCTCATCCGAGAAATTCGCTGCCTTGCCCGTCCCCGGGCGATTGAGCATCGAGGCAAAGTCGCCGTGCTGTGACTGTTTGGCAGCATCGGTGATCTGTGCTTGGGAAAGGCTCAAGTTGGAAATCGCTGACATTTGCATGGCTTGTTACTCGATGATTAACTCCGCGTGCAGGGCGCCGACTTTGTCCAGTTCCTTGACGATGGCAATGCGATCCTTCGCTTCGACACGCAGTTGCTTTAACGCATTAAGCAGGTCCGCCAACTTCGTGCCACCACGACTTTCAGGGTCAATGGAGACCCAATTGCTTGTTTCAACCACAGGCACTTCTGGGGTCGGCTCGACGGGCGGGGTGACCGTGGTGATGGTCAATCCCTGTGTCGAAATGACGACCGGTGAAATCTGCACGTTGGCACCAAAGACGATCGTGCCCGCCGCTTCGTTGATCTTCACGCGAGCGCCGGTCCCGATCAGTGGCGGGTCGATGTAGCTGGTGAGAATCTGAGATAAAAACGCCCCGGGATTGTTCTGATCCGCACGGGGAAGCTGAACGACGATGTTTTTGGGGTCCACCGCACGGGCGATATCCGGGCCGTCATCGAGCGTGATCACGCCGTTGATGTGGCTGGCCAGGTTGCTGGCGGTCGGCCATGAGGCAATCTTGTCGTCAATCACAAAGGTGACCTGGCCGTAATCATCCATGTACTGGGCACGAATGTCCTGCACCATCTGGGCACCGTTCTTGATCACACCGGTGTTGGGCAGGTTGATGTTCTCAACGCTGATGGGGCCTTCTGCGTAAGCAAAAATATCCGAACCGGGCAGTGGTCCAGTCAACGGGATCAAAAACAGGCGGCCACCTTCAAGACTCTTGGCAGGACCGATGCTGCTCACATGCACGTCCAGACGATCGCCTTCACGGACACCATTGGCAGGCACGTTCACCGTCATGGCAACCATCGCCACGTTCTTGGTGTTTCGCAAATCCGAAGCGGTCACGCCACCGACTGCGAGGTGTTCAATCACGCGAGCCAGAGACTGCATCGCCGGGGTGAACTTGCCCCCGTCACCGGTACCGGGCAAGCCCATGACAAGGCCCATCCCCACGAGTTTGCTGCCTTCAGCACCCTTGATACGGACCAGATCCTGAACCTGCACCGCGGAGGCACGTACAGCCAACCCTGCGATCAGGGCCAAGGCCAAAACGAGTTGTAATGCGGTTTTTTTCATGGTTCAGAAGTTAAACAAGGTGTCCAGAATTTTGGTTAAAACGCCCTTTTCAGAGGCCTTCTTCATCTCACCAGCGGTCTGCTTCCGCAGATACAGGTCATAAATCTGCGTTGAAAGAATCGTGTTGTCCGAGGTGATATCTTCCTTGCGGCAAGTGCCGGTCAACACCAGCGTGACATCTTCCTTGCCATCAAGAATGCGTTTGCGGGCTTCAAGAATCAGCGTGCCGTTGGGCTTGATGTCGATGATCCGAGCCGTCAGACGCGTGGTGAACGAGTCGGTTCGCTTGTGTGAACCTTCACCGGAAAAATCACGGTCAAACTCAAGGCCAACCGTCGGGTTGTTGGTCGTCGGACTGGTGCGGGGACGCAATTCGAGCATGCTTGCGATGCTCGGGAAGCTGGTCACTTCGCCGTCAACCGACATGGACTTTTTGGTTTCCGTGGTCGAGGAAATATCGTTTTCAATCGACTCACGGATGATGATGGTCACCAGGTCATGCAAGGCATAGCCACGCGGTTCAGGCAGCGGTACGGCTGAGAAGCTGGCCTGGGCAATCGTCGGAGACAGACGGTCATAGCGGCCATCAGGTCCCTTGACCGGCTGGGGCATGACGGGCTTGGACTGCTGGGCATAAAGTGATGAACTCTGCGCCAGGGCAGATTCGTTCACACTCACCAGCAGTGTCATGCAGATTGTCAGACACAAAATCGTTTTCATCGCTGTCCTCCTGCCAGACTCACCTGAGTCGAACCGTTTTCAAGCACAGCCTGACGCGGCCCCACCACACGAGCCATGAAGGCTTCGCGTGACCGCTGGTTCTGCAGCTCGACCAATTCACCTAACGCCGCATCGGACATCGCCCGTGCGGTGGTGCGGATGACCATACTGCCGACCAGGCAACGCACGGTGATCTGCTCACCGCGGTTAACCATGACAGGCAACTGCACATCGTCATCAAAAAGCACCTGGTTTTTACGGACATTTCGCGCTGCAACGTGTCCCACCACATCACGCAGCTTGCGAACCGGTGTCCGTTCACTGTCAATTAAAACTTCCTGAACCTGCACATCTGCCGGGCCAAAACTCTGGCCGCGACGCACGTTTTCGACCACCACCGCAGCCAGCGTCTTCTGGGCAACGTGAGCGGTCACACGCAATTCACCAGCCATTGCATTGCCACGCCAGCGACGGATGATCATCGGGATCTGTCCGAGTTTGGCCGTGCCGATGACTTCGATTTCAAAACGATCGGTCAACGCTGCCTGGGCCAGTTCCGCTTCATCAGCCTTGGAATACTTGATGACCAGTTCCTGATCCGAGAGGCCGGTGTGGTTGAGCAGGAAGCGATGGACATGTTCATTGATGGTGATGGCATCGGTGACCTGAATAAGCTGCTGTGGGTTGGTGACCACTGCGGTTGCTGGTGCCTGCTTGGCTACCTGAGCCGAAGCGATACTGACCTGACATTGCGTTGCACCACTGAGATTAAATCGCCCCCAGTTCACACCCATGTTGCTCAGGTGATCACGCACGGTGTCCAGGCTGATGCGAGCATCGGTCTGATTTTCACGCAGTTGTATGACAATCGAACCACCGAGTTTTTCAGCGGTATCACCCGTGAGCCAGGCAATCTCACGCAGTTGCACGAGGTTGTCATCGCTGCTGGCAACAGACTTAAGCTGCACACGATCCAAGGCAGAAACCTGCGTGCAGACAACCAGCACCAACATCGCAATGGCAGCGAAGCTATGGTTGATCGTGTTGTTGTCTGCGTTGCGTGTCATGGTTTGATGCCTTGTTTTCAGTACTTTCAATTACCTGTTACGACTTCCGGGGGCTTAGAATCTTCTCAAGTTGCTGACCACTTCAAGGGTGGAGTCAGCCGCCTGGATGGTCTGTGAGTTCATTTCAAAAGCGCGCTGTGCCTTGATCAGTTCGACGAGTTCAGTAACCGGGTCGACGTTGGAAGCTTCGAGCGTACTCTGGATTAGCGAACCAAAATTATCAGTATTGGGATTGCCCACCGTGGGCGGGCCGGAAGCGTCGGATTCGAGATACAGATTCCCACCGATCTGTTTGAGACCATGGGGATTAATGAAGTTGGCGACTTCAAATTGCCCGACTTCCTGAAGCTCGGCTTCACCGGGGATGGTGACATACACTCTACCGTCGTCACTGATGGTCACGTCTTCAGCATCCGCGGGAATGTTGATGTTCGGCTCAAGGCGTGGGCCGTTGGAGTTACCCAGGACCAGGTCACCTTCGGAGTTGATGAAGAAGTTGCCGCTACGGGTGTAGGCCGTGGTTTCTTCACCACGGGTGATATTGACCTGGAAGAAACCGTTGCCGTTGATCATGACATCAAGGGGGCGATCGGTCTGCTGCGGGCTACCAGTTTTAAAGTCGAGTTGCGTGTTGCTCACACGGGTACCCAGACCGACATACAGGCCAGCGGGGCGCTGATCACCGTTTTCGTTTTCGACACCCGGCTGCATCTTTTCTTCGTAGAGCAGGTCTTCGAAGTTGGCGCGGGATGCCTTGAAACCAGCATTATTCGAGTTCGCCAGATTATTGGCGATCACGTCAATGCTCGTTGACAGAGCCGAGAGGCCCGAGGATGCTGAATGGAGTGCGGCGATGGCCATGGTCAAAATCCTCTATCGATTAAACGCGACCCAGTGTGTTCACTGCACGGTCGATGAGTTGGTCCTGGTACTTAATCATGTTGGCGTTGCCGTTGGCAGTCTTGGTCGCTTCGGTAAGCTGCATCAACGTCTTGATCGGATCGACGGATGACTGCTCGGTGAAGCCCTGCAAAATGGCAACACGGTCTGGCAACTGACGAAAATCTTCAATGTCCGAAGGCATGGCAAAAAGGTTCTGGCCACGCTTGGTCAACTTGTTGGCATCCTGCACACCGGTGACCTGCAGGCGGCCGACTTCTTCACCGTTGACGAGAATCAAACCGTCATTCTGCACCACCACATCACCGTCAGCCGGGAGTTGAATGGGCTCATCGCCAACGCCCAAAACCTTGTGCCCGCCGGTGATCGTTGCCAGAAAACCCTGTGAATCACGGGTAAATCGGCCGTCACGGGTGAGTTCGACATTCATATTGCCCTGCTTGTCAGGCACCTGAACGGCAAAGTAGGTCTGCTCGGCATCGAGCGCCAGGTCAAACGGGTTGTCGGTTTGCTTGAACTGGGCACGGTCGTGAGCTGTCCATTGGGTCCCAGCAAGCACACCGCCACCGAGTCGATCGAGCATGTCCTTGGAAACCATGTAACCAAGATCATCCTCGATGGACTCGGGATCGCGCTGCTTGATGCTGGGGACATCAACCTTAAAACCAACGGTCTGAGCGTTGGCTAGGTTGTTAGCAAAGACATCCTGACGATAGGTGTTGGACAGAACGCCTGATGCTGAAAGGTACAAACCATAATTCATGATTGTTCCTCCTCGATCATCTTGCGAAGTTCGCTGGCCTGATCGTCCTTCTGATACTTGTGAATCGGATACGTTTTGGCCGGCTGAGAATCGTGATCGGTACCAACCAGACGAAGCAAGGGTGCAGCCTGACTTTCACGGTAGGACTGCTCAAAGAAATGAGCGGTCACCGCCAGGCGAGCCATGCGCAGGATGCCCTGTCCGATTTGCGGATCGTCGGCTTGCTGCATCAAATCAATCAGGCGTTTGGTCACGGATCACTCCTCAAAAAAAGTCAATTCGGGCGCAGTGGCGTCCAATGAACCTATGGCAAGTGCTGTACCAAACGCCAAAACAGCTCGCCAAAATTCGCCCAAAAATCGTTTAGACCCTATAAAAACAGGCACTTACAAGCCCATGAGAGATGCCCTAACCGACTTTGCGCACCCCCTGCTCATTTCTGCGCTTCGGCTGAAGTTGCGCAAGACATACACCAAAAGCGCAAAGGATGCGCCCATCGACAGGATGACTCAGGGGGCCATACCACGGCGAACATGGAACTGCGCTCAAGGATTTTTTTTCACAGGGAGATGGGATGTCGATGATGACAAGAGCCGCGCACGAAGTAAGCGGTTACGCCAATCACATCTCAAATCGAGAGGGATGACGCCCATGGCATAACAACCAAGGCATCCGCTTACTGCGTGCGCGGCTCTTGGAGATGATGTAGATTGCAAACGGTGAGATCACCAGATCACAACACGCGTTTGCGCTTGGCAAAGAGGTCTTCAAGAACCGGCTTGAGGCCCGGAGACTTCTGAGCATTGTTCAGTTGTTTGCCAACTTCCACAAGCAATTCAACCAATCCGTCAAAGTCAGCAACGCTGATGAACTCCGGCTTGATGGTCTGGGTATCTTCGTTCATGTTGTGATAATTGCCCAGTGGCAGACACAGGCAGGTACTGACAAAACCATAGGAACCGAAGGCAGAGGCTTCACAGGTACCACCGGGCATGAGTTTGCGTTGCCACCTGTAATCCGGGGCTTGCTTCTCCATCTGGCGAGCGATCTTGCTGATGCGATAGGTCAGATCGGGATCAAACGTACTGGTGAAATCGCCGACGCGAACGATGGGCCCGGCGCCAATGGGTGAATCAGCAAAGCTCTTGGAGGTTTCCAAGCACACCAAACGTGCTTTTTTCTCGATGGTTTTGGCTTTACACGCTGCGATCGCACCGATGAATGCCATCTCTTCAGCCCGGGTAAACAGCAGGCGGACATCTTCCTTGCATCGTGACAAGGAATCGAACGCAGCCATCGCTGCTGCCAGTCCGCCCAGGTCATCGACAGCCAGGGCATGGAGCATGCCTTTGGTGATCTTTGCTTTGGGAAGTGCCCAGGTGAGAATATCGCCGACCTGCGCGTTGACTTTGCGCTTAAATTCGATGCGAGCGAGTTTATAGTCTGCAAAATCCGTGTGTTTGTCCGGATCTTCGAGCATCTTGACGCATTTACCTTTGACCGGCTTATCCTCACCGTGATACAGGTTCACCGGCGTGCCATTGAAGTACTCGGGCTTGACTCCGCCACGGAACTCGGCGATGAGGGTTTTGTCATCCATGACTTCATGCACGACAAATGCAGGATGATCCATATGCGCGGTGATATAGATTGGTGAGTTGGTCACTTTGACGTTTTTGCGACGGAGTACGAGATTGCCATACTTGTCGGACTTCATGACCACGTTGCTTTTGGACTTCACATAGTCGGTAATCCATTTGATGACGCGGTCTTCCTTGCCGGTCGCGGTCGGGGTGTTGGTCAATTCGACAAGCCATTGGTGGTATGGATTTGGGGACATGTGCTTCCTCGTCTCGCTTGAAGATCAAATTGATGTATCTATATAGATACATGGATCGCTGACAGATGTTGATGATAGCCGGTTGTGCTAAAGTGTTCATCTGTTGAAAGGCTTTTGAAGATGCGTGACGCAGTTGTTTTTGAGAATGTCAGCTTAACCCGCAACGGCACGCCGATCCTGCGCGATGTGAGTTTCACTTTGGCCAAAGGCACCTGCTCGGCGATTCTCGGGCCAAACGGGTCGGGCAAAACCACCATCACCCGCGCCATCGCAGGCACCATGTTCCCGTCTGCCGGCAAAGCCACCATCATGGGACACACGCTCGGCCAATGCAGCATCATCGAAATGCGCAAACGCATCGGCATCGTCAATCCCTCCACCGACTCCACAGAGTATCACAGTTCCGGTGCGGTCGTTGATTCGGATCTCACCGCCATTGATGCCGTCTGCACCGGGTACTTTGGCACGATTGGTCTCTACGACACCCCCACCGTTGACCAGCGTGATCATGCAGCACACATGCTCCAAAGTGTCGGACTGGGGCATCGTATTGATCACCGTTTGAACCTGTTATCCACCGGTGAAAAACGTCGCTGCCTCATCGCAAGAGCCATGGCCGTCAAACCCGATCTGCTGATTCTCGATGAACCCACTGCCGGTATGGACGTGGCTGGACGCGAACAGGTCATCGCAGTCATTCAGCAAATCCTGCTTAAACCCGATGCGCCGACGGTGCTGTTCATTACGCACCATGTCGAGGAACTGCCCCCCACCACATCTCAGGTGATCCTGCTGCGTGATGGGCAGATCACCGCAGATGGTAAACCCGACGATGTGATCACCCCCGAGTCCTTAACCGAAGTCTACGGCTGCAAGGTTTTCGTCCGCAAAATCCACGGCCGATTCTGGCTTGAAGTTCTGCCTGAGGCGTGGTTGGATTTGATTTGAAACATGGATCACAACGCATCAGCAGTGATGCGGCTAGATGGTTGTAATGGGGCTGATCTTCGACCCATTTCTATCCTTTTTTCATATCCGCTATAATTCCGGCCATGAGCGAAAACAAACCCCTCGTCGGAATCGTGATGGGTAGCGCGTCGGACGCACCGACCATGCGTAAGGCTGCTGCCATCCTGGAAGAGTTCGGTATCCCTTATGAAATGAAGGTCTGCTCGGCACATCGCACGCCGGCTCGCGCCCATGAGTTTGGCTCCACCGCCAAAGAGCGTGGCCTCAAGTGCATCATCGCAGCGGCGGGGATGGCAGCCCACCTGGCGGGTGTCATGGGTTCGCTGACCAGCCTGCCGATCCTGGGTGTCCCCATGGACGGCAAAGTCATGGGCGGGCTTGATGCCCTGCTTTCCACGGTGCAGATGCCCAAGGGTATTCCGGTGGCCACGTTTGCGGTGGGTTCACATGGTGCGGTCAATGCTGCGTTATTTGCCGTGTCGATCTTGGCAACAGCCGACCCGGAGATGGCCAAGAAGCTCGATGACTATCGTGCTGCCCAGACGGCCGCGATCCCCGAAGAAGTACCTGCTGAGTAACGATTGAATTTGAACCTTTGAATGAAACACATAGCCCGGTCATCTTGGCCGGGTTTTTTTATGGGTATTTTCAAAACAAGAACAAAGCAACCGAGTCAAGATGACTCGGCTATGTGATCAGCCCTGCATCGCCAAACTCACGCGATGGACAATCGCGTTAAACGCATCATCGTCCAAAGCGGGAATGAGCTTGCTGTCATCCACCGCGTCCTGATCGGCGAGCGGCACCCAACTCCGACAGCCGGCATAGTCCGGGACATTGAGCACTGTCTTGGGCTGGGTGAGTTTCCAGGCACGGACGGCCATCAGATACAACGGCTTTTCGGGCTTGTAATCAAAACGCATGTCGATCTGTGGCTTGGTCCAACAGTGCAAATCTTCCAGACTGTCGAACGCTGCGCGTGATGGAACTTCCCAGATGTGCGTTGCATCACCAATGCCAGTGATCGTCTGCTCAAAAGGTTCGTCCAAGACTTCCACACGATCGCGATGCTGTTCTTTGATGCGATCAGGCAACTGGTGCGCCCAACTTGGCCAAAGTGCAAAACGCGGGTGTTCAAGTTCAAAGACACCCGCCCCACCCGGCTCGGAGATGCCCCCCTTGCGGAGAAGAATCGCGAGTTTACCTTCCAGCAGAAGGTCACAGACGATGCACCATTCTTTGAGAGCGACGTTGAGCATGAGATGTTGCTTTCGTTTTTAACTCGCGTCTGAACTGAGAGCTTTGCTCTCACAGCATCACGCAGTGATGCAGTTATGACGAATACACTGACACATTAAAAAGCTTCGTGAGAAACTTCCGGGGGTTACATGCGGTCGACGACATCGATGCCCAGAAGGTTCAAACCTTCCTTGAGCGTGCGAGCGACCAAAGCAGAAAGTGCAAGGCGGCTGTCCTTGATGTCAGGCTCGACACCATCCTTGAGCACCGGGCATTTTTCGTAGAAGCTGTGGAAGCCGGACGCCAGTTCGTAGAGATACGTACAGAGGCGATGCGGTTCGAGTGAAGATGCGACGGACTGCACGGCGCTGCCGAATTGCAGCAGCTTCAGTGCAAGTGTTTTTTCCGCATCTTCACCAAGTTGAATCTTCGATGCATCAACGGTCGCGACATCTATCTCACCCTTGCGGAAGATGGATTGGATACGCACGTAAGCATTGATGAGATACGGTGCGGTGTTGCCTTCCAGAGCGAGCATGCGATCCCAGTCAAAGACGTAGTCCTTGATGCGGTCACTGGAAAGGTCTGCGTATTTGAGGGCACCAATGCCCACGACGCGAGCGACATTCTTCTGATCGTCTTCGGAAAGATCACTGGTTTTTTCAGCAATGACACCTGCTGCACGGTTGACCGCTTCTTCCATGAGGTCGATGAGTTTGACGGTGTCACCGCTGCGGGTCTTAAACGGCTTACGATCCGGGCCGAGTACTGTGCCGAAGGCGACGTGATCCAGTTGAACATTGTCTGGGCGCCAATGGCATTGATTCACCGTCTGGAACACCATCGCAAAGTGTTGGCTTTGACGGGAGTCGGTGACATAGACGATGCGATCTGCCTTCAGATCATTCATGCGATAACGCAGTGCAGCCAGGTCGGTGGTGGCATAGAGGAAACCGCCATCGGACTTGCAGACGATCATGGGGAAGGGATTACCTTCCTCGTCCTTGAAACCTTCGGGATAGACAACCTTGGCGCCCTGACTTTCCTTGAGTTTGCCGGCATCTTCCAATGCCGTGATCACTTCGGGGAGTTTGTCGTTGTAGAAACTCTCAGCGCGGATGTCGTCATCAGTCAGAAGCACGCCAAGCAATTGGTAAGCATGATTGAAGTGACGCTTGGATTCGTCGATGAGTTTACCCCAGAGTTCCAGGGTTTTTTCGTCACCGCCCTGCAAGGCAACGACGCGTTTGCGGGCACGATCTTTAAACTCCGGCTCGTCGTCGAAGCGTTTCTTGGCGTCCTGGTAAAACGTCTTGAGGTCGGAGATGTGCGTGTCGGCACCGGCGCCGGCATCAATGAGATTTTCAATGAGCATGCCGAACTGCGTGCCCCAGTCACCAAGGTGATTCTGACGGATCACGTTGTAACCCTCAAAGGCAAGTACGCGGGCAATGGCGTCACCGATGACCGTCGAACGCAGATGGCCAACATGCATTTCCTTGGCCACGTTGGGGCCAGAGTAGTCAACGACGACCTTGCCCCCGGAAGCTTGATCAACACCTAAATGCTCATCAGTGGCGACGGCAGCGAGTTGGCTGATGAGGTAGTCGGTCTTCAGATGCACGTTGATGAAACCGGGGCCGGCAATCTCGAGCTTTTCACCCCAGTCACCAGTGTCGATTGCGTCGACGATTTTGGCAGCAACGTTGCGCGGATTATCGCCGACACGCTTGGCCAAACTCATGGCAACGTTCGCCTGGTAATCACCGAACTTGGGATTTCCTGAAGGCTTGATCAGCGGGTCGATGGCAGCATATTCCTCGCCAAAGGCAGCGACAATGGCTTTGGAGAAGGCGATGGACAATTGGGTGGTTGGATCTTGCATAGTCGGGTTATCGTCGCGATTTTAAGCGGTTTCGTCAACTTGGTCGGATGTTGGGAAAAGACAGACAAGGCATTTTTAACCACAGAGAGATGCAGAGAACCCAGAGCTAAGAGAGAGATAAATAGGATGTTTGTCATTTCGCCGCATCGCTTGCGATGCGCGTTCTTGCCCATGGTGTGTCAATCCAATCGCATCGCAAGCGATGCGGCTAAATGAAATGAGATAACAAAAATTCTTCTTTGCGATACTCTGCGTCCTCTGCGTCTCTGCGTCTCTGCGGTAAAAAAATGCCTTGGAAAATGAAAGCGGCCACATCGCTTGGATGTGGCCGGCGTTTCGGAGAATTAATTTGTTTGAACGTCGGGCGATTCAATTAGAAAATGAAAAGAGCGTGTGGGCTGAATCGCTGACGGTTGTGTTAATCCAGGGTGTCTTCTTCGTTGAGTTCCTTGTCGCGATGCTGAAGCTGAGCTTTGAGGCGAGCAAGGATACTGCTGTGCATCTGACTGACGCGCGACTCGGAGAGGTCGAGGGTCACGCCGATTTCCTTCATGGTCATTTCTTCGTAGTAGTAGAGGATCAGGATCAGGCGTTCGGCACGCGAGAGTCCTTTGGTGATCATATCTTTGAGATCGCGCTGCTGCACGGTGGAAAACGGGTTGACCTGCTTGGAATCCTTAAGCACGTCGATCTCACGGACGTCCTTGTTGGAGTCGGTTTCAAACCACTTGCGTGATAAGCTCACGACACCAACCGCACCGGCGTCCTTGCGGATCTTGTTGTACTCCTCCTGATTCATGTTGAGTTTTTGAGCGATCTCGTTTTCAGTAGGCTTGCGGCCGTGCTGCATCTGCAGTGACTTGCGGGCCTGTTCCACCTGGCTGGAACGTGAACGCACGAGGCGTGGCACCCAGTCCATCGAACGCAACTCATCAAGAATAGCGCCGCGGATACGCGGAGCACAGTAGGTTTCGAATTTGACGCCGCGTTCCAGATCGAATGCATCGATTGCATCCATCAGGCCGAAGATGCCTGCACTCATGAGGTCTTCCACATCCACTTCGTCAGGTAACTTGGTGTGAATGCGATCAGCGTTGTACTTGACCAATGGAAGATATCTTTCCACGAGCAGATTGCGCAGATATTCACCGCCCTCTGCTTTGTATTGATCCCAAACCTCACGTGCAGGCCGGCCGTCGATCAGATCGGCACCCGGGTCCTGCGTTTTCACTTTTGCCATGGTCCACTCCTTGACCGGCCCGTGTTTTCTACCCCTCGAATCCCTTAAACCCCGAGATGATGACTTGCGCTATCAGCTGTTGGCAGTGACCTTTGACGATCCTGTCGAGGCTGAGTTGTTGTCATTGGGTGAAAGCTCATCCAATGACGCTTCTTCGTCATCATCCAGGACTTCAACATCCGAAGACATTTCATAGTCCGATGGAATTGGTCTTGCGAGTTTGTACTCTCGAACTTGCGTTTCGACGGTGTGCACCGCCAACGCCCCGACGAGTCTGCCGATCCACCAGCAGGGAAACATCGCAAGCACTGCACGAAATATGATATCTTCGGTTGATAACCCCGCAGAGACTCCAACAATGAGAGCCGCGGCAAAACCGACAAGTGCAAAACAGGTTGCGATTACTTTTGCTGGGATCGCTGAGCACTCCTTTGCTCAGAAGGCCAATCCATTATTCACTTAAAACATTCTAATCGAAACCTTGATCCTGTGAAGTGAAAATAAGAAAAAAAATCCTCTGGAACATTGTTCATTGCATTTTTTTTTACGTTCCGCTGCTTTTAGCCCGGAAATCACAAGGTTTAATTCAAAAAATCAATCACTTGAAAATACTTTGACCCGCTACGCCAACGCCAAACCAACTGTCGAACGCTCGTGGATAACTGGCCAGTTCTCCACATCCAGTTCGCATCAACCATGACATCGTGATCGATGATCAGGTGATGGACCTGTCACACGCTTCACATCTCATGCCATTGAGACCAATTCCAATACAAACACATGCATTGCTTGAGCAACGGATGTCAGTCCGGTGTCCGGTGTGCATCCGTCGATCCAAGGGGCACCGGGTTAGAGCATTCCAAATCATTTATCTCCATCTTCCGTCACTCCCGCGCAGGCGGGAGTCCAGTGGAATCTGCAATTTTCTACTGCATGTCACTGGATTCCCGCCTGCGCGGGAATGACGAAAAATACGAAGGCATGGAGTTTAATCATTTGAACTGCTATAACTCCCGGTGCTTATGAATGTCAACGCATGCGTTTTGACGGGATGGGTAAGAGAATACAAACAGCGATGCTCATTAGAGCTGTTCTCACTCAAATGTAGCGTGTGCGGGGGACGCGCGAGCTGTCAGCTCGCGGCTGTTGAACGGTCTTTTCAATTGCTGTAGTGCGCATCAGTCGCTGCACTTGACTGTTAAACGTTCTAAGGCATGCGATCAATGTTCTCCAAGCGATGAATCTCTACGCACAAGAAAAAAGCCCGAGACGCAAATGTCTCGGGCTTTGGGTTAACGGTTGAAGATGTCAGCGAATTTAGAACTCGTAGCGAACACCGCCGGAGATGCCGTGGGTTTCGCCGTCTGCACTGACATTGCCTTCGTAGCGAATGAAGGTGGTCCACTGTTCATCGACGATGGCGGTGAGGCCAGCACCGAAGAAGACGCTGTCTTCATCAGGGTTGCCGGTGTTGACGTTGAAGGCGCCCACGCCGGAGAAGGTGCCGTTGACGGTATCGCCTTCACCGAGGTATTCATGTTCCCAGCCGATCATCAATTCCGGGATCATCAGCAGATCCATGGCATTGAGTTGATAGGCAAGGCGGACACCCAAACGCGAGTGAAGCGTGTTGATGTCATACTCTTCGTAAGCAATCCCGCCGGTACCGGTTTCGGTGTAGGCATCACGGTTGTAGTAGGTGTAACGCAGTGATGCGGTGGGTGTGAGTGTCCAGGCTTCTGAGAGTTTGAAATCGTAACCACCACCAAGATACAGGGTGATGTCCGTTGCATCAAAGTCACCGTCATGAGCACCCGTGGAGGTGTCGTTACGGGTGCTTTCGGAGCTGTGAATACCGAAGGTCAGGCTCGCATCGATGAACCACTTGTCGGTGAAGTAGCTGGCAAAGGGGCCGACACGGAAGCTGTCGGTATCCATGTCACCGTAACCTGAGTCGAAGGTAACGTCGGTTGATGTGTAGTCAAGCGACAGACCGACGATCAGATTTTCGTTGACCTGGTAATCCATACCAAGCTGAATGCCCACGGCATCGGACGAGTAACCGGTGCGGCCGGAGGTGGTTTCCTGATCGGAGAACAGGCCGTAGAGCTTGCCGAACGCTGCCCATTCCTGCATCGGGACGGTGCGGGGCGCCGCTTCGTCCTGCTGAGCAGCGACCTGTGCCAGCGTGTGCGGATCGTCAGTCAGACCCGCGAGCATGGTGGTATCACCCTGCTGAGCGAAGACCGGCATGCCGCTTCGACGAGCCGTCAGGTGATTGCTCAGAACCTGTGAGAAGGTCTGAATCAACTGAAGGATGTTACGGCTTGCCAGGACGGAGACGTCGATACCGTCGTTGAGTTCCTTGACATACTGATTCAGGCCTTCCTGATCCAGATCACCCAAGGCTTCAACCAAGGCATCCGCTTCAGCGTTACCATTGTCAGCTGCTTCTGCGACCAGAACCAATGCCTGACCGATCAGCGGGTTGACCGAACCGGTGGTGGCTTCGCCGAAGTCCAGCAGGTTCTCAAGGGTGACACGCAGAGTGTCGCCGTCGATCACTTCGTAAGACGTCTGAATCAAGGCAGCATCGATGAGCGTCAGATCACCTGCGGTGAGGGTTCCACCAGCGAGGATGATGTCGTAGAAGTCACCTTCTTCAGCCAGATCATCGTCATCGTTAAGGACGAGGGTCAGTGTCGTACCGTTGGCCAGAACCACATTGCCATCGACACTCAGCACGTCACTGCCGTCGACATCATTTTTAACAATGTCATGTTGGCCGCCGGTAAGTTCGAAGATCATGTTGCCATCGGCAGCAGCATTGAAGTCACCACCAACCGTGATGGTGCCCGTCGAGTCATGACCTATGGACAATGTGCCAGAGATCAGGTTCAATGCGCCACCGATACCACCTTCACCGATGAGGGTACCGCCGTTGATGTTCACATCACCGTCAAAGACATCCTGGCCTGAGAGCAGTGAATCATCCATATCGATGGTGCCGGCAGTGATATCGAGTCTGCCAAAGGTGTTGGCATTGACAAATTTCATGGTGTTGGAACTGTTGTAGGTGACGGTGCCAGCATCAGCAGTATCCTGAATGATGCCTGCGAAGACCGTGTCACTTTCAAGATCAGCGATGGTCAGGTTAAAGCTGCCCAACTCGACGAGGGCGGTGTCCTGCAGACTATCGGTGGTACCGGTTGCCAGTGAGCCGATGGTTTCATCTGCATCAAGATTCAAGGTACCGCCCGCGTTGACGATGACATCGCCGGTGTCAGCGATTGCATTGCCGCCAGCAAGACTCAGGATGCCTTCATTGATGGTGGTCGGGCCGGTGTAGGTGTTGGTGCCTGAGAAGGTCAACTCGTTTGTCCCCTCCTTGACAAAACCTCCTGTGCCAGCGATTTCGCCGGCCATGGAGTTGTCACCACCGTCATAGTCGATGGTCAGGGTGTTGGCCCCCAGGTTGATCTGGGTATCAGCATTGGTGTTGACGAAACCGAAGGTCTGATCCACGCCCAGGGTCAAGGTTGACCCGGTATTGGCGATGGTCAAGCCGGTGTCCGAAGCCAGTGTGCCGCCCCCGGTGTGATTGAGGATAACCTCGCCACCGAGAATGGCCAAGGTGTCAAAATCACTGGCACCGGTGAGGATCACCGTATTGGAGTCGTTCTTGGTGAACGTATTTTCACCGGTGATGACTCCGGTCAAAGTCAATTGGGAGCTGCCACGGAAAGTGGTATCAGCGTCAAGCGTGATATCGTTGCCAAGCGTCACAGCGGTTTCACCCGAGCGAAGCGTGCCACCGTTTGCAATGATGGTTCCCGTACCAAAGGCGGTATTGGAACCGGCCACGGTGGTACCGGAATTGAGCGTGGTGTCACCGGTGAATTCTGAGTTGTCACCGCTGATGGTCTGTGTACCCGTACCGTTGAAAATCAGGCCGCCAGCGCCTGTGATGGTCGAAGCCAGTTCGTTACTGGTGTCATCACCGAAGGTCAGATCCGCATCAAGATTCAGCGTGCCACTGGTACCGGCGAGATCCGAGACGGTCGTAGCAGCATTGATATCAACCGTGCCACCGTTAATGGTTAAGCTGTCATCGTCTGCCAAAGCATCGACACCATCGACGCTCAAGATCGCTGCGGTGACGGTCACGCCATTGGTAAAGTCATTGTTGCCAGAAAGGCTCAGGGTGCCGGTACCTGCAATTGTCAGATCGCCACCGGTGATATCACCTGAAAGCGTCGTCTGGTTGTTGACCGTCACGGTGTGATCCGTATCCGTGCCAGCAATATTGGAGTTATCACGCAGCGAGATATCGCCGGACATTTCCAGGTTACTGCCTGCAAAGGAGAAATCACCGTACACTGCCATGGCGTTGGCAATTATGCGGAGATTGTTGTTCGAAGCAATGGTACCACCGGTGACATGCAATGAACCGGTGCCCAGTGCGGTATCACTACCGAGTGTCAGCTGACCTTCATTGAGTTGGATACCGGGGTTGGTGAAGACATCAGCCATGGCGTTATCGCCTGAGAGCAGCAGTTCACCTGCACCATCCTTGACGATCCGACCGTTGGAAATATCACCGCTGAGGGTGAGTGTTGTAGCAGCATCATTGACATCAACAGTGCGTGTACCGCTGTTAAGGTCCACATCGCCGCCCAGTTGCAGATCATTGGAACCGGTGACATTCACATTACCATTGACGTTCACCGCCACCCCACTGCTGAGATTGCGGGCATCGTCATTGGACTGGATGTTGCCGGATGCGATATTGAGGGTCTTGCCATCGGCGATGGCATCGTCTGCACCGACGACAAAGGTACCGCCTGCGACATTGACATTGCCGTCGACTGAACCGGTGATGACCAGGGTACCACTGGTGACAGTGGTGTCTCCGGTGTAGGTATTGTCGCCAGCAAGGGTCTGTGAACCCGTGCCGGAGTAGGTCACGCTGCCGTCAGAATCGTTGGTCAGGACGCCCGTAAACACGGCGGTTTGGCTGCCTGCCAGCGTCAATTCAGAACCGGTCAGATCAACCGTCCCGTCACCGGTCAAAGCGCCGATGGTTTCGTCCCCCGTAACCGTCACCGAGCCGGTGTTGGTATCGCCGTCATCATTGACGGTCAGCAAGGCAGCATCGCCCATGGCTGCGTTGCCGGAAAGTGTGAGGTTGCCGTCGTTGACGGTGATGTTGCCGGTGTGACTGTTTTCACCGGAGAGAATCAAACCGCCGTCACCGTCTTTGATCAGGTTGTTGGAACCGGAGAGGACGTTGGAGAAAGTCACGTCGGTGCCAGCGTCCATGGTGAGGGTACGACTGGCATTGGTGCTGCCAAGGTCGACACTGCCGGTGAAGTCCATATTGCTGCCATCGAAGGTCACATTGCCACCGATGGTGGTGTCGTTGCCGATGGTTGCCACACCGTTGGATTCGAGAGTACCGCCATTGAGTGCCAGATCACCGGTTCCGAAGCTGTTGACATCGCTGATGATCACACGGCCTGCTGCCATGGTGGTTCCACCGGTGTAGGTGTTGGCTGCAGTGAGTTCCAAGGTACCGCTGCCGGTCTTGGACAGTGAGCCATCGCCACTGACGACATCGTTGAGGTAGGTGTCATTGCCACCGGTGACAGTGATGCCACCATCGTTTTGAATTGTGCCTTCGAAGAAGAGATCAGCGGTATTGGCACTGATCGTCATCGCGGTGTTACCGGTGACGATGTTGTTATCAATGTTATGGTTGTTCGAGGAGTTGTTGATGATGTCGGTGGTCTGATCATCAATGAAGTTCAAATCCAAACCGCTGAGGGTCATGTCTTCGGTGGTATCCAGGAACTGGATCGAAGCGATGTTGATGTAGTCAGTGATGGCTCCGTTACCACCGTTATCCGCGGTGATATTGCCACCGTTGTTTGACGCACCGGAGAACGTGAGGCCGAAACCTTCAAGGTCATAGGCACCAGCGGTATCGGTGTTGAAGGTGACGCCATTGACATCATCATCCCAGTTGTTGGTGGTGGAGAACAGGCCATCATTGCCTTCGCCGTCCCAGACGATGTCCTGAACTTCGATGGCGGTGAGGGTCAAACCACTGCCATTGTCGGACATGCTGAATGCGACATCCGAGAGGCTTTCCTGCAAACGTACCTGATCCATGTTTGCAGCACCGTCGTTGGTGCCGGTGTAGGTCACGAATTCAAAGGCGTTACCCAAAGCGACAGCCGAGGGGCCGATGTCATTGATGGCAACGATCGCGTTTGCCAACAGGTTCACATTGCCGTCGACGTTGTAGACGTCATTGGTGAGTGTGCCGTTGTTGTTGCTGATATCCACATCAAGGGTACCGCCGTCACTGACGGTCAGATCACCATTGATCGTTGCGGTGTCCACTGCCCCCTGCGTGGTGCGAAGCAGACCGTTATTGTTGACATTGACATCGCCCGCGGTGCCGGTGAGATCGACTTGGCCGAAGCTGTTGATGTTGAGGGTACCCGCAGATGAAGTGCCTTGAATATTGTAGCTGGCAACTTCGTTTTCATTGTTACCTGAGACGTTGGTGCTACCGGTTGAGCTGTTGGTGCCGGTGAGATTCACTGTCGTTTCACCAGCGATGTTCAAGTCGCCGGTCCCTGTGACGCTGCCAGCGATTTCGCTGGTGGATTCGGTATCACCGGAGATGGTCAGGTCAGCCGCTAGTTCGGTCGTGCCGTTGGCCGATTGATCCAGGTCCGCGATCTGCTGGTCGGTATCGACATCAAAGGTACCGTTGGTCACTTCGATGTTGGCGTCATTGACCAGTGAACTGCCACCGGCTTTACTCAGTTGCAGCGTTGCACCGTTGAGGATGGTCAGTGCGGTGGAGTCCAGCGTGCCAGTGACATTGAAGGTGCCACCGTTGATGTTGGTGTCACCGGTATAGGTGCTGTCGCCCGAATGCGTGAAGACGCCTGAGCCCTGATAGGTCACGTCGCCAGCACCGGAGAGGATGCCTGAGAAGGTGGTGTCTTCGTCATCACCGAAGGTGAAGCTGTTACCGCCGTTGTCGACGGTGCCACTGCCGGAGAGATCGCCGACGGTTTCACTGCCACCGAGTGTGAGGGTACCGGTGACATTGACGTCACTGGTGTCAGCGATGACACCGCTTCCAGCCGTCAACAATGTTCCATCGGTGATGGTGGTGTCACCGGTGTAGGTGTTGGCACCGGAGAGGATGAAGGTCTCGTCTGTACTGTCGACGGTGAGGCCGCCCGTGCCGGAGATCACACCGCCGTAGACACTGCCGTCGGCATTGGCGATGGTCAGCGTGTTGCTGCCCAGCGAGACGGTACCACCACCGATGAGGTTACCGATGGTTTCGTTGTTGTTGAGGGTCAGGTCTGCTGAGGCATCATTGAGATTCACCTTGACGGTGTCGTCAATAGCAGAACCGCCGGACAATGCCAGGCTACCGCCATTGACCACTGCATCACCGGTGAAGGTGTTGGCACCGGAGAGGGTCAGATCGCCATCACCCTCTTTAAACAAGCCACTGCCACCGGAGAGAATCCCCGAAAGCGTCAGGCCGATGCCGGTGTCTTGATCAACAGTCAGATCGCTGTTGAGTGTGACATTGTTATCCAGGTTGATCCCGTCGACCGTGCCACGGAGCGTGCCGCCGTTGGCGGTGATGGCACTGGTGCCTAAAGCGTTGTTGTTGGTGACTTCCAGGATGCCGTCGGTGAGTTGGGTGGTGCCCGAGTAGGTATTGGTGCCAGAAAGTGTCAGGGTGCCAGCACCATCTTTTTCAAGGGTGCCTGCACCTTCGATCACATTGGCAACCGAACCGCTGTTGGCTTTGAGCGAGTTACCACTGATATCGATGGTGCCTGTGCCGGTTCCGGTGAGGACATCCACAACCATATCGTCATTGATATCCACACTACCCGTGCCAGTAAGCGTCAGATCATCATCCGCACTGATGGCATTGGCATGATTGAATCGCAGGAGACCTTCGTTGACTGTGACACCGTTAACAAAGTTGTTGGTTCCAGTGAGGGTCAACTGACCGCTACCGGACTTGGTGAAATCACCGCCGGTCATATCGCCGGAGATGGAGGTGGTGCCGGGGTTGCTGATGGTGATCAGATGGTTGGCATCACCACCGGACAGATCGATATCGCCGGAGAGTACGGCATCGATGTCCGCGCCACCCGCAATGGTGAAGTCGGCATTGACATCAACATCGTTACCAACTTCACCTTCACCTAAGGCTGCAATCGTTCCCCCGTTGATGGTGACGATTCCGTTACCCAGGGCAGCATCATTGCCAATCCCCACGGTACCGGCATTGAGTGTGAATCCGTCTGAGAAGGTGTTGGCCCCGGTGAGATTCAATTGACCAGCACCGGACTTAACCAAGCCCCCCGTTGAGATCACACCAGCCAGAGCGGTGGTTTGATCCGACTCGGTGATGGTGATGGTTCGTGTTCCGCTGTTGAGATTGACCGCGCCCCCCAGTGTCAGTTCATTGGAACCGGTCACCGCGAAGTTGCCTTCAACCGAAATCGGCACGCCAGCATTGAGAACGCGTGCATCATTGTCCGATTGCAGATTGCCCGAACCGATGATCAAGGTCGCTTCACTGTTCAGGGCATTGTCATTACCGATGACAAACGTGCCACCGTTGACGTAGACATTGCCATCAACTGAGCCGGTGATCACAACGGTACCGTCGGAGATGGTGGTGGTGCCTTCGTAGGTGTTGTCACCCGAAAGCGTCAATTGCCCCGTACCGGCATGTTCGAGTTGACCGCCACCGGCATTGGTGATTTCACCCGCAAAGGTCGTGGTTTGGCTGCCGTCGATAGTCAGCTTGTTGCCTTGCGTATCCAGCACGGTGCCAGCGGCACCGGTCAGTGAATCGATGGTCAGATCAACACCGGACATATTCAATTGGGCACCCGCGGTTGTCAGGTTCACGGCTGTGATACCGGTCAAGCCACTGGCGTTACTCACGGTGACGGCACCGGCATTGACATCCAAGCCTGAAAGTGTGTTGGCACCGGAGAGAATCACTGTACCCGCTCCGCTTTTACCCAGCGTGCCGTTAGACAAACTGCCCGAAAGCGTGGTCTGTGTGTTGCTGGCGGTCAATGTATGCGTGCCGGCGTTGAGGTCCATGTCACCGCTGAGTGTCATGTTGTTGCCTGAAACGGTGAAGTCGCCAGTCACGCTGGTGTCATTGGCAATGGTGCGTACATCGTTGTCAGACTCAAGGGTGCCGCCTGCGATGTTGAGCGTACCGCCGATACCCAAAGCACTGTCGTTACCGACGACAATGGTGCCTGCGTTGAGGGTGGTATCGCCGGTGTAGGTATTGGTGCCGGTGAGGGTGAGGATACCCGCATCATTCTTGACCATTGCCCCACTGCCGGAGATCACGCCGGATGCGGCCGTGTCGTTGTCACCGGTGAAAGTCAGTTGGTTGTTGTTGGTGATGTTGCCGGACAACGCCAGGTCACCCGAAGCTGCGTTGATATCCAGGTCAACGATCGAGCTGGTGACCAGATCATTTTCGATGGTCTGGGTGTTGGTGGTATTGTTGATGATGGCAGCGGACAAGGTGTCGTTAAACTCAATTGAGTCGCCTGCACTGGTGATCGTGAAGATGTTGTCACCCTGGAAGACAATGCCCCCCACGTTACTGTACGGCGCTTCATCAGCATCAACCGCGTAGTTCTGTCCCGAACCGGTGCCTTCAAAAATCAGGATCAAATCCTGTGCATCACTTTGCACGCCATCGGGATCGTTATCCCAATCCGCTTCGGTGGAGAAGTTGCCGTTGCCACCGATCCAGACGGCTTCGACCTGTTCCATGGAGGTGAGGATAAGGTTGTTATTGACGATGGAGGCTTCGAAGCTGAAACCTGCAATGTCTTCTTCGATGTTGGCGCCAGCGTTGGTCACGCCGCCGGTGGTTGATGCGATGATGAATTCTTCACCAGCGATCATGCTGCTGCCAGCCAGTTCTTCAATATCCAGAATGGCGCCGTTGGCAAGAGTTAATGTACCGTCGATGTTGAGTTGGTCGTAGGTCGCTGCACCAGCGATGTAACCGATATTCGAATAAATCCGGCCGCCAGCTTCAACGTCAACATTGCCGTTGATGTTGAAGGTTTCAGCACTGTCGGTGGTCGGATCGTCCGAGTCCACTGCGGTGATTTCGCCGCCGGACTGCACGGTGACGTCAGCGTTGACGTTACCTTGGCCGCCGAGGATACCCGTGTTGCCCACGGTCACATCACTGACGATGCTGCCACCGCTGGCAATGAGCAGCGCGCCGGAGTTCACGTTGGTCGGGCCGGTGTAGGTGTTGGCGCCGGAGAACTTGACGATACCCGGAGGCGTGTCGGTCAAATCATTCTGGGCGTCAGCATCAATGCCCACACCGCCTGCACCACTGATCACACCTGCGAAGGTCGTGTCAGCAAGGTTGTCGTCAAAGTTGGCTGCATTGAGGCTCAGCACTTGGCCATCCGCAATAACAACTGACGAGTTGGCAACACCATTGAGTTCACCGACTGCCTGACTTTGGCTGACGGTGAAGGTTGCATTGCTGCTGGTCAGGCTGACGGTGCTGTCGGTATTGACAGCCAAGCCTGCAGCCGAGTTGGCGATGAACTCACCATTATTAATGATGATGTCGCCTGCAGCACTGGAGTCGCTGGTCACGTTGACAGTACCACCATCGATGGTGATGTCGCCACGGAAGACACCACTGCCGCTGTTGTTGTCACCGGTGAGTTCAAGCAAACCGGCACCGGCTTTGACCAGATCAGTGTCTGCATCGAGAATGCCGCGGATGTTCACTTCGTCGGATGCGTTGACGACGGTGATGGTGCGGGAGGTGCTGGTGACATCACTGCCGTAGACATCGTCATTGTCAACAGACGATGCATCCAGGGAAACGGTACCTGCCAGATCGACCTTGCCGACAAACGACACATCGCCGCCGATTTGCATGTCGTTGGCCAGGGTGTTGGTGCCTCCCACAGCCGAGTTATCCAGCGTACCTTTGTTAAAGACGATCACACCATCACCAAAGGCATTGTTGTTGTCGTAAACAACGGTCGGGGCCATGTCGACGGTGGTGTCCCAGAGGGTGTTCTGCTGATCCAGAGCGTTGGCATTGTTACCGATGACGGTTGCCAGCGAGTAGGAGTTGGCAGCACCGGTCGTGGGATCGGTGTCAAAGTTGAAGGTCACCGTGCCGTCGGTCAGCAGGACGAGCCCGCCTGCATCACCGGGCTCGTTGTTTTCATCCGGGGTAGCGGTGTCGATGATGGTCCCTGCAAAGGTGGAGTTACCCGTGCCACCGACGATGAGGATGCTGGTCCCCAGGTTGATGGTCGAACCGGCAGCAGCGTTGATCGTGCCGATCTGTTCGTTGTCCGAATTCATGAGCAAAGTCGCACCGTCGGCAACACTGACACTGCCTGTATTGGACATGGCGTTGCCGTTTTCAAACTCGACGGTACCACTGTTGATGTTCAAGGTCATGAACGTGTTGGTGCCCGCGAGGATCAGGTTACCCGATGTCTGGACATCAACGATGGCAGAGGAACCGAGAATGTTGCTCAGTACATCGACGGTGGTGGTTGCCCCACCGTCAATGGTCAGGGTGCTCGAACCGGTCATGGAGATATTGCTGTCATCAAAAGTCAGGTCACCGGCAGCAGCATCAAGCGTCAAATCGCCCGAGGCTTTGATGTCCACGAGAAGCAGTTGGCCGATGGGTTCAGCACCTTCTCCAAAGTCATAACTGCCCTGCAATGTTGAGTTATTGGTAATCGAACCGCCAGCATCAATACCGATGGCATTACCGTCGAGGACGAAGCCCTGCGCGGTGTTGTCAAAGGTGATACTGTGATACGCCGTGTTGGCGGTCTGGTCCATGTTCACGGTCGTGTTGGTGGTGCCGGCAAACTGCAGGGAGTCGCCTGCAAGTGGCGCAGCCTGGTATAGCCAGTTCTGATAGTTCGTCAGATTAGAGTCACTACCGTCACCACTCCAGATAACGATCGGGTTATCGCCGATTGAGATCGAACCATAAACCAGCGTCGTGGCTGGCGCACCGCCGTTTAACGCAAAAGCGGATAACTCTGAAGTCGTTGATTCAAGCACTATGCCGTAACGATTGTTACCAGCGCCCGTGGTGTCGATCTGGAAAGTGGCCAGGTCTGCAGTCGTGATGGCAATGTCGTTACTGTTTGGCGTGGAAACCGAGTAGGAAATCTCACGGTCATTAACACCGTTTTCATCATCCGCAGCTCCTGAAAAACCACCCGCGAATACCGTACCGGTGGTCAGGTCAACGGAGTTGGCGACGAAAGTCGGTCCTGCCAAATCCCCCCCGAGGACCACATTCAGCAACATGCCGTCAATTTCCTGCCCCCCCCCATTGGTCACAGAAAGGTCGACCGTGATTATTTCGCCAGCAGAATTAGCTGAGTGATCCCCAACCGTAATGGTTAATTCAGCCTGCGCAACAGAGCTCATCACTCCTGCAAAAGCCAGAAATACAACCGCCAAACGACCTAATTTGAACATGGAATTGCCCCATTCATGATGGAAATTCAGAGCTTATCAACCCAAAGTACTGGAATTCTTCTATATAAAGTCATGTCAATGACTTTACAGATTTTACTGAAGCAATCGTACCCCGCAACATGACGTACGATTTTATCTGACACGAACACCTCAGCCTACTCAACCAACAGCAGTTGAACACGGTTTTCTTGATCCTCAGCCAGTAAACTACCTGTGATCGTATTCTGACCAGTTGATTGGTTACTTGTGTAAGCCGAGTAGGCTAACGCAGCCTGCTGAACTGGACTCATCAAATTAATGACTGATGGCAATGATTCGACTGACAACTCAGATACCGCCTGGGGTGCGTCAATCAATTGCAACGCCGAGAAACCGCTGCGAAGATTACTCCACATGGCACTGATGTCAAAAATGTTTACCGAACCATCGCGATTCACATCGTAACGATCGGTGATGTCGCCATTGTTGCCATGCAGATTCGACCAGGCGCCGGAGATGTCAAAAATGTTGATATTGGCATTGCTGGCGCTATCGCCTGACTCCCCGACAGCGTTGCCAAAATAAAACACATCATCACTGTCCAAACCCGTGTTGAGGTTGGCAGCGAGTGTGACTTGCAACCATTTGTGTGTAATCTGTTCATTGGTAAACGTGATGGTGATTCGATCTGAACCGTCAACACCTTCACCTTGTCGCACAGTCACTTCCAATGGTGCGACAATCGTTGACCATGAATCTGGCGTGTCGTCGTTGCCGGTAACAAATGTAAAATCATCTGCGGAAATCGTTCCCGGCGAGGTGAGCCCAACAACATCAATCATGATGCCGTTGACACCGTAACGGAAATTGGAATAGTTTGCGAAAGTGGCAGTCTGACCTGGCAACAAAGCGGACTTGTCCGTTGCAATGGCATTATCATCCGACACGTTGGCGGCAATATTGTTCCCGTCGTATGAACTGTTGTTGTAGAACAGATACCGTCCCGCCACCTCGACATCACGCAGGCCGAAGTCGACGTTGGTTTGGTCGACTGCACCGTCAAGCAGCATGTCTGCTGGATCGCTGGTGGTCTGGAATGTGCCATCGGGGAGTTGGATACGGACGCGGTAGGTGTCGCTGATCACGTTGGAGAAGGTGTAGCTGCCATCCGTGGAATAAACACTGTCTACAGGGTTGTCCAGATCAGAGGTGGCATACAACTCGACGAGGACACCCAGCCCGCCGTTCCATGCAGTGAGATCCAATGCATCACCATCACCTGCATCGTAGGCACCGTCGAAGTTTTCATCGACGAAGACCGAGCCGGAGATGGAGTTGGATAGATCGGCTTCGATGCCGGTGACGAAGTTATAGTTGTAGACCACGCCAGTGGTGCCGTCACTGTTGCCATCACCCGTACTGGAGATTTCGATATAGTAGGTACCGGCTGTCATGGCAGAGATGGTTTGGTTCAGTGATCCAGATGCTGATGTGAAGGTGTAACTTGGCGTGTCTGCCAAAGTGCCATCAAAAAGATAGAAGTTAACGGTGATCTCATCACCGCTGATCACGCTACCAAGCACCAACACGTCTGCATTGGAACCAAGCGTGAAGGACTTCCAATCGGCGTCGCCCGTCTCATGAATGCTCAGGTTGTAATGGCGACTGCCTGCAATGACATTGCTCGGAGCATCGGTGGAGCTGTCATCGTCTTCGTATGCGTCGATGATCAGCAGCTTGTCTTCGTATGTTTCATCACTGGTTTGCCCGGCCTCGTCAACTGCTACGACGCGGACATCATAGGTTCCACCTTCAAGTGCGGAGAGCTTGCTGCCATCGAGTGTCCAGTTGCCACTACCGTCGATGGTGAAGTCGCCATTGGCAAGCGTGAAGGTTTGCGATGCAAAGGTCAGATCGTTGGCATGGGAAATGGTGATGCTCATCGTATCGAGTGTCTGATCGATGACCGTGCCGGTGATCGTGGGCGTGGTGTCGCTGGTGGTTTGATCCGTAACAGTGACCTGTGGATCAGTTGAGTCGACTTCGAAGAGTTCTTCCACATCAGTGACCAGTGGCACGCCCGCTGTGTTCATAATTCCTACAGCAACTGCAGTCAAGGTGTAATCACCATCTGCAAGTTCAATCACATCATCCAGCCCGGTAATCTGGTAGACACCACCGCCTGCATCGACCAATGAGACACCTGCGAAATCTTCCCAGTCGTTATCCGTATTGACATCCAGATCCGAGATCACAATCGTCTCAACGCCGTTAACCACGCGAACCAAGGTGAAGTCCGAAAGTGAAAATTCCGCGGCATCCACATTTGTGGTGGTGATGTCAATGCTGCTGAAGGTTGAAGCGATGTCTGCGTCACCGGCAAGATCAGGCAAGTCCTCGATACTCAGCGTTGCAGCTTCAACAACGTGAAAGGTCAGCGAAGTGACATCGGGGGATGATGTTTCGACAACGCCGTCGGTAACCGTGTGCGTGACAAGGGACGGTTGATCATCTGCCGTACTGGTGAATGTCAGGACGTAATCACCGACAGTGCTGGGCAAGGTAATTTCCAATGAACCGATGTACCAACCAGTGAAGGCCCCAGCGTCCGTCATGTCATCTGTATCGCGGTTATCCAGCCCAACGGTTGCAGCGCTGACAAAATAATCGTCCGCCGTGCTATCGACGGTGTCATCTGAAAAGTTGAACACATCACCGGAGGTGTTGGGAAAGAGCGTGGTGTTGCGAAGCCATTCGTCGAGTGTGATGTCGGTGTCCGTGCCGGTGAGATTCAGATCAAAGCTATATAACGTGTCATCCGTCAGGTCACCATCGGTGCCATCATGGGTCACATAAAAGTCAATCGTAAAACTGTCTGCCTGGCTGGCGTAGACATCGCTGCCATCGACCACGTATGCAGACGGGGAACCGGTTGGATTGACCACCATCTCAATGGCCACACTGAGCAACTGTCGGGATTCGAGTGGTTGGATGTAGGCAGCACGACGGGCGTTTAAGCGACGTCTGCCGGCGGACTGCTCATCCAGACCACAACGACGTAACACGCGCGTCATCAGGCTGCGGAGCTTGGTTCTGATTCGGGGCATCTTGTTCAGTCTCACTGGTGCTCTCTCTACATGTTCAAACCGTGGCCGGTTCATGCTTTAGCGGGTGGGCTTTATTGTACCGACCCATTGCAGGTCGTGCTTTAGCTTTTGACTATCGCGGACAGTCTTTTACAGGTGGGAGCTCTATTTTAGTCCGATTCATAGGCAAAGGTCAATGTTATAACCCAAGTCTTGCCGGATATAACGATTGTGGGCCTTTGATCGGTCAGGCATATCCGCCGTCGGCCATCTCCTGGAGGGTGTCGATATCCAATAACCGGATCAACTCCTTGGAGTCCCCCTGCTCGATAAGTTGTTCGTCCAACAGACGTCGGAGTACACGCGAAAGCGTCTCGCTGGTGAGATTGAGCTTGCTTGCCAAATGACGCTTGAACTTGGGCAACGTGGCAACACCGTCTCGATGTGTATCGACCAAATAGCGACAAAGCCGCCCTGTCGCGTCGCGAAGCACGATGTCCTCAAGCGTGTCGACCATGTGATGCACCCAGAAGGCCATGCCCGTCAGAAGCTGCAATGGTAACTCATGATTGGTCTTCAGTGCCTTCATGAATGGAGCCGTTGGTAGTAACACCACTTCCGATGTCTCAATGGCCTGGGCAAAGGCGGGGCATGGGAAGTTACCCATCACCGCGACTTCGGCAAAGGTCAGACCCGGGCCGGCAAGATGCAGGACGTGCTCCTTGCCGTTGGGCGCGATCTTGTAAATCCGAACCGTCCCCGAGCCGACCACGAACATCCCCGGCGGTTCATCGCCCTGGTGAAAGACAATCTGACCGCGCGAGAGTTTCTGAACCTGTGCCATGGCAGCAAGTTCCTGCATCCCCGCTTCACTGACGCGACCAAACATGTGACAACGGGCAAGAATTTTCAAAGCTTCGAGTGACATACAACTCCAATGGTTAAAACCGTCAATACGTCAGAAAATATAGCGTGTAAAAAATCTGACGGACTTGATCCAGATCAAGGCAAAAAAGTCTCTTGATGTCGATACTGACAATCAGAATTAACGAACTGACCCCGTATCCAACCGCCGTTAACCAAAGGATCATAACACATGTCACACCTTTCACTCCCCCTGCACTGTAATCAATGTGAACAAACCGCTCACGGCACCGCCTGCGAAATCAACGGCCGCGCCGGCGTCTGCGGTAAAGACATCGACATTCAATCACTCGAAGAAATTCTGCTCTACGGCGTCAAAGGCATGGCAGCTTACGCCCACCACGCACGTCGCCTGGGCAAGCACTCCGAAGAAGTCTCCGCCTTTATCGAAGAAGCACTCTTTGCAACCATGACCAACGTCAACTTCGACGTCCCCACCATGCTCGAGTTTGTCCTGGAATGTGGCAAGCAAAACCTCACCGTCATGCGGTTGCTTCAGGAAGGACACATCGAAAACTTCGGCCAACCCGAACCGGCCAGCGTCATGTGCGGCACACAGGAAGGCCCCGGCATCCTCGTCACCGGCCATGACCTGCTGGACCTGATGAACCTGCTCAAACAATGCGAAGGCACGAATGTCAAAGTCTACACCCACGGCGAAATGCTCCCCGGTCACATGTATCCCAAACTCCACAACCATCCCAACCTTGCAGGCCATTTCGGTGGTCCCTGGCAAAAACAGAAGGTGGAGTTCGAACAGTTCCCCGGCGCCATCGTCGGTACCACCAACTGCGTACTCATTCCCAAGGACAGTTACAAAGACCGCATGTTCACCACCCGCGCAACTGCGGTCCCCGGTGCAACACGTTTGACCACCGACGATTTCTCCGAAGTGATCGCCAAAGCCAAAGAATGCCAACCCTGCAAGCAGGCACTGACTCAGGAAATCACCGTGGGCTTCCACGAATCCGTCATCCTCTCCAAAGCCCCCGAGATCGTCGAAGCCGTCAAGGCCGGTCAGATCAGCCGCTTCTTTGTCATTGGTGGTTGCGATGGTGCAGAACCCGGCCGCAATTACTACTCCGACTACGCAGCAGGCACTCCTGATGATTCGTTCATCCTCACGCTGGGTTGTGGCAAATATCGCATCATGGATCACGACTACGGCACGCATCTTGAATTGCCGCGTTTGATGGACATGGGCCAATGCAACGACGCTTACGGCGCCATCAAGGTCGCAGTCGAATTGGCCAAGGTGTTTGAATGTGGCGTGAACGATTTGCCTTTAACCATCGTCCTCAGTTGGTTTGAACAGAAAGCCGTCGCGGTGTTGCTGACCCTCCTCTCACTGGGTGTCAAGAACATCACCATCGGCCCGGCAGCCCCGGCATTCATCAGCCCCAACGTCTTCAAGATCCTCCAGGAAAACTACGGCCTGCGTCTAACCGGTGATGCCAAGGCGGATCTGGAGTTGGCGTTGGCATAAAGCTGCAATCGAATCCAAACACGAATGCCATCAGGTATTCAAAACATTCCAAACCTCATCACCACACCCCAAACGCCTCTGCGGACGGGGTGTGGTTGTCATTTACGTTTCTGAAACTTTGGTAATACCCAACGTCCAATAGGATTTGCTAAGCAGTGTCGTCACAAGACATCCAGCCATATTGCCAAACATCGAATTCTCGCGGCAACTAAAAATGATGTGTCTCGCTTGGCATATCGCGTTGCGAC
>PAIY01000222.1 GCA_002704825.1 Phycisphaeraceae bacterium
ACAAAGAACCCGAAATTGATTCCCAGCACCCACCACAATATTTTGCGCTGGTGAGAATCGTCAGATGTCAATGGCAACTCAACTTCATCTTCCGTATTTTCCAACCGGTCATTGAGTTTGAGTTCACCGATGGCCTGATGGAACTCTTCTACTTCATCTGTATGATATACCTCCAGTTTACGATTTGGAATATCAAAAGAAAGCTGCTTCACCTCTTTATAAGGTTCCAACTTCATACGGATCATCTGCTCCTCTGAAGGGCAGTCCATTTTGTTTATATGGAATGTGCTTTTCTTCAATTTTCTCACTTTTTGTAGGCCAACAAACGCAACGCATTGAATACCACTACCAGCGTAGAGCCTTCATGAATCAGTACGGCAATACCAATGTTGGCAAAGCTGAAAATCGTGGCTGGTATCAATAAAGCCACAATACCCAGACTCACCCAAAGGTTTTGTTTGATAATGCCTTTAGCCTTTCTACTTAAACCGATTGCAAAAGGCAAGGTCTCCAGCTTATCAGCCATCAGGGCTATATCGGCTGTTTCCAGGGCTACATCACTGCCCGCTGCTCCCATGGCAATACCTACGGTGCTATTGGCCATGGCTGGTGCATCATTCACGCCATCGCCCACCATAGCTACTTTGGATTCTTTTTCCCTGAGCTTTTTAATGGCTTCTACCTTTTCTTCTGGCAGCAAACTACCCCAGGCATCCGTAAGGCCAATCTCTTTGGCTACTGCATCGGCTACTTTCTGGTTATCACCCGTAAGCATGATCATGCGCTTAATACCCATCTTCTTGAGTTGCTCAAGGGTATTTTTAGCTTCCTTTCTGGGGGTATCCATCAGGGCAATGATGCCTATGTATTTGTCATTTTGACGGATCAGCATGGTGGTATTGCCCTCTGATTCCAGCGACTTTACTTTTTCTTCTGTTTCCTTCTCCGGCTTTTTATCGTCCAGGGATTCAAAGAGCTCCAGATTGCCGATGTACACTTTATCATTACCCAGGGAGGCCTTAATCCCCTTGCCAAGTACCGCTTCCAGGTCTTTTGCTTCCGGAATATCAACCCTATCCAATAGCTCTTTACCATCCCGCACTACAGCTTTGGCCAGCGGGTGGTCACTGAGGGTTTCTACTGCTACAGCTATTTTCAACAGCTCTTCCTCGTTTACATCGCCCAAAGCCACTACTTTGGTGAGCTTGGGCTTGCCTTCGGTAAGTGTTCCGGTTTTGTCAAAAGCCAGGGCGGTGAGTACACCCAGATCTTCCAGCGGACGACCCCCTTTGATAAGCACCCCGCTTTTGGCGGCCCTTGCTACTCCGCTTAATACTGCACTTGGGGTGGCTATCGCCAAAGCACAAGGGCTGGCTGCCACCAATACGGCCATCGCACGGTAGAAGCTTTCGCTAAAGGTTTCGTCCAGTACCAGAAATGCGAAATTGAGTATGACTACCAAAACCAGTACAGACGGCACAAAATATTTCTCAAATTTGTCGGTGAGCCGTTGTGTAGGTGATTTCTGGGTCTGGGCTTCATTGACCAGTTTCACCAGGCGGGAAAGTGTAGAGTCCTTCGCTACTTTAATCACCTTGATTTCCAGCGTACTGTTGCCATTGATCGTGCCCGAAAAAGCCCGGTTCTCATCTTTGATGTCTTTTTCCTGCGACCAGTCTTTATCGGGATTATCCACTGGCACTTTATCTACCGGTACACTTTCCCCGGTGATAGGCGCCTGGTTTACACTACTTTGGCCGCTGACAACCACCCCATCAGCTGAGATTTTGCTATTGGGCTTCACCACAATGATGTCACCGATGCTCAATTCCTCTATGCCAACTTCTTCGGTCTTGCCATTTCTCTTGAGCAAGGCCGTTTTAGGAGCGAGCTCTGCCAAAGCAGCAATGGATTTACGGGCTTTGTTCATAGCATAGTGTTCCAGCGCATGCCCCATGCTAAAAAGGAAGAGGAGTAATGCACCTTCCGCCCATTCGCCCAGAATTGCCGCTCCAATGGCCGCTACCAGCATCAAGAAATCAATTTCAAAGCCCCCTTTTGCCACTGTTTGAATGGCTTCTTTGGCTGTAAAATAGCCGCCAAAGAAATATGCTCCGATGTATAATGTGAGGCTCACCCAGGAAGGCACAGCTTCGATGTAAGTAAGCCCAAAGCCAATACCTAATAATGCTCCGCAGATGATGGAAAAGATCAGCTCGGTGTTTTTACCGAAAATGCCACCGTGCAAATGTTCATGATCTTCACCTTCCTCATGGTCATGTTCCTTGCGAGCTTCTTCTTTTTGTTCTTCGCCTTTTTCAGCTTCTTTTACCTTATCAAGAAAACGTTCGGCACTTACCTGGGTATCCGGTATATCAAGTCCCTCTTTTCTCAGTGCTTTCATGATTTTCGCCTCATCCACTTTGGCCGTATCATACTCTACACGCACCATGCCGGATGCCGATACGGAGGCCTCCAAAATACCGGCTATACCCCGAAGATCCCGCTCTATATGACGGGCATGGCGGGTATGGCGAATGCCTTCTACTTCTATGAGTTTGTGACCAAATTTTTGCGTGATTTCCGCTCCGGCTTGCTCTGCCAGCGACTGGATACGGTCTATGGAGATCAAGTTCGAATCATAATGAAAACATAGCTGTGGTACGCCATTGTCCGTTTCATCTGTTACATGCACTTTTTCTAGGCCTTCTTTATCCTGAAGCTGTTGAATAAGTTTTTGCACGCATTGATCCTTCTCGTCCGGTACTTCAGGCAGGAGAAGTGGTATTTTTATTTGTAGTTTTTTCATTTTCTGATATTTTTCTTTTTTAAAAAAGGGAAATGATGTGAAATCAATAATAGAATAAGCAAAGCGGATGTGACACTCCCGATAAGGTACATGCCATATCCAATAGCAATTCCTACAGCAGCAGTGGCCCAAATAGTAGCTGCGGTTGTCAAACCTGAAATGAAATTTTTGGATCCATCTCTGAAAATAATACCCGCCCCCAAGAAGCCAATGCCTGAAACAATATTGGCAACAATTCGGGTCTGATCTGCAACTTCAATGTGGGAGTTGATAATTGTGACTAAAGCCGCACCCAGGCAAACGGCAGCATACGTTCTGATTCCTGCGGCATGCCCGTCAATTTCCCTGTCGAGTCCTATCAAAACACCGAGTACAAGGGCGACAAGTAACCTTGGTATGAGCGTTATTTCAGTTTGAAAATCCATTGTTAATATTTTGTGTTATAAAACATAATAGTCTGTCGGTTTTTTCTTTTCAGGAACATCCGTTTCTCCAATCATTTGCCTGATGTTTATTTCTATCGTTTCCGCCAGGTCTGTCATGGGCGTGTCCAAAGGCTGGTTCTCAAAAGGATCCTGCATGAGAATGGAGGTTTTTTCGATGGCAATAAAAATGATCGGTATACCAATAGTCAGGCCTATTTCTACAATTAGGTATTCATCAGTTAAACCGAATGGCAGCATGGTAGCAAAGACATAAATAATGGTATGGATCAACAGGCTGTGTGCTTTGGGGAAAACCGTGTTTTTTATGCGTTCGCACTTGCCCATAGAATCACATAATCTGGCGATGGTGCTATCGATTTGCACCTGCTGAAAATCATTCACCATACCTTTTTCTTTTGCCTTTAGCAAAGTTTCAGAATGTTCTGACAATAAAGCATTTGGAATATTAAATGCTTCGGTCTTATTGGATTCTTTATATTTAATGACCCTGTGGGAAAAAGGTAGTTTTCTTAGTGATTCTCCGAGCGCATAGCACCAAATGATCTGACGATTGGCCATTTCATTGACCAAGGTATCGTACTGCCCGTTGCTCCTTTTGAAAAATGAAACACATTGTCTAACCAGTGTTCGGGAATCGTTAACAATAGCACCCCAAATAATACGGGCTTCCCACCACCGTTCATAGGCTTGATTGGTTCGAAAACCCAACAGCAAGGCTACCGCAGTACCAAAAACAGCAGTAACACTAATAGGAACCGAAATTTTGTCAAGAAATCCGTATTGATCGAAAATGCCTACCACAACCGCATACGAGGAGATAAGTACTATATCAACCTTAATGGTTTTGATAAAGTCAAGTATGGATATTCTTTTATTTAAGAGCATTTTAATTCAGTTTGTTGATCTGATTTTGGTTTTATAGTTACTCCAATAATAGAGCTGTGATAAATTCCTTGTCACAATGAGCGACCATTTAAGTTTTCTTCGATATAATTTAACGCTTCGGGTATGTCAAGCTCACGCGTACCATTTCCTGTACGGATATAAAAGTGTGAACGGTCGTCCTGATGCAGATAGACCGGAGAGTGCGCATGTTTAATCTCAAGATGACAGACATCAAGCCCTTCTATTTGGAAAAAAGAAACATCTATCAGAGCGCAATAATTTGTCCCTAATTTGGTGGAGATCAGTTGCATTATATACTGCTCAAAACCATCTCGTCCCGGTTTTTTCAGGCTTGCATAATCTTCATGTAAACCTTGTGCCTGTCCATCATCGTCAATACCAATAAATAGGTGCCCTCCCCGGGTATTCATAAATCCGGCAATTGTTTTGGCTACTACGTCTTCCAGAGCCTTATTCGGCTTAAACTGTCTCAAATCCCACCTTAAGGTAGATTTGAACTCAACTTGCTGGTTTTCTCCTGCCGCAATCAACTCCCTGATCTCCTCCAACCTATCCCTTCTTATGGTAAGCTGAAATATTTTTTGCCTGACCATAAACATAAGCGACAAGGCAATGCCCAGCAACCCGAATAGCAATTTGATGACGGCCTGATCTAAATCCCATGAACCAGCAACCTGCTGATATGCGGGAGGAAGATATTCCCACCAACTGCCGTTATCTCCCTGCATGTCATACATGTGAAGTGAAATAGCCAGGGGCTGTATCACAAATAGTCCAAAGGTTAATCCAATAAGTATATAAGCAAGAAATCTCTGGTTTTTCATTTTACAATATCCTTTTATAAACCACAGGTGTCACCTCGCTTGGGATACACCTGTGGCTGTGTAACTACTTCTTCTTATCCTGAAGGACTTTCTTCTTTTGTTCAAATTCCTCATCGGATATCTCGCCCCGGGCATATCGCTCTCTCAGGGCTTCCATGGCCTTATCCTTCCGTCTGTTTTGTCCGGGCGTAGGGTAAGGGATTAAGAATATCCAGCATAGGAGGATAAGCCACAAGATCCACCAGATCCAATGCATTCCTCCGAAATACCAATCGTGCATCATAGCTGTAGATTTTAAGGTTAAACATATATTTAATTGTCGTTTACAATTACCGGTGATTTACCATCGGTTACAATTACTTTAGTGTTCTTAGAGCCGACCAGCTCCCTGGTGATTTCCAGGCTCTTGTATTTGATGAGCCGGTCATTCAGGGTGGCGTTGATGATGGCCTGCTGCTTTTTGATAGCCTCTGCCTCAATCAATAGCCTTTCTGCTTCTTTCTTCTGCTTCTCAATGTTGAAATCGATTTGCATACGCTCGGTAATGATGGCCATCTCCTTTTCTTTCTTTTGTTTCTCCAGCTCAAAATCCAACTGGTTCCTTTTTATCTCATTCTCGATTTTTGTCTTCTTGGCTATCTCGTCTGCGTTGAGCTGAGCCTCGATGGTTTCCACCACTGCCTGTGGCAAATCGACTTCTTTAAGCATTACAAGATCCATTGCAAAACCATAATCACGGATTACCGCATTCATTTTTTCTTTAATGGTATTTTCAATCGTATTTCGTTCGGTAATCAGCTGAGTGGCTTTATACTCAAGTCCCGTTTGCCGAAGGATTGTGATCAGGTTATCCTCAATGACCGTTTCCTGATAACCGCCACCAAAATCCTGATAAATGCGAATGATCGAATCAGGAACAATATGGTATAATATGGTTATTTCAGAGCTTACCTCAATCCCTTCTTTTGTATGGAAATTGAGTTCCCGGGAGTAATTGACAATCCGCGTGTCAAAACGTTCTATTTTCCTCCCGATAAACCCCATAAAATGATGAGGGCCCGGCTTCATTACCGCTGGTTTCACCTTTCCAAAATGCACATCTACACCCACCTCTCCGGGCCTTACAATGGCACATCCCTGCAACAGCATAAATGCCGTAATCATGGGAATTAAAACTTTTATAGCTTTCATAATAATATCAATTTTAATTTTTCAAATTATCCCTACATTTCCTGCACCAACTCCCCTGAATCACACTATCAGCGGTAGCCCGGAAACGATGACCGTTTTTACATTGCCACCTCAAGGGTATTTTGGAGTTTATGTATTCGTTAGAAAGACACTTACCTTCCTTTGCATGAGCCAGGAATTGCATCTTCTCTATTCCATGCGGAACGTTGTTAGCACATTCAGGGCACCAGCTTTTCCGTATCTTCACACTAAAAGGGGTGGCCTGCCACCGGTGGCCTTTTGCACATTGCCACCACAATTTGGACTTGCTGTTGATATATAAGTCTGATAAACAAAGCCCACCCCTTGTCCTGGCTAATTGCCTCATTTTTTTCAATTGGAAACTCCATGACATTTTTCACTTCATATCAAATCTTTTGATAGACTTTCCGGTCTTTATTCTGTAGGCATCATCTATTTCAGAAACGTAAATGATTCCATCGCCCGGATCAGGCGTTTGAGCCTTTCCGCATATCAATTGCACTGCTTTTTCCGTTTCTTCATTTTGGCAAACCAGTTCCAGTTTTACAATCGGGCTATCGGTAAAACGAAAGTCCAGGGAAGGCGATGCATCAGGGTCTTTGTGAGCTCCCGTACCTTCTCCTTTGGATAGTGTGACACTTTCAAACCCTGCATCCCGCAGAGACTTTACCACTACCTGTACTCTTTTTGGCTTTATAAATGCTTTTATTTCTTTCATCTTTTTAGTCGTTATAATTTTTAATCAATTAATAAAGTTGGCAAGGGGCAAAAAGGCAGTTGGTAATTGTGTTGCAAGCTCACTTTCAGTGTTTGCCTACTTGCCAACTGCCCTTTGCCAACCTTTAATCACCAACTATTCCTCACCCACTTGGCACTTAATGGCCGTGCTCTGTATCACCTTTTTTCATCTCTCCTATAAGATAATAGGCGTTGTTCCAGGCTACTTTAGTACCCTCGGGTAACGCCTCCAGCAGCTTGATCTCTACCCATCCTTCATCGATAATGCCTGTTCGAATTTCCACTGGTTTAAATGCCCATTCGGTTTCTCCGTCTTCCTGATGAGATTCCGCAATAAAAATATAAGGCTTGCCTTCTTCTTCTATGATGGCATCTTCCGGTAAGGCCATAACTTCCCGGCTGTTGGTATGGATTCTTCCATTGATGTACATCCCGGGAATCAGAAAATCTTCTTTTTGATCAATTTCGGCATGTATGTGTACCGCTTTGGGGTTTTGCTCGAATTGTTTGCCAACAGAATAAATATCGGCCGTCAATGTAGCTCCGGGAACCGACTCCACGGTGAAGGTTATTTTTTGTCCTTTTTTTACTTTATAAACATCCTTTTCAAACACCATCAGGTCGGCATGGATGTGATCGGTATTAACAACCCTGAACATCACCGTCTGAGGATCTACGAACTGCCCTAACTGAACTTCTACTTTTTCTATGTAGCCACTTATAGGGCTAACCACAGGCACTTGCTCATATATTTCTCCCTGCCGTATCTTCTCTACATTCAAACTGAGTTGTTTGAGCTGGGCTTCATAGCCTTTTGCTTCACCTTTTGTGGTTTGATAGTCAGCTAAGGTTTGCTGATAGGTCTTTCCCGAGCCCACATTTTCTTCATAGAGCTTTTTTTGACGTGCGTGTTCTTTCTCCAGGTATTGCAACTGGCTATATGCCCTTACATAGTTGGATTGAATGCTGCTCAGATTGGGGTGAGCCAGGTAGGCCAATATCTGACCCTTTCTTACCTTGTCTCCCTCTATCACTTTGATGGAAGTCACATTGGCTCCCAAAATAGCTGTAACAGTTGCTTCATGCTGGGGTGGTACCTCCAGCTGACCGTTGGCCTCTACTACATCAGATAGTGCGCGAGTCGGTAGCGCATCAATCTTTATTCCCAGACTTTCAAATTTGAGATCCGAAAGGTGTAGTTCACTCATTCCTTCTTCTTCATGTCCTTCTTCACCTTCTTTATGTTCATGAGAAGCATCTTCCGAGTTATCAGCAGACTTGCTTCCGCAACCGGTAAATACCGATACCATCAGTACCAGCGCCAGTATATATATGATTTGCTTTTTCATTATTTAATATTTTAAGGTTCTTTAAATTTTATTGACCGATCAGGAACTCCAGGCTGATGACCGCCTGATTGTATCCATTTAATGTATTGAGGTAATTGAATTTGAGGTTCAGGGCCTGGTTGAGGTTTTGAAAGTATTCTACATAACCTATGTTTCCGCTCTCAAAGCTCTTCTGGGCATTGTCCAGAATTAAATTCGCCTGTGGAATTGCTTTTTCATTGTAATAATTCAGGCTATTGCGGAATTTATTTACTTCTTCCACCTGCTGACTAAATTGTCCCTGAACGGTGGTCTGGAAGTATTCCAGATTGGTTTTAGCCATTTGTTCACGCAGGCTAGCGGCCTTAATGTCTGCCTTATAGGAGCCAAAAAACAATGGAATGGCAATGCCTGCCTGTATGCCTCCAAACCGGTCAGAAGATGTTGCAACACCACCATCTGCTGTTTCACCACCAATCAGTGACTGGTTGAAATACCCCACAAAAAACTCAGGCATTAATTTGGAAGAAACAACGGATTTCTGCGCATCCGCAATCTCCACCTGCTGCTGTGTAAACTGCAGAAATGGATTGTTTGCAATCAGTGCACGATCCTGGAGTGCCAAAACCTGTCGTTCCTCCAGACCGGAGGGCGCAAAAGCCAAATCCGTGGTGTCATTAAGCAGGATCTGAAGCTGTTTTTCCTGGATGATCATATCGGCTTCCAATAGCTTCAACTGATTCTGGACTTCCATCACCTGCGTTTCTGCGGCCGCTTTTTCCAAATAACTGGTAGCTTCCGTCTCAAACCGGATAGTTGCGGCATTGAGGAACCTTCCATAGATGGAGTCCTGGTAAAGCAACAGGTTTCTGGTCTCGTGCAAATAGGCCAGCTCGTACCAGGCTTGTCGGATACTCGCTTTGAGTTCGTTCTCTGTAACAGCTAGCTGTTTTTGACTCCCCTCAACCCGTTCATTTGCCAGATTGCGCTGTTTTCCGTAAACCGTAGGAAATTCAAAGGACTGGCCAACATTGAAAGAAAAATCATTTTCAAAGCTGTTGTATTGTCCGTATTGCATGCCAATACCTGTCTTGCCCGGGTTGAATGCGGCCTTCTTTCCTTGCCGTTGAACGTCAATGTTAGTTTTGGCCACCTTGACGTTTCCATTATTGGCCAATCCTATTTCAATGGCTTCTTCCAGCGTATTCACAGACTTGGTTTCCTGCGCATTTCCCACAGCTGGTAATCCAAACAATCCACCACAAACGATCAGGGCAATAATCACATTGGCATTCGGTGCTTTCAGGCTTTTTCTTTTGTCACTTCTGCCTTCTACAAACGTGTAAAGCACCGGAAGTACCACTAGAGTAAGTAGGGTGGCAGTGAGCATACCACCAATCACCACGGTAGCCAATGGTCGTTGCACTTCCGCTCCTGCGGAAGCTGAAAATGCCATGGGTAAAAATCCGAAAATGTCTGTAGTTGCTGTCAACATAATAGGTCTGATTCGTTCTTTTGTTCCTGTTAAAATTCTCTCTCTGATACTTGTCACCCCTTCTTCCTTCAATGAATTGAAGCGGTTGATCAATACAAGACCATTGAGTACAGCCACACCAAACAGTACAATGAACCCGACACCAGCAGAAATACTAAATGGCATATCCCTCAACCACATAGCAAATACGCCCCCAATAGCCGCTAGGGGAATAGCCATGTATATCATAATAGATTGAGAAAATGACTCTAAGGCAAAGTAGAGCAAAACGAAAATCAGAAAGAGGGCTATTGGCACTACGATCATTAATCTGCTTTTCGCTCTTTGCAGGTTTTCAAACTCTCCACCGTAGGTGATGTAGTACCCGGCCGGCAGATCCAACTGCGCATCCAATTTGGCCTGTATGTCATTCACCACCGACTCCACATCGCGTCCTCTCACATTCACTCCAACATACGTTCTACGGTAGGTGTTGTCCCTGGAGATCTGCATCGGTCCAGGTACATAGCTAATATCTGCTACCTCTTTTATGGGAACTTGAGTCCCATCCGGTAGATCGATATAGAGTGTCCGTAAGTCATCTATGCTTTTGCGATGTGCATCGTCAAAGCGTATGACCAGATCGAATCGCTTCTCGCCTTCAAAAACCACTCCGGCCACCCCACCTGCAAAAGCTGAGCTGACATACTCATTGAGTTTTTGAATATCTAACCCGTATTGAGCTATCTTATTACGATTGTAATTCACTGTCATTTGGGGAAGTCCTGAGGTCCGCTCAGCATTGACATCTCCGGCACCCGGTACTGTGGAAATGATCTCCGCCATCTCCTGAACCTTGGTGGCTAAAACCTCTAAATCTTCACCGTATAGCTTGACCGCAATATCTTCCCGTACTCCTTCAAGCAATTCATTGAACCGTAATTCCACAGGCTGGGTAAAGACGAGGTTAACCCCAACGAGCTGTTCATCGAGTTTGTCTTTGATTTGATCAATTAGCTCGTCTTTGGTTGCTGCGGAAACCCACTTGTCTTTGTCCTTTTCCAGAATGATGTACATATCCGCTATGTCCATGGGCATTGGGTCTGTGGGTATATCTGCAACACCAATGCGTGAGGTGACCGTTTTGATCTCAGGAAAGTTTTCAAGCAAGAGCTTTTCAATTTTCATGGAGACTTCATTAGACTCTGTGAGCGAACTTCCCGGTCGTATCAATGCCTGCATGGCCAGGTCTCCTTCATCCAGCTGAGGGACAAATTCCCCACCCATACGCGAAAATGTAAATCCGGCAACTCCCAGCAGCACAATAGCCACAATGATTACGATAGCCTTAAAACGGAGGGCACTTTTTAGCAATGGCAGGTATGCCTTATGAATACCGCCGATTATTTTGTCACTCACCTTTTCCAACCAGCGTTCAAACTTCCCAAACCAGTTCTTTTTGTTTTGGATGGGCTTCATAAATAAGGCTGACATCATTGGCACGTACGTCAGACAAAGGAAAATGGCACCAATCATGGCAAAACCAAAGGTGTAGGCCATCGGCTGGAACATCTTACCCTCAACACCTGTCAGAAACAGGATCGGAGCGAACACAATGAGAATGATAATCTGACCGAAAAAGGCAGAACCCATCATGGTGCTTCCGGACTCAAAAGCTACCTCGTCCATGACACCCTGGTTGAACTTAATTTTACCAGAGCGTATGCGTTTCTGGATTTCATAGACCGTTCCTTCTATGATGATCACCGCACCATCTATAATAATTCCAAAGTCAATGGCACCCAAGCTCATCAGGTTGGCCCAGACATTGAATTGCTTCATCAGTATGAATGCAAAAAGCAGTGAAAGTGGAATAGTAGTGGCCGTGATGATACCACCACGCAAACTTCCCAATAGAATGACGAGCGCAAATATGACGATGAGTGCTCCTTCGATCAGGTTGGTTTGCACTGTACTGGTCGTTCTGGAAATAAGATCACTTCTGTCAATGATGGTATTGATTTCCAATCCTTCAGGAAGCGATTTCTCAACCTCTTCCATTCGCTCTTTCACATTTTGTATGACCGCATTGGGGTTAGAGCCTTTTAGCATCATGATGATGCCGCCCACCGATTCACGGCCATCCTGTGTGAATGCACCATAGCGTACCTGGTGTCCAAAATGGACTTTAGAAGCAACATCACCAATCGTGACAGGAATGCCATTTTCGGTTTTGATAACAATTTTTCGAATGTCGTCTAATGAGCGAATCAATCCTTCTCCTCTTATGAAGTTGGACATTCGATTCTTCTCAATATAAGCCCCTCCGGTATTGACATTGTTTCTCGCTAGTGCTTCATATACCTGCGATATGCTAACTTTTTGTGCGTTGAGTTTTTCAGGATTGATGGCTACCTCGTATTGCTTGATGTAACCCCCAAATGAGTTGACTTCAACTACTCCATCCAGTAGCGTGAGTTGTCGTTTTACAATCCAGTCCTGGATAGTGCGCAGGTCTGTTGGCGAGTATTTTGTTTCAAAACCCTCCTGAGGTTGGATGGTGTATTCGTAAATCTGCCCCAAACCTGTGGAAATTGGTCCCATAGTGGGACTTCCGAATTTTTGGGGAATGGTCTCCTGGAGTTCGTTCAGTTTTTCCTGCACCAGTTGGCGTGGCAAATAGGTGCCCATGTCATCTTCAAAGACGATGGTCACCACCGACAGGCCAAATCTTGAAACAGAGCGAATCTCATCTACTCCCGGAAGGTTACCCATGGCCAACTCGACCGGATAGGTGACGAACTGCTCGATATCTTCAGTAGCCAGATTGGGTGATACAGTCATCACCTGCACCTGGTTATTGGTGATATCCGGGACGGAACCCAGATTGACCGTGGACATGGAATAGATCCCCACACCTATGAGTGCAAGTGTGAGTAAGCCCACAATGAATTTGTTCTTTATCG
>PAIY01000223.1 GCA_002704825.1 Phycisphaeraceae bacterium
ATCAAGGTGAAACCATGTAGGGGCTTTTGCCGCCGGTTACGATGGCGGTGGTTTGGTTTTTCATTCACCCCTACATGGAGGACATTATCATGGTTCAACTGCACACGTCCGTCAACGACCAGCTTTGCGTCGGCATTGATCTGCATCGCGATACGATGACCGTCGCTTGCCTGGACCCGCGAACCGGCGAGGTCACGTTTCGTAAGCTGGCCTGCAAGTGTCGGACGCAAATCACCGAGTATTTCAGCACGTTGCCCCGGCCGCACAGTGTGGCCATCGAGGCGGTGGGCTTTTACCGGTGGCTCTGGGATTTGCTTGAGCCCATCGTCGACGAGCTTCATCTGGCCGACGCCACGCGATGTCGAGCGTTGGCGGCGACACGGCCCAAGACCGATCGGCAAGACGCGCTGAACGTCGCGGACCTGATGGCGGCCGGACGTCTGCCCATCGCTTACGCACCGCCGATGCACGTGCGCGAACTGCGCGATTGGACGCGGCATCGCAACGGTCTGGCGCGTTCGCATGCTCGTGTGCTCACGCGCGTCCAAAGCATCATGAATGCCAACAATCGTCCCGGTCCCAAGCGTGCCAAAGCCGACGCGTTGATCCGTTACGTCAAGGCGCACGGCACGCTGTTGCCCCAGCGACACGTGCGCATGCTCTGGCTGGCGGTCGATCAATTGACTGTCATTGAAAGGCAGATCGACGACGCTGAGCGGACGATCACTGGCTTGCTGGCTGACGAAAAGTTTGTGACTGTCGACACGTTGTTGCGCAGTATTCCCGGTGTTGGACCGGTGACCAGTGCGACCGCCATTGCCGAGTTGGGCGACCTGACGCGATTCACCGATCGCAAGCAGATCACGCGTTATGCCGGGCTCAACCCGCGCACGTTCGACAGTGCCGACAAGCAGCGGACCGGTCGGATCAGCAAGGCCGGCCCGCGCCAGTTGCGTTGGGTGTTGCAGCAGGCCGCCTGGTGTGCGCGACGCGATCATCCGATCTTCCGCAAACGCTTCGGGCAGTTGAGCAAACGCGTGGGCAAAGCCAAAGCCGGCGTGGCCATCGCCCGCAAACTGCTGCTGTGCATGTGGGCCGTGGTGCGCGATGGCAAACCCTATCGACCCGTCGGCGATGCGGGATGAATCCGACGATGGATTAGACTGACAATGATGCAATGACATGCCTTGCTTCCGGGGGAGCTTCCGGGGACGGGGGTTCCGGGGGGAGGGACCTTGAAGACTTGAGACCGCATCCTCTGCTCGACTGGTTTTAGAGGCCATGGCGTGACCCGCCGGTGCTTGTGAAGGTGAAGGGGCGTGGATCGGTTCGTACTGGATCTCATGGGCCGCGGAATCTGGTTCGAGAGGACGAGATATCTGCCGTGCTCGCATAGCTGATTGGGGCCTTCGAGGCTCGCTCTTTGAGGTCGAAACTGCATACGCAAACCCCAATTGGTCAACCATCGACCAAGGAGCTGTTAGCATGCCATAGCAAAAATCAATGCTGATTTGACAAGTCGCTACATAGCTAAAACCTTTGCGTGGATTCATCAGTGCGTCCTTATGATGACATGACTCATGACGGGTCTGATTCAACTTTCCCGACGGTTTGACGCATGGCCAATTTCGGGACAATCTTCAATGACTGTGCGTCTTTTTTCGGATCAGCGATACATTGCTTGAGCATGTCGATGGCATGTTCAATGATGGCAGAGACGTCACGATGCACCGCACTGAGTCGTGGGTACCCATCACAGGCATAGATGGCAGAACAGTTGCCAATCACACTCACCTGGTTGGGGACATTCAATCCCACTTGCCTGGCAGCTTCAATCACAGCCCGCATTTTTTCACCGCCGTTGCAGTAAAACGCAGTCGGTCGGTCATCGGATGTGAGTATGTGACGCGTTTGTTCCAGGACATTGTCCATGACTTGTGAGGTGTTCAGCGCTGAGGCTTGGACGGCAATTTGCCAATCGTTTTTCGTGTGCAATTTCAGTGCATCGACTGCGTGCGTAAAACCGTCTTGAAAGACCTTGTTGTATTTGTACATCTCATCGCCACTGACAAAACCGACACGTCGATGACCCATTGCATGGAGTTGTTGCAACGCCAGGAAGATACCTTCTTCAGTGTCGCTTAAGACGCTCCAGTGACTGTGGGAAGATAACGTGATCGCAGGTTTGTCGAACTGCTTAAGCCACTTGTGCATCGGGCTTGCCTGCTTATCTATCAAGGGGCGGTCCACGTCATCACCCAGTACAAGAATGCCATCCACCAGTCCGCCTGCTGCATGTCGCGGGGGGACGGTGCTGTTTGTGGCAATGTTGCAGAAATCCAGATGGTAGGGGATGTTTCGCTCTTCGCAGGATTGGATGAAATGGGCGATGTAGTGTCGATGATTCCCGTGTCTGAAAGCAGAGAGCGGGTTCACCTGATTGATCACCAACCCAAGGTGACCGGTCTTTTTGGAACGCATGAGTCGGGCAGCGGTGCGCGGTTGATAACCGATCTCGCTGGCCACTTTGAGAATTTCACTTCGCCGGTGATCACTGATGCGACCGGTGTGATGCAGAGCAGCGGACGCGGTGGTCAGCGAGACACCGGCATGATTGGCGACATCCTTGATGGTGACGCTGCCGGACTTGCGTTTTTTGTTTTGACGTGACGTTTGGACAGGCATTGTTCAGGTTCAAAGCGTTGGTTGTTGTTTGCGGAAATGTTTCCGCAGTAATGCTAGGATTGGTATCTGTGCAAGTCAACGGACAAGGCATAAATTATTGAAAACTTGCATTAATCACTTGTAAAAGGATATTTGTAACTGAATTGCATTTGCGGAAACAGTCAGGCTTTTTCAACAATCTGAGTTGGTTGGGCCTCAGGGTTGATCGTATTGAATGGTGCGTGACGATGGGCAATCGGTGAGTCAGGGGTTTGAGTTGGCTTGTTGTCACCTGTCGGATTGATTCCCGGTTACAATGGCGTGTCTATGGGACTATTGGGTAAAGAATCCAGCCGCGACGTCGCCCGTGCCGATGCATTTAAAGTATGGATCTCCGCCAGGCCTGGGCATGCGATCATCAGCCTCTGCAGTGGTGTGGTGGCGGTGCTTGATGCGTTTACTTTGGTGATCGGGATTGCAGCGGGGTTGCTTGCCATCATTGCCGGCTTGCAGGGGCTTGGGCGAATCCAATCACAGCCGCAGTTACTGGGTAAACGACTTTGCATCGCGGGCATGGTTCTGGGTTCACTGGGCATTGTGTTAAGCCTGGTGCTCTGGTTTGTGGTGTATCCGATGTTGTCCCAACAGTAAGTTCTAGAAATCGAGGCGGGCGTTGCGTACGGGATTGGCAAGTCAGAAAGTCATGGTCTTGGCCGGTGGTCCTGACCGTGAACGTGAAGTGAGTTTAAACAGTGGCAAGAACATTGCAGAAGCATTGAAACTCGCCGGGTACGACGTGAGACTCCGCGACATCACGCCTGATGATCTTTCAGCATTAAATGAGTTTGACCAGTGGGGCGGTGATGTGATCTTCCCCATACTCCATGGCCCATGGGGTGAAGGCGGACACCTGCAGCATATTCTTGATGAACGCGGCGATACCTACGTCGGTTGCGCTTCACCAGCAGCAGGTCTTTGCATGGACAAGCATCGGACCAAGATGGTGCTTGAGCAGAATAACCTGCCAACACCGGCCAGCGAAATCCTGTCCGTCGGCCAGCCGGTGACGCTGGATTTGCCCGTGGTGATCAAGCCCATTTGTGATGGCAGCAGTTTTGATTTGTACATCTGCAAGACTTCGCAGGAAATTGATCGTGCACTTGGAAAAATCCATGAACGTCACAGCAAGATTCTCGTCGAACAATTCATCCAGGGGCATGAATTGACAGTCGGCATCATCGGCACGCCCGGTTATGGTCGCGATGGCTATCACGCCTTGCCGGTGATTAACATTGTGCCTGCCGTTGAATTCTATGACTACGATGCCAAGTACGATCGTGATGACACGCAGTACCGCATTGGTGCAGAGCAGATATCTGACATCCCCCAGGACGTATTGGAGAAGGTGCAGTGGTGTGCGCTTCAGGCGTTTAGTGAACTTGGTTGCCGACATATGGCGCGGGTGGATGTCATGCTTGATGCTCAGTTGAACCCATGGATTTTAGAGGTCAACACGTTGCCCGGCTTCACCAGTCATTCCCTGCTTCCCATGGCAGCGCATCACAACGGCCTGACCTTGCCCGAGCTTTGCGACCGCCTGGTGCGGATGGCCTTGGGCGTTTGAGTTTCTTCAGATCGTTTCAAACCATTCCTTCATGCTCTGTTGATTTCGTCATTCCCGCGCGGGCGGGAATCCAGTGGCATTCTGTGCGCACTTGCATGTTCCACTGGACTCTCGCCTGTGCGGGAGTGACGAAGGGTGAAGATGAATGGTTTGAACTGCTTTAGCAGACTGCTGCAAAACGCTCGCGTCTTGCAACGACTCAAAAAACACCATTTTCTGTAATGGCACTTCTTGCTCATGAATGACTTTCAAACGCGACAGATGGATTGGGAACGCTTTAGCCATTGAATAGCCTGCGTGTTGATTGTGATGTGATCCCATGGTGTTGTCCAGTTGCAAAATTTTTTGTGACCAGCGCTTGATTATGTCGATTCTCAGGCCTAAAACTTACATAGATGTAAAATGTATCGATGCAAAACAAATCTACGCCACATTCTCAGGGGTGATTGCATCGATATTTGTTTAAAGTCTGCATAGATTGCGTCCTCATGCGCTTGAGCGATCTTTTTGTGAATCGATATAAAACATCCTTTAGGACACTAGCATTCTCAGGTGATCGAGCACGGTCTCTCAGTTTGATCCCTATTTACAATCTGGCATTGCTGGCAAGGGCATCGACTTTGATGGGGATCACTGTCGATGCGTGACTGTTCCTTAAGGCGTGGGAAACGTGCCTTTGATGGGTATGCAACACAGCCTTCTGGTTCGTATTTAAGCAATGTCTTGAATCGGCATCAGTCACAGCAAGGCACGTCGACTTTGCTGTGATCGCTTATCCATTGTGCTCACGCTGCATGCAAGGTGCAGTCGGCACGCATGTCCACAGGAGGTTGTCATGTTCGAGCGATTGACCCGGGGGTACGGTATGGGTTTGTTGAGTTGTGTGTTCCTGTTGGTTGCCTTCTCTGCCAAGGCACAGGCGGTACACGTGGTTCCTTCGGTGTTCTCAGATGCGGTCGCTGACTTAAGCCAATGGACCAGCGTTGATGGCGGATTACCTCAACTGGTGACCAGCGATGCCAATGTCGCTCACGTTCCGTACATGACTTTGAACAACGGTCTGGTCTGCAAGACACTGAACCATCCCATCACGCAATCTTTCGAACTCACCGTCCGACTGCGTCACACCACGTACCAGCGTGGTTTATGGATCGGCATCTTCGATGACACCGGCAGGCAGGGCTATGCTGCCCTCTGGGACTCAAGTTCCTCGACAGCCTACAGCGGTCAGGGGTATGTGAACATTCGCCGATATGATCTGGCTTCGGAGATCAATTATTGGAATGAACCAAGCACAATCATCTCCGCCAACGCCAGCAGTGGCCATGTTGTCACTGACACCCGGTTTGCTGTGTTCTCATTACGTTGGGATGCTGCCAGCCATGAGTTGACCCTGCTCGTGGATGGGCAAGTCAAGGCGACCTGCAACGATGTGAACTTTGAGAGCTTCTCCAGAATCTATCTCAAGGGTAACGGCCTGTGTTACTTCGATGACATCCAGCTCAAATCCGGTTTCGAACCGGCCATGCGATGTACCGTCCCAAGACTCATTGAAGAGGATATGACGGACTTGAACAACTGGGAGGGCATCGACGGCGGCAACCCGCAATTGATCACCACGGATGCCGAAGTGCCTCATGTGCCATACATGAAACTCAACAACGCTTTGGCTATGACCAAACTCAATTTCCCGCTAAAGCAGAATTTCGATTTAACCGTTCGTCTGAGACATACAACGTATCAACGCGGACTCTGGATCGGCATGTTCGATGCTCAGGGCAAGAACGGCTACGCAGCCCATTGGGATTCCAGTTCCTCGACAGCTTACAACGGTCAAGGTTACTTGAACATCCGCAAATTCAATCTCACCTCTGAGATCGATTACTGGAACCAGGGCAGCAGTATTATTTCCGACAATATTGCCAGCGGTCATCTCGTCACCGATCCACGTTTCGTGCTCATGAGTCTGAAATGGGATCACCGGTCAGGAACCTTAACCCTGAGTATCGACGGGCAGGTCAAACTCACCTGCACGGACACCGATGTTTCGAGCTTCTCACGCGTGTATCTCAAAGCCAATGACAATTGTTACTTTGACGATGTCACGCTGACCACCGGCAGAGATTCAGATAACCTGCTGGTCCATGAGATGTTCAACCAGGGCGGACTTGCGCATGACGGCACGATTGATGCCATGCCACTGACATCACCGTGGACAGTCGAGAACGGTACAGTCCAGCAGGTGGTGGATGGCGATGATCGCATCGTGTACTTCTCAGGTGACAAGTCCCGCGCAGCCATGCCCACGCCTGAGATCGGCACCGTTGAAGCCTACAGCAAACTCATCGTCGGCTTTGACATCAAACGCACCAACGCATCAGGCAACGGCGGTGGCGTGTTCCTGCTTGATGATCACGGCCAAGGCTACGGCTTTTTCGTCGAACTGGCAGCAGACAGTTACAACCGCACCACGCTCAAATGTGTTCAGACTTTTGACAACGCGCAGAGCTTTACCGTGCTGGCTCACAAAACATGGTCCGGTGTCACCGGCACCGACATGCATCATGTTTCCTTCACGTGTGACCGCAATACCGGTGAGGTTTCAGCCATCATCGACAAGAATGCCCCTCAGACACTGGGAACGGGATTACTTCCCGATGAACTGGGGTTGGCAACCCGACTCGTGCTTTTCAACCAATACGCAAACACCATCCGCATGGATAATCTCACCGTCATCCGCATCCCCGCCGATCATCTGAATGTGTTGGACTATGGTGTGCTTGCTGATGGGCATTCCGCCAATCCGACGGATAATGCTGCAGCGTTTGAGGATGCCATTGATGATGCCATTGATCAGGAATTACCGCTCTATATTCCAGCGGGTGTCTATGGCTATTGGAGTATGCTTTCGATGGACAGCATCGATGTGATCGGGGCAGGGGCAACCACCGTCATGGCCTCGGGCAACCAGACTTCAAGCGTGCTGCAAATCACCGGCAATGCACCCAGTCTTGTCGGCATCAACATGCAAGGTGTCGGCACGCAACGCTTCAGCTATCCCCAAGCCAACGGCATATGGGCCTACCAGGCAACCGACTTTATCATCTCCGCCTGTCAGGTCCACGGACCCGGTGGCGCAGGCATCTTCATCCACAACAACAATGTCGATGGCATCGTCTGTGGCAATTTCGTCGATTCCTCCTGGGCGGACGCCATCCATCACACAGGCACGACCTCATACATCCAAACCATCGCCAACCAGGTCCACAATCCCGGTGACGATCAAATCGCAGTCGTCAGCTATGGCAGTTCCTCGATCTGTCATCACATCGAAGCCTTCTGCAATGATCTGCACAAACAGACATGGGGACGTGGCATGACCGTCGTCGGTGGCTACACCATCACCTACGCCCGCAACGAGATCGAAAAGCCCATCAGTGCAGCCGTCTACATCGCATCCGAAAGCAGCTACAACACCGACGAATGGTATGACATCGTCATCGCCGAGAATGTCATCCGTGATGCCGTCTGGGCCAATGGTGATAGCGATCCAGAGACCTCCGCGTCGCATCCAGCTATCATGCTCTACGGTCGCACCGACTTTCCCGGCTGTGATGCAATAATCAATAACAATCGACTCTACATTGCCTATAACCGTGGCGTCGTCATCGGTTCACAAACGTATGACATCATTCTCAAAGACAACTATTTTCAAGGCATCACCAGCACCGGTATCTACGCCAACGGCACAACTGATGCCCAGATTCTGGATAACACCTTTAACGAGATCGGCAGCTACGCGATGTTCATCGACAATGCCTGTCAAGGCAACATGCTCATCGCCGGTAACCAACTGACCAACATCAATGCCAACAACACCACAACCTACATCGACGTCATCAACGTCCGTTCTAACTCGGCATTAGCGACAATCGAAATCTCAAACAACAACTATGACAACCCTGCAGGCTACATCATGGAACGCTACATCGAAAACCATTTGCCTGCTGCACAAAGCACCTTGATCAACAACACAACCTCCACCAGCGAACCCATCTGGCAGGCACCGTGATCAAATGATATAGGTCAATCCGAACAAGCACCGGATTAACATCCGGTGCTTGTCGTTTAATGTTCAATTCAAGTGTTTCAGGGAGCTTTTACACCCTTGCAGCACGTTGACGCAGGGCGTGGTCGGCGAGAACAATGGCGATCATTGCTTCACCCATCGGTGCAAAGCGTGGCAACAAACAAGGATCGTGTCGACCCTTGGTGGCAATGGTGGTTTGCTCGCCATCGCGGGTGACGGTGTCCTGTTCGCGGGAAAGTGAACTGGTGGGTTTGATGGCACAGCGGAGCACGATCGGCATGCCCGAACTGATGCCACCGAGCATGCCACCGTGGTGGTTGGTGTCGGTGGTGATGCTGTCGTTCTTCACGCGGAAGATGTCGTTGTTTTCCGTACCACGCATGGTCGCACAGCCAAAGCCCACGCCATACTCCACGCCCAACACCGCAGGCAATGTGAACATCGCTTTACCCAGGTCCGCCTTGAGTTTGTCGAAAACGGGTTCGCCCCAGCCAGCGGGGACATTGGTTGCTACCAATTCACTGACGCCACCGATGGAGTCCTGATCTTTTCTCACCTCGTCGATCAACGCAATCATTTGCTCTGCTTTGACGGGGTCAGGGCAGCGGACGATGTTGGATTCGACCTGCTCCATGGTGACCGCTTCGGGATGCGGGATGTCGGCGATGATGTTGCCGACTTGCTTGACGTAACCAATGATGGAAATGTCATGTAGCTCGGCCAGCAGCTTCTTGGCGACGGCACCGGCAGCGACACGGACATTGGTCTCACGGGCACTGGATCGCCCTCCGCCACGGTAGTCACGTGTGCCGTACTTGGCATCGAACGTGTAGTCCGCGTGGCCGGGGCGGTACTTGTTCATGATGTTGGAATAGTCTTTGGAGCGTTGATCCTGGTTGCGGATGAGGATGGCAATGGACGTGCCGGTGGTTTGGCCGTCAAAGACACCGGAGAGAATCTCGGGGGTGTCGGCTTCCTGACGCTGGGTGACGATTTTGGATTGACCGGGGCGACGCCGATCCAAATCGGGCAGCAGGTCATCGACACTCAATGGCAATCCTGCCGGGACACCGTCAATAATGACCACGTTACCACCGCCATGACTTTCGCCTGCCGTGGTGATCCGAAACGCTTGACCAAATGAGTTTCCTGCCATCGGAGCAATTTACTCGGTTCGTTAAAGAGTTACAAATTGGGAGAATGACGATTGGCTTAAACCGCTTGCGGTTTAGCATGTCTTGGTGAGATTCAAAAGATGTTGATCCGTCAACGTTGCGCGTCGCGCTAAACCGCAAGCGGTTTAAATCCGAAATCCGAAATCGCAAATTCGAAATTCATCACGGCGTATCAAACGGATCGCGGCGTTTGGCCAGGTTGTTCTGTTCTTCAACCACCGATTGAACACGGGCCAGCAGCAGGGCGGCTTCGAGTTGCAGGTCCAAACCTTCTTTGACAAGCTTGTCGGGCTTGGGGCCTTGGCCATCTTCACGGACCACGTCGACTTCACGGCGGTACTCAATGGCGTCAGCAACTTCCTGATCGGTCATCTTCACCGCCACATCCGGGTCGACTCCCCATTGATGGGCACCCGGTTCGCGGTGAATGATCCGACCCAGGGGAAGCTTGTAATGCAGCGTGGTGATCTTCATCTGAGCGCGGTTGCCAAGCATGGGATAGACATCCTGAACCGAGCCCTTGCCGAAGCTGCGTGAACCGACGAGGATGCCTGCCTGGTGATCCTGCAGAGCGCCAGCGACGATTTCCGCCGCCGATGCCGAACCTTGGTTGATCAGGACGACCAGCGGAATACGCGGGTAGTGCGCCAGGTGCGCCTTGGCCGGATACAGGCTGGTGGTTTTGTCCGATGAGTCCACGGTGGAGAGCAGGGTGCCTTTGGAGACAAAACGGTTAGCCAGGTCAACACTCCGACGCATGAGTCCGCCGGGGTTGAAACGCAGGTCGAGAATCAGGCCGTTGATGCCATGCTCGGATTCCATCTGGTTGATGGCCCGGTCAAAGTCGGCTGGCGTTCTGGGGATGAACTGAGAGACACGGATATAGCCGATCTTGTTTTCACGGTCGATGTAGTAGTCCCAGCCGGTCGCGGTCTTGGGCGCACGTTCCCAACCACGTACGGAGTGGATCTGAATGCGTGAGCGTTGCAGGTCAAAGGAGAGCAGTTCCTTTTCGCCTTTGCGCTGGACGCCGAGGGTGACATGTGAGCCTGCTGGGCCGGTGATTTCCTTGACCGCCCAGTCGAGGGTCCAGTTGGTGGTTGCCTGGCCGTTGACAAGTTTGATGATGTCGCCGGGTTTGATGCCTGCATGATGAGCCGGTGAGTCGGGCAGGGGGCTGACCACGGTCAGTTGGTTGTTGGTCAAGGCGATCTGCACACCGACGCCGAAGAACATGCCACTGGTCGAACGGTTGAACTGATCCACTTCGTATGGCCAGATCACCGCGGAGAACGGGTCGAGCTGGCTCATCGCCCCTTCGGTGAGTTCGTAGATGATCACTTCCTGGGGCAGCTTCAGTGTCTTTTCATTCTGATCAAAAACCCGCTGAAGTGTCGTTGCGACATCCGCATTGGTCATGCGGTCACGACGTTGACGCAGGTTGTTTTGAACGATCGACAGGTAGCTGACAAAGTCATTGTGTTTGGCCTGATCGGCTAAGACGGGGAAGGCTTCTTCGAGGCCCGGGGTCAGGACGGTTGCTTTGAGTGACTTGACGGCTGAGAGCATCAACTCACGGTAACCCACGCCTGAGTAATGCTGCATCGCACTGTTGCGCAACGCGCTGGTGAGAATCGGCAGGTTCACATCGGTTAACCGTTTCTGCCAGGTCTCGGCTTCCAGGGCAACCGGCGGCGCTTCAGTCGCATCGCCAGCACTTTCAGCACGGAGTTTGTAAAGCTGTGTAATCTTCTTGGGTGCATACAGTGAGATCACACGCACACGCTGGTTGATCCGGTCAATGTGCGTCTTGTATCGCGGTGCCGGCTCAAAGAGCATCTCCAGCTTGCGGTAAAGACTCAAAGCGGTGAGCCAGTTGCCTTCGAGTTCGGTTTTACCCGCATGCGTTTCGGCTTCGGTGACCAGCTTCTGGATGTCTCGTTGCTCAATAAACTTCTCAGGGTCCTTGACCTGACTCTGCGCTTCGATGGCATGGATCAAGGCATCCTCCACCCGACCGATCGCCAGGGCGGCATGCATCTTTTTCATCGCCTTGGTCAACTCGGATTGACGCTTGGCAACGAACTGCTGTTCATGTTCCTGATACGTTTTGAGTTCAGTTAAAAGGCTTTGGAGTTCAGGGTGAGCCTCAAGCGTTTGATCCTGTTCAAGCGAGATGCGGATCGTGTCAAAGTCGCCTCGGTAGGCAGCATTGAGCCAATCGTTACGCGGTTGGGCCTGAGTCGTGCTGCAGAAAAGCAGTAAGGTGATAAGTGTCAGTCGGCCAATGGAACGAAATGTTGAAAGGGTGGGCGGACAAAACGATTTGAACCACATCATAGACTCGATCCCTTGGCTTGCAGCGGACAAAGATTCAGACAACAACACATACCCATGAGGTGAGGCAGCGTTGCATCAGGATGTGATTGACGCCTGTCGCTTAAGCGGATTCTTTACGGGCGACACGCAGTTTTTCCAACGGCGTGTTCTCTTCAATGGCCTTGGCGTCCATCACATATTTTGTATTGTTGTTCTGCATGTCCGGCAGATCGTACATGCGGTCAAGCATCACCTCTTCCATCACGCTACGCAGCGCACGGGCGCCGGTGTTGCGGTTGATGGCGCGTTCGGCGAGCAATTCAAGCGCGTCCTGTGTGAACTCCAGTTCGGCATCTTCCATGGAGAAGAAGTGCTGATACTGGCGAACCAGGGCGTTCTTGGGTTGCGTGAGGATCATCACCAGCGTTTCAATATCCAACGGATCAAGCGACGTGATGATGGGCAGACGACCGATGAGTTCGGGGATCATGCCGTACTCAGAGAGATCTTCAGGGGTCACCTGGCTGAGCAGATAACCGATGTCATCATTGAGTTCATCTTCGTGAGCCTGCTCGGAAGCAAAGCCGATGGCAGACTGACCAATGCGACGTTCCACGACATCCGTCAGGCCGACGAATGTGCCGGCACAGATGAAGAGAATGTTGGTGGTGTCGATCTGAATGTACTGTTGTTCAGGATGCTTGCGCCCACCCTGCGGCGGGACGTTGGCGGTGGTGCCTTCGAGCATCTTGAGCAGAGCCTGCTGCACACCTTCACCGGAGACGTCACGGGTGATGGAGACGTTCTGGCTGGTCTTGCCGATCTTGTCGATTTCGTCGATGTAGATGATGCCCCGCTGCGCCGCTTCGACATCGTAGTCGGCAGCCTGGAGCAGTTTGAGCAGCAGGTTTTCCACGTCTTCACCGACATAGCCGGCTTCGGTCAACGTGGTGGCGTCACCGATGGCGAAGGGGACGTTAAGCGTACGGGCAAGGCTGCGGGCCAACAGTGTCTTACCGCAACCAGTGGGACCGAGCAGAAGCACGTTGGACTTATCCAGTTCGACGCCGGCGTCCTTGTTTTCCGCAGCGGTCAGACGCTTGTAGTGATTATGCACCGCCACGGACAGGGCACGTTTGGCGCTGCGCTGACCGACGACGTATTCATCAAGGAACTCGGTAATCTGACGGGGACTGGGGATTTCATCGAAGGTGGTCCGACCGGTGGAAACGCGACGGCGTTCCTGTTTGAAGATGTTCTGACACAGGTCCACACAGTTGGCGCAGATGTAAACATCGTTGGGGCCTTCGACCATGGGGCCGACTTCGCGGCTGGTCTTGCCACAAAACGAGCATGTGGTCACGCGACGGCCTTGAAAACCGCTGTCGCCTGATTTGCTGCCACTTCCACCTTTACCAGATTTACCGTTCGTCATGAAATTCGTCCCAAATGTTTGTTGCCCTGGTCAGTCAGAACCTTACGGGTTCGAATTGACCGCGGACATAAACGCAGTACCTGATATCGTTAGATCGTCCATTCGCGTATCGCGCTTAATGACGGACGGGGGATAACCTGTACTTGTTATTATTGTATGATCAATCGGCTTATCATAACACAAATAATCGTCCCAGAAGGACCGATATCCACGATTTGTACGGGATTCACGGGGGAGATTTTGATCCAATGAAGGTTATTCAGACGTGAAACTCAATCATCCACCGAAGAGGAGTTGAGCATCTGAAGTCCCTGGGCGACCAGAACGCGCTTGGCAGACTCATACTCCTCGTCGGAAATCGAGCCATTGTCTTTGAGTTCCCGCAGTTGTGAGATGCTGAAGAAGTCGCCTGTATTGGTTTCAGTAGACCCATCGAGTAACCAGGCTCGCATCTTGATGGCAATGAAAACGAGAATGATCACAGCCGCAGCGATCAAGGCTGAATACAGAAAAATATCGAACATCGGTGAAGCGTATGTGCCACTGCGTCTGGATGCAGCTAACACCAATGGACAAGCCGGGGCCGAAAATTGGCCCAGCATCGTCGGGATCACACCGATACAGCTTGTCAGTAGTGTTGTCATCATGTCGATTTCTATCTCTATTTTACGATATTTCTGCCAAATGTCCGGCAAAACGTCTCAAAATTTATCGGTGAGTCCGTGTGACACCTTGATGCAAAGCCCGGATAACACACCAGTTTACCCTGTCACCCAAACGGATTTAAGGGGTGTAACACCTGTAAGACGTTGTTAATTTGGGGATGTTTCAGTGAAGATCGTTTATGGCAATCAAGATTGTAAAACCATTTCAATCAAAGCCGCGACCTTCCTGGGCTGCGGGTGTAGAACGTTTTGCATGCTTCCTTCCGCTTCTCACCGTAGCCGCGTTGCTACGCAACGCTGGGTTGATGATCATTTGACGCGGCTACTTCAAACAAGGGTAAGTCATATCGCAAAAAGCGATATACGCTCAAATGTTCGTGATCCTTGCCACAGGAGTGACACCAATCCCATTTATCACTCGTGTGTCAACCCGGTGCCCCATGGCGCAACGTTGACACAACGGGCACCGGATTGACAGGATGGGTATGACACGGCTTTGCGACCGCTACATCTGAATGATAAATGCTCTATGTGTAAGAAAAAAACGAAGGAACCTCGTTTGAGATTCCTTCGCTTGTATATGCTTGATTGCGGCCGGATCAAGTGGCCTGAAAGTTGAAGTTATTGAAAACTTCCGGGGCCGGGGGGTTACTTGGTCTTGACCTTGGCGCCTTCGAGAATCTTATCCAGCGTTTTCTGTTCGCGGATGTTCATGTAAAGGCTTTCGATTTCGCCGGACTGCTGCATTTGCTGACGCAGTTTTTCGGGGCGGGTCTGACGCATCATGGCCATCATGTAAATCCGGCCGTTGATTTCTTCAGGGGTGACTTCGATTTCGTTGTCCTTGGCAATGCGGTCAAGGATGAAGAACAAGCGAAGATCCTTGCGTGCCTGTTCTTCATTTTCGCTGCGAATGTCAGCCAGCTTGGCTTCGATTTCGTCTTCCTTCATGCCCTGGTAAGCAAACTGCATGGCCTGGTTCTGAAGGTTACGGGCGATCTGGCGACCGGCGATCTTCTCGGGCAGTTCAAAGTCGATCTTTTCGAGCAACTGTTCGCGAAGCTGGTCGTGCTTCTTGGACTGCTGTTCGCGTTCGCGACGTTGCTGGAGATCTTCCTTGATGCGGGTCTTGAGGTCGTCTTCAGATTCGACACCGAGCATGGTGGTCAGCTTGTCCATGTCGACAGGCTTGACGCGTTGGATGTCTTCGATCTTGATGACGATGGTGATGTCCTGGCCCTTGATTTTGTCATCTTCGTGGCTTTCGGGGCCGGTCATGGAAACGCGAACTTCGTCGGTGACCTTTTTGCCAGCCAGTTTCTTGCCGAGCTCTTCGACGACGATACCAGCGACGTGGCCTTTGTAGTCAGCCTTTTCACCGTTGACGAGAATGTACACGCCATGATGGTGACCGATCTCTTCAGCATCATCACCAGCATCTTTGCCAGCGTAGATGTTGACGTGAGCCTGGACAAAGTCTTTTTCCTGGACTTCGCCATCACCGATTGAAGCCATGTCACCGTAGCGGTCAGCCATGGAGTCGATTTCCTTGGCAACGTCTTCGTCGGTGACTTCAAAGGCTTCTTCTTCGACTTCGAAGGTGTCGAATGCCGGGACATCGACAGCGGGGGAGACTTCAACTTCGACAACGTAGCTGAGGGTGCCGGTTTCGGGCAACTCGATTTCGTCGAAGTTCTTGACATCGGGTTCACCGATGACATCGAGGCCTTCGTCTTCAATGGCCTTGGAGTAGGACTCGGAGATCAGACGGGCACGGACATCGTCCTTGACGGATGAGCCGAATCGACGTTCGATGAGTTTGCGGGGGGCGTAACCACGACGAAAGCCGGGGATGGTGGCATCGGTGGCAAGCTGGTCGTAGCTTTCCTCGATGCGATTGGCGATGGACTCTTCGGAAACTTCAATGGTCAGTTCCTTACAAGCCGGGCCGCTGTCTTTGACCGAAACGGTCTGTTGCAGGGCAGATTCTTCGGCTTCCGGTTCTTCGGTGGCAGTTGCCGTCTCCGGGGCTTCGGGGGTTTCCGGGGTCACATCATCTTCGGTGGTCACGTTATTGGTTTCGTCGGCCATGTTGTTTCAAGCTCCTCGCTATTGGTGTGCGCATACAGCGCCGAGCCACGAATTATGGTCGAAAAAACAATGAAAGTCAAACACGAATCCCAGAAACACGGTTGTTGCTGTATCAATTTAAATTTTTTAAGTTTACAATTCGTCGGTGCAAAAAAGATGGAGCAGTCAATGGGACTTATGCAACACCAATCCAGTGAGTCGCGTGATCTTGAACGATCGACCTTGAATCAAACGAGCCTCGGGCCATGGGTGACGGGTGTGTTTCTGGCGGTTTTTGCGGTGTTTATCATTGTGACGCTGACGCATTATTACAATTGGCCGGTCGATCGGGATATGTCACTTTATGCCTCCGCTGCCAACGAGTTGATCCATGGTGAAAAGCTCTACAGTTCGGTGTGGGACGTCAAGCCGCCAGCCATCTGGATGACTTTCATGCTGGCCCAGATGGTGGTGGGATACAACTCTGGCATGATCCTTTTTCTGAGTTGTGTGATCAGCCTGACCCTGCTTGTCGGTTTTTATCTCGTCGGGCGGGACAGCGGTTATGGCTCCTGGGCAGGGATTCTGGCAGCGGGGATGTGGGCATTGATCGCCGGTGATGTCCGTTTTCATTTGTGTGAGCCTTTCCCTGAACACTTCATGAATGCGGCCATCTTGTTTTCCATCTGGGTCTTTCTCAAGCGAAGCGATGGGAGTATCAAGTCTGCGATTGTGATCGGTCTATTATGGTTTATCGCTTCCATGTATAAACACAGCATTGTCCTTGCCATGGCAGCATTTGGCCTGTGTTACCTGCTAATGGCTGCCTATCAGAAGCGGTTGAAACTGGCGTTAAAGGACCTGTTGGTGATTGCTGGGGTCGGCTGTGTGGGTTGGTTATGTGTCTTTGGTTACTTTACCATGACCGGGCGATTCACCATTTTTTATCAAACCATGTTTACCTGGGCGATGGATCGGTTTTCCAGTCCGATTGATAATGTCTGGATCAAGTCCTCGCCCCAATGGATGTACCTGCCGTTTGAGCGATTGAAGTTTTATATCTATCCGATGCTCTTTGCCATTGGTGGCATTGTTGCCGGTTGCAGTCACAAGAAACAACAGGTCTGGTGGTTGCTTGCGTTCTACATGCTCTTTGCTCATATTGCATCCACAAGTCATCGCACCAGCTATGCACATTATTACTACTATTGGATTCCACCACTTTTACTTGGCACAGCCTGTGCGTTGGTGGCCATTGGTCGGGCTTCATTTTATGGGGCTCGGGTGTTTGGGATTGGCCTGGCCTTGGTGTTAATGGCGAGTCTGTTTATACCTCAGATGCCGTTTTATGGAAAAGATTTTGATGAGCTTTACAGCAAAGGTATTTACGATGTGTACAAAGAAGAGCGTCGTCTGGGCTATGATTTATATTCCCTGATGAATGAAAATGATCGTCTGTTTCTATGGGGCAAGGATATGGGAGTGTACTTTTTCAGTCATAGTCGCCCCTCGCAATCCGTGATCTATCATGATGCGATGTGCGAAGGGATATTTAAGGAAAAGTTTACGAAGATCACCTTACAGCGTCTTGAGCAACATCCACCGAAATTGGTGATCATCAGAAATGGCTACATGAAGAAGTTCCCTGAACACCCGGTTTTAGATTGGATTTCTCAGCGGTATCAGCCCAATCAGGAATGGTCAAAGCAGTATCGGTATTTCACGATTCTCCAACCCTATCAGAGCCATTCGCCGACCATCGATCAATAGTCAGGTGACAGGTGTTACGCAGTATTCAAACCGATCATCGCTAGAGAAGTTCAAGCAATGAATCTCCATGTCGTCTTTGATTTCGTCATTCCCGCGTGCGCAGGAGTGACGGACGGTGGAGATTCATTCTTTGCATGGCTCTAACATGCTTACATGTCGCTTTGATGACAGACGCCGGTTTCAATGTTTTGAATGCAGACGCTTGCTGGGGCCATCAGTCCCGCGTCGATTTGGCAAGTTGGGTCCTGATCCAATCTCAACAGTGTTTCTGCGCGTTGACCGTAAAGTGATGAGGTGTTGGAGGGCAGTTGTGTGACCACACTTGCCAGGGTTTCATCATCGCCAACAGCATACAACGTCACCTTGCTGTGATAGATCAATTGGTCATACGCCTGGCCGACTGCACGATTCAGTCCACCACCGACAGCCCCCAGGGGGCAGATGCCGTACCCACTGACGATGCGTTTAATGTTGAAGTTGAGCATGTGCAGCTTCATCAAAGTCCATTGCACGCTGCGCGATGCGGTGAGGACACTGCCTGCAAGGCTGTCTGGATTCACGCAGATCAACGCGACATGATGCTGCTGAACGCCGCACTTGATCGACAGGTCATGAACCAGTGCACCAGAGGGCATGGACTGTGTTTCGACAACGCCCACCGCGCAGCCGGTGCGTTCGCGGAAGCCGAAGATTTCGTAGAGTTCTTCACGGCCATAGGCTGCACGGAATGGGCCCGAACCACGCGTTTTGTAGCCTGTTTCTTCTTCCTGGATCACCCAGCCATCATGTTGACAGACCACGCAGGCGGCGACCGGATGGTTGATGTTGACTGCGACCGCAGGTGACATCTGCGATGGATCAGGATTGGGGACAAGACTCACCGTACCCAGGTTCGCCATGGCAATTTGGGCAGTCATCAAGCCAGCCCGCAGTCCGCCGCGGGAATCGATCCCCGCATCAATCACCCGTGATCCGACCACGCTGCCACGCTTGATGCCAAGCTCTGCAGAACAACGCTGCATTTCGTCGACCAGAATCAGGGCCCGGTCATTTAAGCCAGGCACTTCCTTGGTTGTCATACAATCCTCAATTCAATTGCAAAGCTGTAAACTCAGTTAACCACCACATGCATCGACTGATAAAGCATACATCATAACCACAGTCCATCAGCAACGTCACCCGGTGCAAGGGATTTATTGATTCTCTGAACCGGGCGTGAGAATGGGAATCTGGATGGCTGTTGGACTGCGCATTTGACTGGTTTGAATCGTCAGCATTTTTCCCTGCTGGTCCGCTCGGAGATACCCCATGTAGCCGGCTTTGTCTGCAAGCCAACCCAGGTGTTCCTTGAGTTGCGGCTGAGCTTTCCCGGTTAACGCAACGCCGACCACGCGATTCTCCTGATCCAGAAAATTGACGAGTTTGGGGATTTGCTGATTCGCCGGGTCTGCAATCCAGCCTGTGATACGCAGGAAGCGATCGTCTTCAGGAATGATCTGAATCCGGTTGAGTTGCCCCTGGAGGGTTCCACTTTCACCGACCGGCTCGATCTGTTGACCCCATTCCGCGATGACGGTCTTGTACGGATCACGACTGAAAATTGATAGCTCATGTTCCATGGACTTTTTGGCAATGCCCAGGACACGCGAGGGAGGGTATTCCTCTTTGTCACGAAAGTAAATCGTCCGAAGCGGCAAGGGATCATGCACCTGCAACGTCAATGTCAAGCCTGCTATCGACGTGCCGAACTGCTTGTTGAGATTGGGAAACCAGGCTTTGCTTTGCATGGGGATAACCGTCAATAACAGCACCAGGCAAATGGTCAAGGCTCCGGTACGATGCTGCCTGATCCATTTGATCCATGATGGACTCAATAGAATCATCAATGCAACCCAGCCGTAAATGGCAGGCACGGCATAACGCGCCACCAGAGAGTACATCACGCTGTTGTACAGTCGACCACCGGCTGACATCGCGGCAGTGCCGGCCGTCGCCAGAATCAAGCACACCATCGCCAATTGCAGTGATCGATTTTTCCGATCTTTCAGACAGCGATAGCCCCGGTGAATCGCAACCGCAAAAAGTAACTGCCCCATGAGAAAAGCGATCAACGAACTGTAAGCATTCTCACCAAAAATAAAGTGGAATGGATGCCCCAGAAACAGCATCACAAAATGATACGCTTCCAACGGGTGAGAAAAGAAAAAGCCAATGGGGTCGGCATTTTTGATCGGATTCTCATATCCATAACCATAGAGCAAAAACGTGATCACCGTCACGACAAACAGGCTGATGATCCGCGCTTTGGACATCCGCATGATCAATGCATAAACACACATGATCGGCAAGGTCAAAAGTCCGTTGGCCATCGAGCAGATACTCCCCACCGCCATGATGATCGACACCCAGAAGGACTGCCATTGGGTGTCGGAGGTTTGGACATCGCGATGCAGAAAATAAAACGCGCCGAGCATCAGAAGCTGCGTCGGGTAATACTGAATCAACATACCCGATCGGAGATTGTCGCATTGATCCCATGAAAAAAGCATTGCCATCATCAACATGCCGATCATGCGCACATCAAATGTTGTTGATTGTGCAGGGACGATGTCCTTGAGAATACGCAGGAAAAAAAAGGCGCTGATCACCAGCAGGGTCACGCTCGAGGAAACCATAAAGACGTTATTACAACTGAAAAGCTTGTAGTCGATCAGAAAAAACAACCGTGGAATCAGGTAAAAATGTTCGAAGTTGTACTTGAGCCACGCCCCATGTCTACCCTCGATAATGTCGATGAGAAACTGCAACTTAATGTCCCATGTGTCATACGGCGGGACGGGGTCATATTGCAGATACGTCCCGATGAAAGCCATGACAACAACGTAACCGGTTAACACCAGACATGTCTGATACAGAAGGTTTCCCCATTTACCCGGATGGCTGATTGAAGTGAGTTCGCTCATATCAGTTTAGGATCCCAGTTTTGAATCGTGTCTATCAGGAAGGATGATTGACCAGTTCGCGCAAATTGATTTGATGACGCCCGAGTTTGCCCCCATAGTTGCCTGCCGAGATGGCAACCAGTTCATGCTCCATCAACCGATTGATCGCCAATTGCATCGCATGCTTGACTGCTTCCAGATCAATCCCGTCGATGATCAGTTCATAAACGGTCTTCGTCCCAGGCGGTAATTGACTGTCAGGTTCATGGGCAAGTGTCGGGCAAAAAGGATGATTGGTTGAGGCAATCATTTGCG
>PAIY01000224.1 GCA_002704825.1 Phycisphaeraceae bacterium
AGAATGAATCTCCCCCCTCCGTCACTCCCGCGCAGGCGGGAGTCCAGTGGAATTTGCAATTTTCGACTGCATGCCACTGGATTCCCGTCTGCGCGGGAATGACGAAAAATACCAAGGCATGGAGTTTAATGATTTGAACTGCTATAAATCATCAATCATCACGCGCCATACAAACACTTGTAATACGACGTGCATCATGTCCCTGCGCGGGAGTGACGGACGGTGAGAATCTTATATAAAACCATTCTCACGCCTGCTTCGCTCAAGACGCAGAGCCGCCAAGTGATGAAAAGAGAGCATTTCTTTGCGACTTTGCGGGCTTGGCGTGAGAAATTGTCTTGATCCAACCCGACTTATTTAAACCACGCAAAGAGGACTGCGAACTCAATGAGCATGAGCAGGATGGTAGACATGGCAACCATCATCCAGTTGATCTTGCCAACCGATCGCATGGGAGGTGGGGCAGCTTGTTCGAGTTCCGCGAAGGATTGTCGGGTGAGTTGGGCAGGGGCAATGCCACTCTCAGCATGGGCGACGATGACGGAGATGATACGGTGACTGTCCATGGGACTAAGGCCCAGGAGTTTGCCGAGTTTGAGCAGGCGATCACGTTTGTCAGCTGCCAGCTTCCCATGACGGATGGATTCAGCGGTACGGACCGCGAGCACCCAGCGACCGTCGTGTGGGTCTTTGATCGGTTTGATGGAAGGGGTTTGGCGGGCTGCCTTGCTGGACGGTTTGAGGTGCGCAAAATCGGTGAGTTTGAGGACGGAGTCCGTGCCGACTTTTTCCTGTTTCTCGCGTTTGACAGGTACAGATTGCGCTTCGTCCGACTCCTTGGATTCGGGCTTTTGCTCATCCTGCTGCTTGGCATAATGGTGCAATGCCTCAAAGGCATCGTCGTCGAGATGTCCGAAACGGGCACGGTCAAACCACATGATCACTTCAGATAACAACCATCCCTGGCTGTCATCGCGTCTCCTTTTTGTGGTTGCCGTCCGTGGCAACCTTTAGCATAACCTTGGACTGCATTGATCACAATGCAACAAGTCATTTTTATTCGTTCACGAAAACAGCCACTTGGCAATGAGACCTTCCACCGCCAGACACAGCAGTACCAGCATCGACACGCGCATCAGCCAACCCTGTTTCATGCTCGACGCCTGATCGGGCGATGTGTGACGTGGGGGCAGCGGTTCACGCTTCGGACGCTGAATCGGCGGATCAATGCCAACGATCCCAGCAGGGACCAGTCGGTCATCAAGTTTGGGTTGCGGGGGTTGCAGGTCGACAGGGGGCAAAGTTGCCAACGCCAGTGCGTCATCATCATGCGATGCGTCATCTTCCTGTTCGACACTTTGGCTCAACAGCGGACGACATTGATAAGCGTCTTCATCGGTCGAACAGACTTCCAGATCATCCAAAGGTGAACTCTGAAGCCAGATGTCGATGGGCTTGTGTTGGATCGCAGCCTGGCGAATCATGTCCAACTTGGCGAGTTGTTGTTGCAGGTCGTTGGCAGCAGCAGGGCAGTGTCGATCAAGCCACGCCAGCGAATGGTGGTGGTGATCCAGATGATGAGCATGTGTCTGACAGTCAGCTGCATGTTCCAGAGCAATATCACAGCAACCGCCCGACACGTGGGGTGTGGGGTGTATGGGCATCTCTCCAGTGGGCTGCGTCAAAAATCCCGCAGCTTTCCTCCGAAGTTCAACGTATCACCACAATGAGAGCGTCCAAATGAAACGGTGTTCGCGATGCAGAGAAATTCATCGTCCGTCGTCATAATCGTTACAGATGGGCTGGGGGCGTGGACCGGTTGACAAACAAATTTGATTTGCGAACCGTCGGAACTGATTGAGTATACGCAATTGGACGCAATATTGCGTCTATACGGTGTTGTGAGCAATAACTTGTTTCAAATTAGCGTCAATAAAAATATTGAGATTAAAAATATTGCAATTGTGATTGATATTGCGATCTTGCCGGTCTATCATCATGTGGATCATTTGGGCGCAGACCATGCGCGTGTTTTTGAAAGGATTGGTGTGGTGATCTCTGGTTTGTGTCGTAAGTCGCGCGGGGTGTTGCTGGCGGTTGTCTGTGGTCTGTTGGCCCAGCAGTCGGCTTATGCCAGCGATAAGACGATTCTCTGTGACAGCTTTGACAACGGCAGGATTCAGGATGCCGGCAACGGGCACACAAGCTACTGGCGCCCCTCAGGCCAGGTCACCGAAGCCGATGGCAAAGCCGTGCTCCACGCCAGCGGTCGACCCTATTCCAAGACCGCACTGAGTAGCCCCGCTGAGAAGCGCATCAGCTTCTTTCATCAACCTGTCACCGCATCCATCGACAACATCGCTTTGAAAGCCAACGACGGCGCGGACATCACCAAGTCGCAACTGCGGTTTGGTTTCCGTAATGCCAACCTTTGGACCTTCCGCAACACCGTCGATGCCTTGATCGTCAATATCAAGAACCATGAAAACCTGACCGTCGCCTGGAAAGTCGGCCAAAAGAAACTGGACCCCGAAGCAGGCAACAAACTCTTGATCACCAAGCTCGACACCGCGCACGGGCCGGTCACCGGCGTCAGCTTCACCGCAGACGGCAGAGGCAAAACCATCAACTGGAAGCTCACCGTCATACAAGCCGATCATCAATCCGACTTCCATGGCGTCATCGGTGAACTGGATACGCAAACCATCAAGTCCGGTTGGCGTGCTGATGATCATGCTGCGGTTGTCACCGCGGAGGTCCAGACCTTCCTGGGCGAACTCAGTCAAACCGCATCCGTTGATTTATTCATTGATCAGATGTGTATCAAAAATGAAAATGAGTAACCCTTTGAATACGCCTCAGACATCATGCATCAAGTTCCGGGTTCATGAGAAAGGAATCACCATGTCCACCTCTCGCAAACACGCCTTCACGCTCATTGAACTATTGGTGGTGATCAGCATCATCTCGCTGCTGATCTCCATCCTCCTGCCCGCACTGTCAAAAGCACGTGTCGCAGCGCGTACCATGGCATGCACCAGTAATCTCCGGCAGCAGTCGATCTCGTTTGCAACCTATGGCAACGACTTTTCTGGCATCCTGCCTCTGGGGTGGAACAAGTTCGATGGCAACAACAGTGGTTGGTGGGCACCACTCTACGCTTATTCCAAAATCACGGAATACTACGAATGTCCCGGTGCCAAAGAACGGGTTGAGATCAACCTCGGTACCTCATCAGGTATCACCGTCAAAGCACCCGTCGAATACGCAACGCAATGCGAATCAAATGTCGGATTTTATGGTAACGACGTGTATCAGAATATTTCAGATTCCGGCGACACCTACCGCTACATGAACACCAAAGGCATCATCTCACCCAGTGAGTTGATGCATGTCGCCTGCTTCCCTTCACGTGATCGCATTTGTGTCAAGGGACACAGCCAGTCATCACACAGAGATGTGCTCGAAGCCTGGACAGTCACTGCGTGGTCCAACCGTTGGCCCAAGCATGACACCATGATGCCATACTCCTACATGGACGGTCACGCCAAGACCCTGCCCATTGATGACCCGCAGTTGTACGAAAATGATTCAGAGCTCATGTGGCGTCAACCCTGATTCTAAACCGACCTGATTTTCAATCCAACGCTATTTTGGAGAACCCCATGACCCGTGGTTTGAACTCTCATCTTCCAGCACGATTTTCACTGATCTTCCTGCTGCTCTGCAGTCTCACAGTCGCCTGCACCGCGGATCAGAAAAACGAAGAACCCAAAGTCAAAATCCCCGATCTCAAAACGCTTGAGTCGAACATGGCCAAGCTCAACCCGCAGGACTTCGGCAAGAACATCATCTTCTACGACAGCTTCGAAACCGGGACGTTCCAATTCCTCGGTGGCGGTCGTCCTACGGATAACAGCGGCCCGACATGGGCGCAGGCACAGTTTCAGAATCCTGAATATGCTGCCCAGTTTGTCACGCAACCCAAACCCCGCGTCGGAACCAGGGCCATGCGTTTTGAATGGCGCACCAGCGGGTTGGCAAAATCCAACACGTCCAAAAAAGCCATGATTCACTATGGTAAATCAGCTTTGTCTGCGACGACCGATCGCTGGTACGGCTTTAGTCTTTACCTGCCTTCCAATGAAATGAAGCCGGAGATTAAAACGCATGTGCTCGTTTTCCAGTTGCATGCCACCCCGGACTTTCAACTCAAGGAACCCTGGCGCGTCCCGCCGGTGAGCATGAGTCTGCGAGATAATCAACTGCGTCTCTGGCATACCTATGATCACGATCAGGTCTCACCCAAGAATGACAACATCCGACCCAACGGCACGTCCCACGAAGTCTGCAAACAACAGGACCTTTGGGATCGCTGGACCGACTTTGTCGTGCATGTGAAGTTCAGCCTGGAGAAGAAGGGCATCGTTGAACTCTGGCAGGACGGCAGGAAGGTTCTGGACATCAAAGATATTGATCTTGGTTACAACGACCTCGTCGGCCCGTATCCTTCATGGGGGCTTTACTCCTACAAGGGACCGGAAAAACGCGTGATCTACTTCGACGAAATCACCATCGGTGATGAAAATGGCAGCTATACCGATGTCGCACCGGGGCATGCTGATCAAACCCAGCGCCCGCTTCAGTAATTCACTCTGTCATTGGGAGTCCGCACTTGTTAGGCACACTTAAACCATTCCGATTGATCACGGGTACCGTCGCAGCCATCGTCATGGCGATGCTTCTGACCGCCTTGCCCGTTGCCAATGCCGCATCACAGGACAAGGAAGAAAACTTCCAATACCCGATGCCCGAGATCACACCGCCGGCACATCACCCGCGCGTGTTGATCACCCCTGAGTTCATCCCCGTCCTCAAGCAGCGGATTGCCTCCGACGAATTCATGCAACAGGCATGGAAGACCATTTGTGATGTGGCAGCAAATATCAATAAAGCTGTCCTTCCCAAGGACAATCAGTTCAGCAACGCAACACTCAATGCACAGCTATCTCAGGCGATGCGTTATGTCATCGACGGTGATACCTTCATGGGGCAAAGTGCCGTCGATAAACACATCGACATGCTTGATCGCATCACGTTTGGTAAACGCAATGACGTGACGCGTGATTATGGTGCAGTGATTTTCACCACCGGTTTGATCTACGACTGGTGTTACCCGTTACTCACGGCAGATCAGAAACGCGAGATCATTGCAAAGACCAGGAAACTTGCCGGCCGCATGGAGATGCGTTACCCGCCATACCGTCAGGGCGCGATCACCGGACATGGTGGCGAAGCCCAGCTGCTGCGTGATCAGCTCTCTGCTGCCATTGCGTTTTTCGATGAAGACCCCAGCGTGTATCACCATGTAGCAGGGCGTCTGTTTGCAGAGTTTATCGAAGCGCGAAACTTCTTCTACCCATCACATCGACATCACCAGGGCATCGGCTACGGCGTGTACCGTTTCCATTGGGAAATCTACTCCGCCTGGCTATTTAAACGCATGGTTGGCAAGGATATTTATTCGGCTGATCAAGGTAAGGTACCTTATCACTGGGTCTATGCCACCTGCCCCAACGGTTCAGCCTTGATTGATGGTGACACCAACATGGGTGGCAAGCCGTACAACATTTTCGACGCGCTTTTGCAGGTCTCCAACTATTACAAAGACCCGTATCTCCGTGCTGAATCACAGCGTCGTGGCGTGACGCGTTTTGCTCGCAGTAACCCAATCGAGTTTCTGTTGTTTTATGATCCATCGATCAAGTCGGCAGACATGAACGAATTGCCCACCACCAAGTTCTTCGCAGAACCCTTGGGGGGCATGATCGCGCGCACGGGTTGGACGATGGGTCGGGACAGTGATGTCGCAGTCATCGAGATGAAGGGCGCGGGGTATCACTTTAACAATCACCAGCATCTGGATGCTGGCGCATTTCAGATTTTCTACCGCGGACATTTAGCCATCGACACCGGCGCGTATCCCAAGTACGGCACGCCGTTCGACTGGAGTTTCAACAAACGCAGCATCTCGCATAACACCATGCTTGCCTATGATCCGACGGAGACCTACGACAAGGGCGTCAATGACGGCGGTCAGCATTTCCCCGCAAATGCCAGGGAATTCCGCACACTTGATCAGTTGCTTGAACACGCCAAGTCCGGCTCGATCATCAGTCATGACTTTGGCCCCAATCCCGTCAAGCCTTTGTACAGCTATCTCCGTACGGATTTAACGCCAGCCTATCGCGCCAAGATGCAATCCTATCAACGTCATTTTGTGACGCTGAACATGGATGATCCGAATCGTCCTGCAACGCTGCTGGTTTACGATCGCATGCACACCACCAAGCCGGACATGCGGAAAATCTGGTTGCTCCAAACCGTGGGTAAGCCGACCGACAAGGCAGGGCAGATTATTGTGGATGCTGCTCTGGAAAACGATACGGGGCGTATGGTGTTACAAACGCTACTCCCCCAAGCAGACAAACTCGAAAAACGCTGCGTCGGCGGACCCGATGGGCAAAACCCCGTCTTTGATCAGACCTTCCCCATCAAGATCACCAAGCACGGCAGTGGCTCACTCACACCCTTCAACGAAGGCTTCCGCACTGAACTTGAAGACCGCAGCGGGCAATCCGTTTCGACTTTCTTCAACGTCATGCAGATCATGGACCGCGAACTGGGCAAGACCATGCCAGTGGAAAAAATCCAGACTGCGAACATGGATGGTGTTGCCATCGACGGTTGGCAGGTCTACTTCCCCAAGTCCGATGTGCTTCATGATGATGCCATCGACTTTGAAGTGCATGCGGATAACAGCAAGGTTTTATTCACCGGCTTGAAACACGGCCTTTGGTATCTCAAGCCCAAGGCAGAACAGCTCAAGGCCTATCAATGCAAGGTCACTGAGGCGAACAATGCACTGTACCTGCAACTGACACCCGGCCAATACACACTGCATGCCAAGCCCATGAAATTCGCTTCCGTCGACAAGCCCGACTACACCGATATCAAACCGGTGAACACCGGCAAGATGCAGGCGCCGCGCGTGATCATCAATGGTCAACGCATCCCCGTCAAAGAACTCATCTTCAATGAGTTGAAAACCATGGTGGATGCACTGCCGGTGTTCAAAGCGGTGAATGCCAAAGTCAGCATCGATGACAAGATGCTTCTGGTTCACCACAACAACACGGAACTGCGCTGTCTTAACGGCAAGAATTTCTGTGAGATTGACGGCCAGAAAATGGAACTGGACCAACCGCTGCGTTGGCAGGGTGATCACGTTAATCTCCCCCTGGAAATTCTCGCTGGTTTCCTGCAAATGAAGCCCAAAGCTTTATCCGTGGGCAATACAGTCTACCTGGATGCATATCCCGAAGGTCGCAAACACTATCCGTTTTACCGTCGGATTCGCACTAGTCATCCCAACGTCGGACACCCTGCTGAGGATGCAGCTGATGGTGATCTCAGTACGTACTTTGCTTCACAGGGAACCGGCATTGAACTTGCCATGGACCTGGGACGTGTCTTGCCGGTCAAGGGCATGGATATCGTCTGGTATCGCTCAAACGGACGGAAAGCCATATTTAAAATTGACGTTTCCGTGGATGGCAAAAATTGGAAACAGGTCTTTGATGGCAAGAGTTCCGGTGATACCCCGCAGGACAAGCCGGAGTTCTTCGGCTTTGATCAAATCAACGTGCGTTATGTCCGCATCACCAGTAACGGCAATACGCAAAATAACTGGAACTCCATTTGTGAAGCCATGGTCGTGCTTGGAGATTAATTGGATGCTACCCTTGAAAAGTACAATGTGTTTGTTTGAAACATGCTTTGAAAGGGGCAACTGATGTCTAATCGCGTTTGTCTGGTTCTGCCTGATGATGATCGTCGTCAACAACTCTGGCATGCCAAGTCCGAAAAACTGGCTTCCGATCTGGGGATCGAATGTTTCCTCACCGCACAGGGCAATAAAGTCCCCGTCGGAGATTGGCCCAGGTTACTTGAAGATGTCGATGCAGTGATCACCAGTTGGGGCGCACCGCGCTTCACGGAAGACTTACTCCCAAGTAATGACCGACTCAAGGTTATCGCTCATGCAGCAGGCAGTGTCGAACCCATTGTCTCACCAGCCATCTTTGAACGCGGCATCAAGCTGCTTTCCTGTAATCGCTACATGGCCGACTCCGTGGCTGAGTATGCGTTGATGATGACCATGGTCGGACTTCGCCGTCTGACGGATAACGCGCAGTTTGGCTCTGCGGTCAAGCAATTCAAAACCTTCACCGGTGGCAGGATCAAGGGACTGGATCAGGCAACCGTGGGCATCTGGGGTTTTGGTGATGTGGCCAAACATCTGATCCGCAAACTCAAAGCACTGGGCACTGAAACCATCATCGTCCACAATGATTACCTTTCACCTCAAGTGGCAGTTGAACTTGGTGTGGAGAAGGTCGGCTTTGATGAGATGTTCCAACGCAGTGACGTGGTGCATCTCTGTGAGTCTTTACGTGAGGACACCGTCGAGAAAGTCCGCGCACCGCAGTTGGCTGCGATGCAGGACAACGCGGTGATCATCAACTCCGGCAGGGCGCGACTGGTTCACGAAGCGGACCTGCTCGCAGAACTGAAAAAGGGTCGGATCATCGGCATTTTTGATGTGCATTTCACCGAACCGCTACCTGAGGACAGTGCCTTTAGGAAATTGGATAACGTGGTGATTACCCCGCATTTTGCAGGCTCATCCGGCCGCGGGCGTTACACCAGCATCATGCTCACCGAGGTCCATCAGATTCTCAATGGGCAAACATCGGAATATGAAATCTCAGCTCAGCGCGCTGGGACGATGACCAGTAACAAACTGGTCAGCAAGGTAAAGGAAAGCAAATGAAGTTTGGATTCAAATGGTTTTTCGTGCTGGTCGCTTTGATGACGATCACGGTGATGGCGGACGAACAGAAGATCAAGTTCAACCATGTCTATCGCACTGTCGATGGCATTGAACTCAAAGTCCACATCTACTATCCCAAGGACTGGAAAACCGGCGACAAACGTGCTGCGTTGGTCTGCTATCACGGTGGGGGTTGGGTCAAAGGAACCCCCGGCCACTTCGGTAAGCAGTGTCAGTACTTCACGCGCGAACATGGCATGGTGACCATGAGTTTTGAATACCGACTTCTGAAAAACAAAACCAAGCCCGCAGCCAATGTCAACGACTGTCTGAGTGACACCAAGGCAGCCTACCAGTGGACTTTTGAAAATGCAGCGGACCTTGGGATTGACCCGAGCAAGATTGTGTTGATGGGGGGGTCAGCAGGCGGTCATCTCGCTGCAGCGACGGCGCTGTGCGCCAACCCGGAGACTGGCAGCAAGTCGCTTCCCGTGGAGCCCTATGCGATGGTGCTATACAACCCGGTGTTGGATGTGCCTGAGTTTTGCGGCTCAAACAAGAACTATGCAACACAGGCTATTGCCGATATCACCGCTCCAAGCCCCATGCATCAGTTAAGCAAGACCGCGCCGCCGACGCTGGTTTTGCATGGCACGGTGGACCCGGTTGTCCCGTTTGCCACCGCACAGAAATTTGTCGACGGACTCAAAGCCCTGGGCGTGAATGCCTCACTCATTGCTTATGAAGGTCGCAAGCACGGATTTTTCAATGCCAAAAAGGGTCAGATGGAAGATCATCAAAAATCCATTACGGATGCCGATGCGTTTCTGACTGGCCTGGGCTTGCTGAGGGCCAAGTGAGTAAAGGACGTTTGAAGTGATACAGCGCCAATCCGTGAATGTTGTCTTGATCACATGCCATGACCTGGGGCGTTACCTGGGTTGCTATGGCATTGACACGGTTAAAACGCCGCATGTCGATTCGATCGCTCAGCAAGGCCTTCGTTTCACACAGAGTTTTGCAGCAGCGCCGCAGTGTTCACCTGCCAGAGCAGCCATCACCACCGGTCGACATCCGCATTGCACGGGCGTCCTGGGGTTAACGCATGGTCGCTTTGCCTGGGACCTGACGGATGATCAATTGACCTTGCCACAATACCTTTGCTCGCAGGGGTATCACACCGTGCTTGCAGGCTTGCAGCATGAAGCCAATCGCACAGCGCGGCTCGGTTTTGATGAGCGCATCGCCAGTTGCCCGGGCCATGATTTTGCAGGCGTGAGTTGCATGGATATCGCAGACCATGTTGATGGTTTTCTCGCGGAGCACAAGGGCAGTGACAAGCCGTTTTACCTGCAGGTCGGACTCTTTGAACCGCATCGTGATCCAGCAAGCCCGACCGGTTTCACGCAAGGGTTTGGTGATGCGGAGCAGGATGTCACCGTCCCGGGTTTTCTCAGTGATACGCCGGAAGTACGCAAGGAATTGGGTGAGTTTCAGGCGGCGGTGCAGTTGGCGGACAAGGCCGTGGGGCAGATGCTTCAGTCGTTAGCTGATCACGGCATGGCAGGCAACACGCTGGTGATCTTCACCGCCGACCACGGCATGCCGTTCCCCCGCGCCAAGTGCACGCTTTACGATCCGGGCCTTGAAGTCCCCGTGGTGATGTCCGGGCCGATGCTCGATTCACAGGCTGGTAAGGATTACAACGGCTTGATGAGCATGATCGACTTGTACCCGACGATCTGCGAATTGCTCGGACTTGCTGTCCCGCAAACCGTGCAGGGTGTGAGTCATGCTGGGGCGATGTTCAACCATGAATCGGCACGTGAAGAACTCTATGCCGAGATGACGTATCACGATTATTACGATCCCTTGCGCTGCATCCGAACCGATCGTTACAAGCTCATTGCCAGCTTTGAAGCGACACGCGCATGGATGGACCCGACACAGCAGTGGGTGCATCGCAGCCAGGTGCATGACTCCATGGAGAAGGCCGGGCTGCGTCATCCCCCGTTGCGACTTTACGATTTACAGAACGATCCGGCGGAAGTGAATAACCTGGCGGGTGACACTAAGTACGCAGCAGTCTGTCAGGATTTGGCGGGACGGTTATTGGATCAGATGCGACAGACGGATGACCCGGTGCTTTATGGCATGCCGTCCAGTCCGGCGCATCGTCAGGCGGTGAACTGTCTGATGCAGGCCGCGGGGCGTCATCCCCAATCACAGGAAAAACGAGAAGTCGAGGTGCTGCCATGATCCGTATAGGTTTGATGGATCTGGATACCGGCCACGCGCTGGCATTTACCAAGCGATTAAACGACATGGCTGACGTGCAGGTGACCGCGGTGTATGATCACGGCGATGTACGTGATGCGTCGGAAATTGCTGCTTTTGCTGACATGTTTGACTGTCAGGTTGTTGAGTCGATCGCGCAGTTAGCCGACTTGGTCGATGGCGTGATGGTGTTGGGCGTGGATTGGAACAAGCGGTTTGAACGTGCTGCCCAATTGATCAAACGCAATGTCCCCGTGTTCATGTGCAAGCCGACTGTCGGCAGTGTGTCTGACATTGAATCACTGATTGCGCTTCAGCAGCAGACCGGTTCACCGGTGATGACAGGGTCGGGTTGGCGATGGTGTAAGCCGACACAGGAAGCTGCTGCATCCATCGACATCAGCAAGGTGACGCATTTTGCAGTCCATGCGCCGATGCCTCGGTTTTACTACGGAGTTCACGGCTGGGAGTTTCTTGCTGGACTGTTGGGTGCGGGTGTGCAGTGGATTGAACCGGTTGCGATCACCGAAAAGTCCGTGCATTTTGCCTGTTGTCATATCAGTGGAGTTCAAGGCGATGTGTATGTTGGTTCGGATCGCGCGCGTGTGATTCAGTGGACGGATGAGCAGGGTGAACATGAACTGGAACTGGATATCCCGTCAATTCAGCTTGGTTTTTGTCAGACATTTGTGGACATGATCAAGACCGGGAACATGCCTGCACCGATTGCATCACAACTCCTGCCGGTGCGTTGTGGGATTTTGGCTGAGCAGGCCTGCGAACTTGGACGTCGCGTGATGGCAAGTGAACTGGAGCAAAGCCGCATCGTCACGACCTCGCAGTTCATGCAGACGTATCATGCTCGGCCGCTGTTGCCACAGACGGTTTGAATATTGCTATAGAGCGGTTGAAAGAATTTTCACCTTCAGTCGCACCCGCGCAGGTGGGCGTTCAGTGGAATATGCAAGTACACACAGAATATCACTGGATTCCCGCCTACGCGGGAATGACGAAATGAGCGATGCATGAGATTACTTGTGTGGTGTATTACGAGAGCGTTTCCAGAGATTCATGTTCAACGACCATATCAAAGGGATTGGTGATTAGGGCTGTTATTCAGGTATCGCCTTGTATTTTGTCTTAACCCTAATTCCTAATCACAAATCACAAATCCCTTATCTACAAAAACGTGAAAATGAATTGCTGGAACCGCTCTAGCGTGGCGTTGATGCAAAGCCCAACGTGGATTCGCCCTTGTAGAGTTTAAGCACATCCGGGACGAGCATGCCGGGGTTTTGCTTGCTGCGGGATTTACCGAGGATCCATTCGATCGCGCGCTTGATCACCGGCACGAGATCCGGCGCATCCACACAGGTGATATCAGGCAGGTACTCTCTGAAGAAGACACCGCCATCAACGGTGGCGACCGCCATTTCCTTGCCGATTTTCAGACCACAATTATGCGCTGCACGAATCGAGCCCAATGCTGCAGGTAACGTGGTGGCAAAGACGCCGTCGTACTTGCCTGGGTTGTTTTTAAATTCGTTGGTCGCTTCTTCGCAGGCGCCCCGGCTGAGCAGGGCACGGGGTGTGTCGTGCATGTGCTCGGTGAGATTGTGTCGTTTGACCCAACGTTGATAGCTGTCGATCCATGCATTGATCACCGTGTCCATCGGCTGGACATTCAGGCACATGACATTGCGACAACCGATTTCATACATGTGTTCAAGAACCATGTCTGCACCCTGGGGAGGAAAGTCCCAGATGGATGGGATATGCAGATGCGTCAGGTCCGCAGAGATGCACATGAGCTTGGCACGGTAATCCTGCCAGGATTCGATGAGTTTGGGCAACTTGGCAGTGGGAACAAAAAACACCCCCTGATACTCATCGAGTGTTTCGCGAATGCTCGGGTCGTCTTCATGAACATATTCCACCGGTCGAACACGCAGATTCATTTCGCTGGCTGTGCGTTCAATGTCATATCGCCAACGCGTGATCGATTCACTGGAGCATGCGGGCGTGAGCATGGCAAGGGAGGGGAGGATGGACTTGTTCTTGTCGTTGGGCACCGCGCGGCTGCCGGGTTGGCGGGTGATGATGCCCTGGTCCATCAGGTGAAGAATCGCGCGCCTTGCCGTCATGCGCGAGACGCCGGTTTCCATGGCAAGGAACTCTTCAGACGGTAACGGCTTGCCGGTGTAATCGCCCTGGTGAATGCGTCGCTGAAGCAGTTCTGCGATCTGTGTGTAGCGTTTGCGATTGGCCATTGAACTTTTCTTTATCTCTCTCAAACCCAGCGTGGACCGATGCGATGCTCAGGGTAAAACATTGTACATCAATGTGGTATCAGCAAAAACATCGGGATTGACAGGCGATCGGTTTTTCTGTCTGCAATCTTCTTGTCCAAAAAATAGCGCAGGAAATGGTTGACAATCACTTTGTTTAAAGAATACAATAATTGTACAAATACGCAAGCCGACTCTTCAAGGAATCACAACATGATCCGAGACGCAAGAACGGTGAGTAAGCATGGTTTTACCTTAATCGAGTTATTGGTTGTTATGTCGATTGTGGCGCTGCTCATTGCCATACTCCTGCCTGCATTGGGGAAAGCTCGCCAGGCTGCCCGCACCAGCATGTGTCTGAGCAATCTCAGGCAGTGCACGGTCGGGGCGATCACCTATGCAACGGACTTTAATGAGCATCAGATTCTCTACCGGACCAAGGGTGGCAACATCAAGCTCTGGGCTTACTTCCTGGCTTATGGCTACAGCGTCACCGATACGCCCAGCGGGACCCGCTACATCACGCCCGATGTCCGTGTCTGCCCGGAAAGTGAGTACTACGCAACGGATTCAAACAGCACGAGTTCTGCGGGGTTCAACATCTCCTATGCTGCGTATCTGTCCAACAGCTATGACAAACAATACGGCTATGGCACGTACTTCCAGGGCTTCACACTCAACCCCGGCATCCCTACTGCCGGTAACAAGTTGGTCATCGGCGTGAATGTCCATAACGAAATGCGCGAACCGTCCAGGGAGATTCTCTTTGGTGACAGCCTGTCCAAACATCCCTCGACACCCAACGGCGGCGGGCACATGATTGGCAACTTCAAACGCAACGGTGCAAGTAACTGGGGCGGGCGTCTACGTGCTCAACACCAGGCCAACTGCAATGTCATCTTTGCTGACGGCCACGCCTTTAGCGCATTACCCGGATATCTCAGAACCGATACGAACGTCAAGCCGCAATACATTTACGATTACAAGGGCGAGCTTTACCAGTATGACAGTGCTGGCAACGGCACGCTGGTTCCGTAATAACCTTCACACAAACCCTCACCCACCGATTAACAGAGACCGCAACAGTCACACGATTTGATGAAGCAATTGATCTGCATCGTCTTTGTCCCCAGCAGATGAATACAAGGAATATCAGTATGTTTAATGGTCCCATGTGTCACCGCAACCCGTTTGCAATCCTGTTTTGCATGTTGCTTGTGTTTTCAGCATCCAGTTTGCATGCACAGGAAAAAGCAACACTCATCGAAGCTGGCAAAGACACCGGTGGATTCAGATTCGATAACGGTAGGGAATTCCCCGGCGCCAAGGGCGATGCCAAACTCATCGACACCGATCAAGGCAAGGCCGTGCAACTCACCGGTGACTTTTCCGGCGGTGGGGCCTACGTGCAGATTCTCCGCAAGACACCGTTGGTCGATCCCTCCTTTCTCTCTTTCGAAGCCAAGGTCATCGGGTGTAAACGTGTCACGTTGCGATTGATTGACGTCACGAATCAATGTCACCAGATCACGCTCAACATCAAGGACATCGACGATTGGCAACGCATCACCTTGCCGGTACACGCGTTCTTCCAGAACATGGGCCGTGCCTCGGCTGTGGAAAGTGTCGCCAAGTACGAACGCTGGGGCGGCGCCAAAGACGGCAAGTGGCATGGGCCGATTAAAACCATCGCCATTATCGGGGGCAGTCCCACCACCGCGGACAAAACATTCAGTATCACTGTCCGTGATCTGTACATGATGTATGAACCGCAGGACGAAAGCCCATCCCAGGCTTCGGAGTCACAACCCCAGTCCACCAACATCAAACCTGATTGGCATGACATCACGCTCAATATCGGCGAAGTGCCCAATCTCTCAACCTACATCGTTGGCAAAAATACATCCGCCAAAGCGATGGTGCTCAAGGACACGGATGACAGTGAATTCGTCCAACTTAAAATGCACGTTGAAAAAGCAGGCACCTATGTCGGAGCCAGCATCCACACCGCTGAACCCGTCATCCAATCCCTGGAAGCGATGACTCTGGAACTCCGCTCGACCACGCTCAAACATTTCTCCATGCGACTCAAAGACGGTACCGGGCAAACGCACCAAACCAAGTGGCTCAAGATCAACCCCGATGGACAGTGGCATACC
>PAIY01000225.1 GCA_002704825.1 Phycisphaeraceae bacterium
CGAAATCCGAAATCCGAAATCCGAAATCCGAAATCCGAAATCCGAAATCCGAAATCCGAAATCCGAAATCCGAAATCCGAAATCCGAAATCCGAAATTGCATGTGCCGCGAAGCGCGATTCGACTTACGAATTTTTTTTTCCCAATCCCCTTGCCTTTGGAATTGTTGGTGCTAATATAGCAACATGCTTCCAGCCCAACCCAACCAGTCACTGATCGATGGATTGTCCGTGCTTCAGGCGTTAGCCGGTTCGGGTAAGGCGATTGGTTCGCGTGAGTTGGCACGGCTGTTGGACATGGAGCCGACCAAGGCCAACCGACTGCTCAAGACTTTGGCAGCGATTGGCGTGGCCCAGCAGCAGCCGGATCGCAAGTATGTTCCGGGACCGGGCATGCACGTGCTCTCCGCGCAGTCATTGCATGGTTCGGGTTTGATTCGTGATGTCGTGCCGCATCTGGAGAAGCTGCTTCAGCCCGGTCGCATCGCTGCCATGGGTGTGCTTTGGCGGGATCAGACCTGTTATCTGTATCACGCCAATCACGAAATGCCGACACCGATGGCCATGGGCGCTGCCGAGCTTTATCCTGCATCACGGTCCGGTATCGGTCGGGTGATGCTCGCATCACTGAGTAACCAGCAAGTGCGTGATCTGTATCACAACCGTGAGATTGACGGCTTTGATTCGGTGAATGATCTACTCAAGGAACTCAAGCTCATCCGAACGCAAGGTTATGCCATCGCCCGTCCCGAGAATCGGTTTACTACCGTAGCCGTGGGCTTGGGGAGCAATCCGACTTATGCAGCCATTGCGTTATCCAGTTCGCAAATGAATCAACAACAAATCGACGCGTCCGTCGAAGAATTAATCCAGGTGAAATCTCTCATTACATCCCAACGAGGAGAAGGTTAAAATGTCCGTTAAAAGCAGCACGAAAACCCCAGATTGTGCCAAGCCCGGTGAATCTGGCTACATCGAACCCAAGAGCTATTCAGGCGTCATCCCAAGCCTGGCGCAAGTCGCAGAACTCGGCCCGCCCAAGTCGGAAATTGGTGTCGGTTGTTTGCAACCCTGGAACGGCAAGCTCTATGTCGTCAACTACAACTCGCACAAAGCGCACTCCGGCGCTGGCGTAGGGATGCGTGTCATCGATGAAAATCTACAGATGATCAAGCACCCCGAAGCGGTCGACGGCACCTATGCCAACCGCTTTGTCCATCACAACACCAACCGCATGATCATCGGCCCGCACGTGGTCGATCCGGATCACAATGTGACCACCATTGAGGAGTTGGTTCCATGTCGTCTGTGTGGCGTGGCCAAGCATCTGACCGATCCGGAACTGGTTTATGTTCTGGCCATGGAAGGTGAAGTTTTCGAACTCAATCCCCTTACGTTTGAATGCAAGCAGATCATGGACCTCCAGGAAATCCTGGGCACCGAAGGTGAAGGTCGCGTTCATTTCAAGGACTGCTATTCCTGCTTTGGCAAGTTCATCGTTTGTTCCAATGAGTACAACGAAGACGACTGGAAACGCGAACGCGACCAGGGCCGCCTGGCTGAATGGGATGGCGAAAACTGGACCATTCTTGAGAAGAAACCCTTCGTCTGCACCGCAGGTCGTGAAGGTTTTGGTGGCACCACCTTCGCATCCGGTTGGGATCAGGCTTCTGCCATTCTCAAGGTCTACACCGATGCGGACAAGACATGGCGGACCTATCGTCTGCCCAAGAGCTCGCACTGCTTTGATCACAAGTGGCAAACCGAGTGGCCGCGCATCCGTGAAGTCGAACACGAACGTCTGCTCATGGATCACCATGGCATGTTCTACGAACTCTCACCGTGGGCATACAACAACCGCATCTGGGGTGTCCGCCCGATCAGCACGCACCTGTGGGTCCATGGCGACTTCTGCACCTACCGTGGCATGCTTGTCCTCGGTGCGGATAACGCCTCCAATCCCGGCAGTGCCGAACCGCAATCCGGACTCTGGTTCGGCAAGACCGATGACCTTTGGAAACTCGGCAAACCCACTGGTTGGGGCGGTCCCTGGTGGGATGAAGCAGTCAAGGCAGGTGAAGCATCTGACCCTTACCTGATGACCGGCTTTGACAAGAAGTGCATCCACATCAAACACGATGCGGACAAGCAGGCCACCTTCGATATCCAGGTCGACTTCATGGGCTGTGGCGAATTCGTCACCTACGCCAAAATGGTTGCACCGCCCAAAGGCTACGTCCAGCACACCTTCCCCGAAGGCTTCAGTGCTCACTGGGTCCGCGTCGTCCCCGACACCGATTGCACCGCGACCGCTCAGTTGTTCTACACCTGATTGACCGCGACAAAATCCAGATAAACAAAAAAAGCCGCATGATGTGTGACGCATCATGCGGCTTTTGCTTTGGGAGAATGTCGAATTTATGCTGCCATTTCCCGATTCCACAATCCATCTCTGAAATACAGCAGGATTCGGCGGGTCAGCCAGGCTTCCTTGCGCAGGTGAGATAATGACGGTTCGCCCTCGAAAAAGTCTTCGTAGCCTGGCAGTGACAGGAATTGATCCTTGTTGATCCGGACAAAACCCATGGACCACTGATCAAAGTCACGCCGGGGGATGGAGCGTTGGCTGATGGTGATGATGCGTTCGTGGCGATCATCTTTTTCAATTTTGCTGAACAGTTGCTGGATGGCATCGTCCGGGCCTTCGATGATTTGAAGGAATGTGCCGTTGTCATAGAGCAGCATGCCGGTGATGTCGGATTCCTTGTTGTTTTTGCGCGATTTAAACAGGAGGGCGTTTAAATCGTCCTCGGGGAATGCGACGGTGGCGACACTGGTATAAATCAATTGCAAGATATTCTGCCCTTTGTCCTCAGAGACACTTTGAATCACATGGCGGGGGGATACGACCGATAGGCAGCCGATTCATATAACCAGATTGAATTTACAATTTGTTGAACGCGAAACGCCAGATTTTTTGTCGTGCAGGAACTGAAGACCGGGTGTCTGTGACGGTTTTTAACAGCTGTAGGGATTATGCGATTAGTTGGGTTGGCTGGGGATCATCCAGCAGGAGTCATGTGATTGCATGCCGATGTGCGGATAATAGCTGCGGGCTTTGGGGGCAGCGATGAGCAGCAGCAGGGTGTGTTTACCAGCTTGCTGGTGCGTGTATTCGATGAGTGCTTTACCGATGCCTTGTTTCTGGAACGCTTGATCGACCGCCAGGTCCGCCAGGTAAGTGCAATGCGAAAAATCAGTCAGCGCCCGACTCACGCCCACGAGTAAACCCGATGCGTCGCGCGCGGTGGCCATGATGTCCGCCTGCTTGACCATGCCCTGCATGCGATCGGGTTGGTCGATCGGACGTCGTTCTGCCAGCGTGGAGCGTTTGAGAATGTCGATGAATTCCTCGACAGACAGATCAGGTTCAACTGCATAGGTCAATTCAAGCATGGCGTTCTCCGAAAGTCGTGGTGTTTGGCGTTGGCGGTTACTTGATACGCGAACCATTTGCGACCGGATGCGTCGGGCGTAGCAGGACGGTGCCATCGGCATCACTCATGGACGCGAGCACGAGCACTTCGGATTTGATACCCGCGATGCGCATGGCAGGGAAGTTGATCACCGCGACGACCTGCCTGCCCACGAGGTCCGTTGGTTGATAGTGCTCGGTGATCTGTGCAGAGCTTTGTTTGATCCCCAGTGGCCCGAAGTCGATCTGCAGGACATATGCCGGCTTGCGTGCCTTGGGATTGGGCTCGCAACTCAGGACGGTGCCCACGTGCATCTGGACATCCAAAAACTGTTGCAGGGTCAGGGGGTGATCAGTCATGATGATGCATGATAACCTGTCGCAGATTGCTTGACTTGTTTTGGTTTTTGCGCTAAGGTTGAGCAATTGTTGCTCTGGTCGCAAAAGTATGCATGTCGAAATGAATGGTTAATCAAAACAAGGTCTACACATGGTTTACAATCGAAATTGGCGTCAAGGGTTTGTTCTGATTTGGCTGATGATGTGCGGGATGTTGGCATTTGGCGCGCCGGTGACCCATGCCCAGACCGTTGAAAAAACGGCGGACAACTGCGATCACATCTCCTGGCAGAAGAACCAGTGGAGTACCGCATCACTACAGGTTCAGCAGGTTCAGGCCTGCCCGGAGGACAAACTCGGTGTCTCCGAAAAGGCGCTGGCGTTCAACGTCTCATTCACCGGCAACGGCTTTGAGCACATGCTCATCGAACCGACCACCGATCTGGTCATCCCCGGCAAGACCAAACGCATCAGTTTCTATGCACGCATCGACCGTGGCACAAACAACTACGGTTGGGCGCTGGCCTTCATCGATGGATGGGGCATGGAAAAGGATGACCGTAACCGCAAGTTCGAATTCAACCTCAGCAAAAAACTCAATGAACAGTGGCAACTGTTCTCATTCGACATCCCATCTGACTGGGTCCAACCGCTCAAACTCAAGGGCCTGATCACTCACAACTATGGCTCTCGCGATAAGCCCGGTAACGTCAGCCTCAGCATCGATCAGATCACCATCGAAACCGACATCACCGATGTCAATCCGACCACCGGCAAACTCAAAGGTTGGGAACCCGGCCCCGCGATCAAGGACGGTCAACCTGCCGCTGAACCCGTCGCGCCACTACTTGTCACGAATCTGTCCACGTCGCAGAAGCACAATGTCTTTGCAGGGCGTCAACCCACGTTGCAACTCAAAGCCCAATCCTGGCTGCCCGGTTCGCGTGAAGGCACCTTCAACTGGACCATTACTGACAACGCAGGCAAGACCGTCATGACTAAAGCCATGGCTATCACAGTGGAAAGTCAGATGGCCGTCTCGGTACCGTTGTCTTTGCCACGTTACGGACTTTACACAACGGATGCTGCCATGAAGTGGGAAGATGGCAGTACCGTCAAGTCCACCATGAAATTGGCATACCTGCCTAAACCGGCCGATCTCAGCGAGCAGCAGAAAATCGACTCGCCCTATGGCCTGAATGTCCACGGCGGACGTCACCGCATGATCCAAACCTTCCGCGATGCAGGCATGGTCTGGTTCCGCGATTATGCCTTTAACTTCGACTGGATGGTTAAAGCCAAGGGCGATGACAAAAAGTATGGCGGTTGGCCCTGGTATCCGCCATTGGTCAAGGAATACAACGATGCGGGCGCGATGCTTCTGGCCTGCCATGCTTCAGCGATCACCAATTTCAAGGAGTCCGACGCCAAGACCGCCGAAGCCTTGAAACCCGACCTGAACTGGACACGTGAACTCGTGGACATGGTGCTTGCCTTCCCCTCCATCAAGTATCACGAACTGGACAACGAATACGACCTGCCCTCACATGGCAACAGTCAGATCGAGATCCCAACCGATTGGCAGAATTACAAAAACTTTCACCGCAAGTTCGGCGATGTGATCAACGTCATCGGCGATGGTGAACTGGTTGCAGTGGAAAACGGTCGTGCGGGTATCTGGCCCAACCGACTCAAATCTGACATTGAATCAGGCAGTTTCCGCAATATCGACGTGGTCAATACCCATCACTACTGCGGGGTTGATCCGCCGGAAGTCAATATCAATAACAAGAACACCGACGGCGTGACACAGAAAATCGCCAGGTTGTATTTCGATCAACTACGCGATGTTGAACACATCAGTGCGATGGACGGGAAAACCCGCGAGCACTGGGTCACCGAGTTCGGCTGGGACACCAAGGCCGGACATATCGTCAGTCATGTGGAGCAGGCCGCGTATCTCCAACGCGGTTACATGATGCTCATGGCAACAGGTGTCGAAAAAGCGTTCTGGTTTTTTGACCTGGACAGTCCCGATGCCAACAACTTTTTTGATGGCTGTGGTCTGGTGGATCACGAGAAAAAACCCAAACTCGCGCTGTGTTCCTTTGCGGCCATGGCACATCTCCTGCCGACACCCAAGTACGTTGGCATGATCAATGCAGGCGATGGTACGTGGGGCTATGTCTTTGACAATCAAGGTGAACTCACCGCGACGCTTTGGACACTCACTGATTCGCAGGGTCCGAAGGTGCGCTTTGCCGGTGCCCAGCTTTATGACTATCTGGCCAACCCCATTGCCGGAGATTCGGTCGCGTTGGGTATCACGCCGATCTATGCCAAAGGTATTGAGCGTAACAGCAACTGGTTTGCCCAGACCGCTTACCAGCTTAACTCGCCATTGCTCGAATCGGTGACCAGTGGCGATACGATCACCGCGGAGCTTGCGATCAACAATCAACGTGATGCCTCCATTCGTGGCCAGGTTCAGGTTGAGTTGCCCACCGGTTGGAAAACCCCTGAAAAACAAGTCGTTTTTGCATGTGATCCGGGCAAGCAGTCTGTCGTGAAATTGCCCATCACCATTGCTGCCGATCAGGCCAACGGTGAATCGGTGGTGAAGTTGCATGTCACTGAAGGTGGCAAAGCCATCAAGACCGTGCCGCTGCGTGTCCGCGTGCAAAAACGGTTGTCAATCGTCGCCAGTTCACTGGTCGGCGAACCGGGTAAGAGCACGACAAATGTGCAATTGGTCAACGCCTCTGCATCACAATCCGTTGGTGGCAAGCTTCACGTCAAACTCCCCGGCAGTTGGCAGACCCCGCAGCCGGTGATTGCGATTGATGCCATCGCGCCGCGTCAGACATTGGAGTTGGATGTGCCGGTGACATGGTCGCCGAGTTGGAAGCCTAATGAGTCAGCATCACTGTCATTTGTTGCTACCAATGGCGAAACCGTTGATACGAATATCAACCCCGGGCAGATGACGTTACACAAGGCCTCAAGCATCAGCATTGATGGTCAACTGTCGGATTGGGATGCAGCCCATCAGTTACCCGAGTGGGTCCTGGGCACGACCGCGCATCATGGCAATGCCCAGCTTTACATGGCATGGACTGAGGAGGGCTTGCTGCTTGCAGGACAAGTTGAAGACTCGATTCTGCGCAACTCCGATCCCAAGTCGTTCTGGCATTGTGATGTGCTTGAGTTGTTTGTCGACACCAACGCCAACCATACCAAACGGAAGTTCGTCAAGGGCGATCACCAGTTCTGGTTTGTACCCAGGCCTGCGGAAAATCGCATGTATGTCGGGCAATGGAAACGCGGCGAGGAGTTGGACAAGACACAGTATGACATGCCCGGCATCCAGTCGGCTTGTCGCAAATCCGGCAACGGTTATGTCTTTGAATTGTTAATTCCCAAGGACAAACTCATTGGCTTTACCGCCCGTTCACAACGCAAGATCGGCTTGAATCTGAATCTCTCGGTGCACGGTGAACTGGGCCCGCGCGAAGTCTATTGGCCGCAGTCCAAGAAACGCAGCGATGTCTCCAACCCGCAAGGTTGGGGCACGGTGATTTTGGAGTAAAGCAAAAGCCGTGACACTCCTGGCAACATATTCAAATTTCGCTGTCAGTGCTTATTTTGAGATGACTTACGTCCGTCATTCCCGCGCAGGCGGGAATCCAGTGGCATACAGTTGACGCTTGCAGGCCTCACTGGACTCCCGCCTGCGCGGGAGTGACGATGCTGTCATTGCATTGTGGCTGCACACACAAAAAACAATAACAAGAGAGTGCTAATAGCAAAGATTGAATAGGTTGACTCCTGTGGCACGGGTCGAAATTTCATCATGCATCAAGACAACCCGCGACTCCGGAGAGTCGCGGCTTTGGGGTGACATCACTTACCGATGCGAACCGTGGTGAGCATGTAGGGACGGTAATCCACGCAGAGTTCTTCGCTGGGCTTACCCGTCGGTTCACCACGCAGGTCGGTCATGACCGCTTTGTAACCATCCACGAGTTTGAGTTGCATCTGCCCACGTTGGCCGAGGGTTTCGTTCAGTCGTAGCAGCATCGAGCCGTCTTCCATGGGTTTGATCCATGTGGGGATGAGGCTCTGGCCACCTTCCATGTCGATGATGGGGCTGGTGACAGGTTTGCCGGTGTAGGTCACGGTTTCACGGAAGCGTGTTTCAGCGAGTACCGCAGGATTCATCTCACGCGGTGCATCGGCAGTGAAATGTCCGATGGCAAGGTTCACGTGATGCATCCCGATATCCGAAACCTCCATGGACTTGTTGGCACCAAAGCTGGTGGTGTCGGCATCGCCGCGAGTCGGGGTGACCTTGGGGCTGCGGACCAGCGAGACATGCATCATGCCCGACAGACAGCCAAAGCCGTAACGCGATTCGGTCATCACCATCAAACCATCACGCTGTGAGTCATCGCTGACAACCGCCCAACGCGAGCCGGGGACTTCGAACATCGACTCGGTGGCAATCGGACCAGGATGCTGCGGGCGAAGTGTCGCGCCAAACGGTGCACCGTAAATCGCATCCTTGCCCTGATAGTCCGTGGGGAAGGCGAGCTTGACGAGAATCTGCGGGTCCTGCAGGTCAATGTCAGTCTCGATGTCGAGGATCGGGCTATCACCCCTGAGCACGTATCGCACGGTGATGGTCGAAGCTTTTGCAAACTTGCGGGTGAAGCTGATCGACGCGGTGGTATTGCCATCCCCATCGACCTTGACGGTTGCGTCATCTGTCAGATGCGTGCCGGTGCTGAAGGTATGACGTTCCAATTCCCATGCATCATAAATATTGGGCACATCGTTGATACTCCAGACTTCACCCAGCGGGCGATTGATCGCAATGGCTTTGCCGTCCATGATCAGTTCGGTGATCTCGCCGCGACTGTTGAAGGTCGCAGAGACGCGTTCGCTTTGGAGTTTGGTTTCGGAGGCAAAGACTTTTTCGGTGATCCGTGCTGCGTCAGCAAGCTTGACACCTGAGAGTGCAGGAAGCTTGATTAACTCATCGTTGACCGTTGCAACCGTCGAAATCGGCAGGGGGTTGAAGATACACTTTTCACCATCAGCTTCGAGTGTCCTGCTGGTGTCACATAACGCCTTGTCTGCAATCTCACGCAGTTCGGGAATGGTTTCCTCGTAGACACGTTGGATGGACGAGCCGGGGATGTAGTCGTGGAACTGTGCGAAGATCAATCGCTTCCACGGGTCAATGTCGATAGCACCTTCACCGAGCAAAGCATGGGCTGCTTCGAGTGTTTGCAGGCTGCGTTCAGCGCGACGGAACTGATGTTTGAGATGGCTTTGCGATGTTTGCACACCACGGTGAAACTCCAGGTAAATCTCGCCGCGCCAGGTCGGCAGTTCATCGCGGACTTCTGCCATGCGATCAAAGAATTGGTCGATGCGACCCCATTGCATTTGCGGGTAACCGGCAAGGTCTGCCATGCGCCGTGCACGTTCGAGCATTTCCGCGCTGGTACCGCCACCGCCATCACCATAACCGGTGGGCATGAGCGCTTCATTGTGAACACCGGCCTGTCGGTGTTGGTTGGCATAGAAGCGTGTTTCTTCGGGAAGTGCTGCCATGTTGTAGTGTCGCCATGAAACATGGGTGAGGACTTCCGTGCCGTCGTGTCCTAACCATTTGAAGCTGGAGAACGGGAACTTGGTGCCTGATGACCAGTGTTGTTTGGTGGTGTAGAAATACTTGACGCCGAACCCTGCCATGAGTTGGGGGATGCACGCCGAGTAACCAAAGACATCGGGAATCCAGAGGACGGAGGTGTCGATGCCGAAGCGCTGCATGAGATTATCCTGGCCGACTTCAAAGGCGCGAAGCAGGTTTTCACCACAGGCCAGTTGCGTGTCGGATTCGACATAGGTCGCGCCCGCGTGTTCGAACTTACCTGCTTTAACTTTCTCGGTAATGGCTTCCATGAGCTTGGGCGTGCGCTTGTCCAATGCGTCATAGCTTGCAGGTTGGGAGTAACCAAAGAAGAACTCGGGATAGCGATCCATCAGGTTCAACGCATTGGCAAAGCTGTGTGTTGCCTTGAACTCACCCGCGTTCTCCGGCCAAAGCCAGACCAGGTCGATGTGTGCATGACCGGTGAGAATGAGTTTGACCGTGTCATCGCCCTTGCCACGCAGTTCGGTCATCAGGTAGTTGACGATGCTTGCTGCCTGTTCGAGATGGCCGCGTTCAAATGCTTCGCAGGCTTTGTCGAGTTGGACGATGATTTTCTTGGCCAACGGTTCGGCTTCATCAAAGGGTTTGCGAAATCCGCCACGCCCCAGGGGGGTGTCGGCAGGCGTGTCACGTTCAATGAGCATCACCGCCAGGTCGAGCAGGACTTTGAGGTCGTGGGACATGTTCCATGCCGTGTTATTGCGGGTTGCCAGGAAGGCGCCTTCGAATCGCGAGCCTTGCGCGGTGATGCCTTGTGATTCGCCGGCGACCCAGACACCGGTGCGGGCGCAGATGGATTCGATTGTCAGCTTGGTGAGACCTGCTGGGAGGGGTTGATACTTGTGCCCTGGATCAAAGCCAAAGAGCGGCATTTGGTCATCATATGCGGTGGCTTCGCCCTGGTCGGCCCAGAACAGGTACTTGCCCTGCGTGTCCACACCCGAGAGATCCAGTTGCCAAAAGCATTGCTCAAACATCTTGCCCCAGTGATGCGGGGTGTTGGTGATCGGTGTGTAATCAAGGTCCGCAGCCTGGGCGATCGTGAGATGTTCGTGCATCGCTGGGCTCTGCGTGACCGGCAGCGTTTGGGAGTCAATCTGCCAGATCAACGCGTTAAGGTCCTCCTGAACACGACCAATACGGGGAGCAAGAAATTGGAGATAGGGCGTACGATCAAGCATGTGAATGGATCCGTTTGAAGGCAAATGGGCGTACAAAACCTCCCATGATACCCAAAAGAGCAACATGTCGCGTCATCCCCTGATTCTGTGATACAGGCTGGTTGGATAACAAGGTTCAAAGCTGTTTTGACAACTTGCAGAATCTTTTTGCAAACAATTGCTAAAAACGACAGTTGAGTCTTTAGGGTGTGTCAGCTGTATTGGGATTTAAGTGCTTGTTTAATAGGTATTAGAAATTATTTTCACAAAGTGCTTGAACTGTGATTTTTCGTGTCTAAGATTTAGCATACGTTTGCATTTTCTCGTGTGGGTATTCGTTATGGCAACATTATCAGATGTCGCTCGGCATGCGGGGGTCTCCGAATCGTCGGTCTCCCGTATTCTCAATGGTCAACGCAAAGCCAACCGGCCATCCAGTCGGAAGCAGGTGCAGCGCGTGTTGGCGATTGCCCAGGAGTTGGGGTATCAGCCCAACCTTGCAGCTCGTGCCATGCGCAGTGGTCGGACGCATCAGATTGGTGTGCTGTTCCCTGAACTGTCCAACCCTGCTTCGGGGCAGACCGTCGAAGCCATTGAACGGGCGTTGCTCAAATCGGGCAATCGCATGGTCATTGGCTTGTCAGAACGCAGCATTGATCGGGCTCGTGAATATCTGCAGGGCTTTGGTTCGGGTATGGTCGATGGGCTGATCAACCTTGATCCGGTCATCAGTCAGGAGTGGTTGGAGAATCATTGCGGGAGTATCCCAGTGGTGACCTACAACCGCCTGGATGGCCAGTCACCTGCGGTGATGGATCATGCAGCAGGGATGCGGATGGCTTATGAGCATCTGGTGGCATTGGGACATCGCCAGATTGGTTTGTTATCCGGTCCACGCAGTGATCTGGGGGCCATGTCGCGTATCAACGGCTTTTTGTCATGCGCCTTGAGCATGCCGCATACCACGCCTATCGAGCCTGTGATTGATGGCGATTGGGAGATGGATTCCGGTGAAGCTGCGGCCAGCGAAGTGGTGGCCAAAGGGTTTACCGGCATGGTGTGTTCCAACGACTTGATGGCCATCGGTTTGATGCGTGGTCTGCGTCAACTCGGTAAACGTGTCCCCGAGGATTGCTCGATTGTCGGTTTTGACAACACGTTGTTATCCAAAGCCGGTGACCCACCCATGACAACGCTGTCACAGGCATTGGATGAAATTGCTCATCGGACGGTTGAAACCTTGATGGCCAAGATCGAAGGCAAAGATGAATTGCCCGTCGAGGCTTTCCCGCCACGCTTGATTGTCCGTCAGTCGACCATGGCGGTTCATGCGACACCCTAAGCATTCGGAATCTCTCCTTGCACTCAGGAAAGGGACGAAACGTGAATTTTCACATGTTCGCAAAATCAGACTCGTACGCTTCACGGCATCAGTCAACCGCATTTACGCTGATTGAATTGCTGGTGGTCATCAGCATTATCTCACTGCTCATTGCCATCCTGCTCCCGGCATTGGGGGCAGCACGCAAAGCTGCACGACTCACGGCATGTGCCAGTCAGGTCAGGCAAATCGGCATGGCGCTGCACATGTATGCTCAGGACAATAAACGTCATTTGCCGGTGGTCGAACATGGTGGCGGGCAACCTTGGGCGAACATGAATATCTGGGTTGATTGGGCATCGAACTATAACGGTTATCGAAGTTTTGGGATCCTGTATGATCAGGATTACCTGGGCAGTTGGAATGCGCTGTACTGTCCGTCGCAGGTCGAATCGCGCTATATGGCATCGGATTATGTCAACTTCCCACAACGCAACAATGGGGCAAGTGCTTCTCGTTGCAGTTACAACATGATGGAATACTGGACATCAGAAAATGGCTGGCATATCCCATTGCTCGATGAGTACGACAAGCTGCCGGTCTTCTGGGATATTTTCTCGGCAACTGAAATGAACGGTAACCTGGCGCACTATGACAAGTGGAACGTCTTTTACAGTGATGGCCATGTCAAGGTCTTTGGGTCAGATATGTATACCCACACGGGTTTTGCCGGCGATATCAAGAACCGCAGTTTTCGTGATGTTATTCTCGCAAGTGACAGTGATTCACATCCAGTTGCTACGCGCATGGCTCGCCGCATGGAACTCAATTATTAACACCAACTGTCACTTTTAAATTCATTCATCTTTTGACAATATCTCGGGAGTGTTTTGCCATGGCCTTACGCCACAAAGCGATCGTTACCGTTTTAATGTTGTTCCTTGCATCCACACTCAACGCGCAGGTCCAGGTACAACCGGATCAAATCAAGAGCAAGGGAAATACGTTTTTTTACGACTACGCACTTGCTGCATCGGACATGATCGAAGGCAGGAAGTTTCCCGCCGATGCCAAGCTGGTCGAAAACGCGGCATGCCATAAAGACCGTGGTACTGTCTTTATCTCTGCTGATAGCGGCGCCAGTGAAGCGACCATCATCTATGAGTTCGACTTCACGCAGACTCAATACCGCCCGACTTCCGTGGACTGGCAGTACGCGTTGAATCTGTTTGGTAAACCCGGCCCCAAGCGTGCAAATGTGATTGCAACCGTCGCATGGAGCATTGATGGCAAGGTCTACAACACCATCACCCAGCAAAGTAATGATCCTGAATTCGTCCTGCCACGCGGGATCACCAACGTTC
>PAIY01000226.1 GCA_002704825.1 Phycisphaeraceae bacterium
ACACTGACACCAGCAGTGCATTTGAAGTTGGTACGTTAAGTGCAACTGATGAAGATATTTCTGACACGCATACTTTTGTTTTGGAAACAAATGGTGATCATGCATCGTTTGATATTGTTGGAAACAAGTTGTATCTGAATGCTGGTGAAGTTGTCGATTATGAAACCCAATCCAGCTACAGTTTGCAGGTGACAGCTACAGATAGTGGTGGTATTCCTTTTACAAAAGATTTCACCATTGAGGTGATAGATGTTAACGATGTCGCACCAACTATTTCAGGCGACTTGGCCATTGCAGTTGACGAAGCCGGTAGTGTTGTACTACAGAGTGGAGATCTTGGTGCTAATGATGCTGATACCGTTGCATCCGACCTTGTGTTTAGTGTCAGCAGTTCACCAGACAACGGTCATTTGGCTCTGGCTGCTTCACCATCTGTTGCGATCAGCAGCTTCACGTCGCAGCAGTTATTGGATCAATCTGTTTTGTATGTGCACGATGGAAGTGAGACCATCAGTGATAGCCTGGCGCTTCATGTGTCTGATGGAATTGCCAGTAGTATCGATGTGACATTGAACGTGACGGTCAATCCCAAGAATGATGATCCGACCGACATTTTGCTTTCATCATTGACGATCACCGAGAACACTGACACCAGCAGTGCATTTGAAGTTGGTACGTTAAGTGCAACTGATGAAGATATTTCTGACACGCATACGTTTGTTTTGGAAGCCAATGGTGATCACGGATCCTTTGATATTGTTGGCAACAAGTTGTATCTGAATGCAGGTGTAGTCGTCGATTATGAGGTCCAATCCAGTTACAGCGTGCAGGTGACCGCTACTGATAGTGGTGGTAGTTCCTTTACAAAAGATTTCACCATTGAGGTGACTGATGTAAACGAAGCTCCTGTGCTTGCACAAACTCACACTTTTACGGGAGGCCACGATGCTGAAGCCACAGGCGTTTCGATCTCATACAGTGATTTGCTGGAGTTGGTTGATGATCCAGAAAATGACACCATTGTATTTACCGTGATGAGCATCGATACGACTAATACCAATGAATTGTCTATTGATGGTGTGCCAGTTGTCCCTGGGGTAACAACTTTTTCGAATTCTGATACAGAGTCTTTAATCTGGAAACCCAATTCAGGTTTAATTGGAGTTGCTTCGGCATTTACTGTTAGAGCAAGCGATGGGGTTTTTGATTCGCTTGAAACCATGCAGGTTAATGTTCTACTTGGCCCCATTATGGATGATTTGGCAATCTGGTTGGATGCCAATCTGGGGATTGTCGAAGACGGTAGCGGAAAGGTTGAACAATGGGAAGATCAGTCTGGCAATAATCATCATTTTGTACAGACAGATTCACAGAAGCGTCCTGGATTATTGGAAAATGCACTTAATTCAAATTCTGCTGTTGTATTCAACGGTACGACAGAGAATTTGGTACATGATCTGACAACCGATTATCAAGGTGACAGCACAATATTTATTGTTTATACCGTGGATAGTGAGCAGTCACTTGATACTGGAAAAACCTTACTATCGACGGGGCAGTCCGCAACAGATGCCATCACAATTGAGTTGGATGGTAAACCCACAAGTGGGATGCAACTGCGTACTGATGGCAATAATATTTATCCGTTGGACGAATCTGCTTTGTCCGGCACATCAGTGGAAAACAGGTTTGCGATCTTTACGATTTCAGTTTCCGGAGATCAGCTTAGAACATTTGAAAACGGCAAGATGCTTGGTCTGGCAAGTACATTAGCATCACAGGATGCAACTAATCATCAGGTATACAACCTTGGTTCTGATAATGGATCGGATTATTTATCCTGTCAGATTGCCGAAGTCTTGATTTATCATAGTGGCCTTGTTGATGAGGATCGTGAAAATGTTGAGCAGTATTTAAAGACGAAATATGACCTGACAGCTTTACCTGCAGTTGATTTTGCCAGTTTGGATAATCATCAGATTGTGGCATCGGCAGAGCAGCAAATTACTGTAAACGCTTCTGATGTGGATGGTACGGTCGCAGGTGTTGAGTTATTCGTCAACGGCAGTTCAATTGGCACAGTAACACAAGCTCCTTATGAGTGGACATGGTATCCGACATCTGCTGGTTATTATGAATTATCCGCTATCGGAACAGACGATGTTGGTACGAGTAAGCGAAAAACTATCACAGTTCAAGCTTACGAAAATTCGTTGCCCAGTTCCGAATCGCACAAACTTGCCCTGTGGCTACGAGCTGATGCGGGTGTGGAATTGACGACAGATAATGCTGTGACGACTTGGGCAGATCAATCCCTCAATGGGGCTGATTTGGTTGCACAATTAAGTAGCGAACCTCAATGGCTTGAAATTGATGCCGCTGGTGCAACTGGATCTATATCAGGTAAAGCTCAACTCATCCGTTTCGACGGTGTTGATGACTGGTTAGAGTCAGAATCAGAAGTTGATTATGAAGGTGATTCAACCCTGTTTATTGTTTATCGTGTAGATGGCAATAGCGATGCGCATAGTGCGGGTGACATGCTGCTGACAACCGATGAAGGGGACAGTAATGGTATGCGTTTGGAATTGGATGGGAGTTCCCCCAATCACATGCTAGTTGCCAGCAATGGACATGCTTATGATCTAGGCGATATGCCCACATCCAAGTTGGTTGTATTGACTGTTAAGGTCGATAGTGTCAACCATACGATGACCTTTTACCAGAACGGGACTCAGCTGGGTACGCCGATTAGTAGTATAGGTACGGATGCTTCCAGTTTCCTGAAATATCGTTTGGGGGGCTCGACGAATTTCCTGGATTGCGATATTGCAGAAATGCTTGTGTATCACACTGCCTTGGCTGATACGGATCGACAGCAGGTCGAATCCTACCTGACTGGACGTTACCCCAATCCGATACTTCAAATCACACAACCAACCCTCAACCAGATTGTTGAGCTGTCCAACAGTAATCCAGAAACCGATTTTTTAACCATTAATGCAACATTGGGCAACTACACTGGACCAGTCCAGTCTGTTCGTTTTTACAGTGATGGGTTGTTGATTGGTGAAGATACAACAGCAGAGACTGGTCAAGTCTATAGTTATGCTTGGACAGGTCCAAAAGCGGGATTACACAAGCTGCATGCTGAAATGGCTGATCACCTGGGGCGCACCTATCGAACAACACAAGTAAGTGTGCTAATTACCAACAGTACTGTTGGAGGAAGTGTTGCAGGAGGAATTGATCAAGGTGGTACTGCGAATCATTCCCCCCGCGTGTTGGATGTCTACCCGCGTGTTGGCGATACAATAGCTACGCAAGGTGGCTCGGTTTCTCTGATTGCGTTGTACGAAGACGACGACAACGATCTGAATTGGCAAGCGACTCAGATACTGGATGAATTCGGGAATAACCTGCTGGCGAATGCCCCCGTGATTTTGACTGAAAACGGCGTGGCAGTGGATACCGGAAAACTTGCCAGTGGTACCTATACCTATACGTTGAAAGTCTATGATACCAACGGCAATGTAACCGAGGTGACACTAACCTTTACTGTTGATGCTGATTTACCGACATTGGTAGCGATGCCTGCTGGTGGTCGCTTCACCGAGCCGATTGCTGGCGTTGTACTGAGTGCCGGTCCTGGGACTGGTGATATTGCCACGGTGTATTACTCGGTGGATGGCAGCACACCGAGTACAGAACTGTCTCTTGCGAATGATGTATACACAACACCCGCAATCAGTTCAACAACCAATTTGCAATTCTATGCGGTGGACATAAATGGCAACCAGGGGTCGATTCAGCAGGAAATCTACTTCCTGGGTGATGTTCCAGAACCGATTGCAGCAGATTCCTTGACAGCAGAATATGACGATAATAATAGCGTGGTTAATCTTTCATGGAGCGTGCCTGACTCGTCGAACACGGGATACTACATTTACCGTGCGGTTAATCCGACGGATCACATGCGGCTTGAAGCGAGTATTGAAGGCCAATATCCGCCGCCATCCTATTTACGAGTGAATGCTGAGACCTTGGCAACGACGAGCTATGGCGACACTTCGTTTACCTTGGGGGCAGAGGTTGTATACGGTGTGACATGGTTGGATGCGAATGGCAATGAAAGCGTGATTTCCTCGTTGAAAACAGTCGATTTAACCACCACGACCATTGCCGAGGTGATCAATGAATCAATCGCACGTGCCTCACAATGGTTAGCATTGAACCAGCAGCAGGTTGGAGCGTGGGATGAAGCATCTGCCATGGTCGACCAAAAAATGTTGGCAACCAGTGCAGCAATCAACGGTCTGACTGAAGCGGAGGGTTGGACTGCGTACAATAACAATGCAGTGAATCGCGGCTTGATGTATCTGCATGGTCAGTTCATGGCCAACACCACTGCATTGGCCTGTGCGATTGATACGTTACAACGTCATGGTAAGGATACTTATCGTGAGCAGTTGCTATTGGATTTAAATGCATCCATCATTCGTGAACGTGGTGATGATGTTTCACCTGAAACGATTCTCGGTTGGGGTATGCAAAACCGTTATTCACCCGATGCATACAATACTGCATGGGGTATTATCGCTCGTGAAGATAGTGATTTTCAATCAAGCTTCAAGAGTGCAGCAAGGAGACTGCTATTGGCAACGGGAGATGCCGATGTCAATCCAATGGATGGCGTCCCGGACGATGCGATACAGATTGACAGTGATAATAATCAGGTCATGGATTCGACTTTTGATGGTACATTGCTTCAAGCAAGAGATGTTGAGGTTGATCCTGATGGTGATGAATTGATCCGTTTCGGTTGGACCCCCAGTAATAATTACAGTGTTTTCACTTCGGCTTTGGTATACCGTGCTCTAGGCAGAAATAGACCTTCGTTCCAGATAATAGATGACGATCCAGACTTAGACACGCGATACAAATGGATTCTCAGTCAGCAGATCGATTCTGGAGATGATATCGGTGCATTTAAAGATTATTCCGGTGCTCCCAGTATTCTGGCTACTGCAGCGGCATTGCAATGGATGCCTTTATCAACAGTTGAGGATGGTACCGGACCACGTGATCGTGCACGAAAGTACCTACTCGCCGCTCAGCTACCCAATGGTAGCTGGGAGAACAATGCCTATCTGACAGGTTTTTGTCTGGAAGCAATGGTTCAGAGAAAGGCCCTGCTGGTCTGTCAATCAACACCAGATGCTGCAGACAATGCTGTCAAGCAAGCTCTTGAGTTAAGAGGTTTTGACGTTGAGACGAATGATGGAAGTGAAACATCATATCCGGCTACGATTGATGATTATTCCCTCGTGATCATAGCCGGATCAACCGATGTAGCTGGTTTGTTTAAGAAATACCATGATGTCAATGTGCCCGTGATCGTTTCTAAGGCAGGTGCCTTTCCGAAAATGGGCTTGACAGGCAGCGAGCAGGGAACCGATTGGGGAACGGATGCGTCAACCGCGATTGATGTTGCGTCCATCGACAATCACCTGTTGACAGCCGAACGTGCTGGTCAAACCAGTCTGCCAGTGACAACTACTGGTAGCGTTGCATGGGGGGTTCCCAACAGTAGTGCTCAAATCATTGCACTATCATCTGATAATGACAAACCAGTTCTGTTTGCCTATGAGCGTAATGCTCTGATGTCAGATGGATCGTTAGCACCAGCCCGAAGGGTCGGTTTCTTCCTAGAGTCCGGTGGCGAAATGATGATATCTGACGCCCAAGATTTACTGGACGCTGCCATCCAATGGGCAACCAACCGAGTGACACGAAAATAACACGTTTCCGGGTTTGCATGCCAATTGCCATTGTCAGGTAAGCCCGGAGGACGCACCGCTATTCCTACGTTGAAAATCAATGCCATGAAACACCAATACATCGCACAGTTGAGAGGTCAAAGCACCATGTTCCGTATCCCAGCTCTTGCAGTATTTATCCTTCTATGTATTATGTCACTTAGCTTGGGCCAGTATCTTGGGCCGGAGTTGAGTGAAGGTGATTGGGATAGTCCAATGTCGGCGTATGACTTGGCAAGTAATGCCGATTTGGCTTGCTGGTTAAAAGCACCTCGAACAGGTAGAAGAATTGATGAGAATGGGAACCTTGTTGATAAACAAGGCAATATAGTAACGGATTACTTTACGGACTTACAACGGTACCTTACATGTCCCACAGGTCTGACACCTGATGATAATGATCCGGAAAAGTTTAATCTGGCTCTTGGGATGGCTGTTGATTGGACAAGAAATGTGATAGATTTTGATCTTGATGATGATCATCATCCGGAAACAGATAATCCAATTGATTTACTCGAATACATGAGAAATGTTTATGGTGATACTAGTCAGAGTCTTAGTCTTCCCAGTCGTTATGAATATCTCTCACCGACATTAGAAACACAATTTTCAAAAGACCTAGCAAAGCTAGTTTTTGAACTTGATTACGATCCGGTCAAAATCTATCAGTGGGTATACGAAAATGTCGAGTTCGAGAACTACGAATTATCCCGCAAAGGTGCCTTGGCGACTTATCGTACGCGACGTGGCAATGAATGGGATCAATGCAGTCTGTTGATTGCACTCTTAAGGATGTCCGGCATACCTACCCGTTACGTATATGCTGGCGGCAAGCAGTACAACAGTCTGCCAACGGTGGTGTTTGAGAATGATCCTGCCACACCTAATGTTGATGAAAGCGTCGTCAATGAAGCCCATAAAGACGTGGTGATGGTTCAGGCATGGCTGAACACAGGCCCCGGTATGTCGATTCGCCAATTGGAATCCACCTCAGCATCATGGGTGACCTTGGTGCCATGGAACAAAACACAGCAATTGCAACATACAGGTATTGATTTATTCCCGGAGCCCGGTTCATCATCTTCATATACGTTACCCTCAATATTACAAAATACTGCAACTGACTACTTATCTCCTGCATCACCAGACAATCTTGAAGATGGATTGTACTATGCATATTACGAGGGAGATCCGTGGAGTAGTTTGCCCAATTTCTCTGATCTGGAACCTGTCGCTACAGGCAAAACCACAGATATTAGTTTGAATGATGCACAAAGGGCTGATTATTTTGGCATGGTTTTCTGGGGGTATATCGAGTTAGACGAGGCCAATACCTATACTTTTTATACAACATCTGATGATGGAAGTCGTCTGTTCATTGATGGCCAGTTAGTTGTCGATAATGATGGTACGCATGGTGCTCAAGAGCGCAGTGGTAGCATTGAATTGTCTTCCGGCTATCACGAAGTAGTTGTTCAGTACTTTGAATATAATGGTGGAAATTCTCTTCAGGTACAATATCAAAGCTCGAGTATCTCAAAACAACAGGTCCCATCATCATTATGGAAACGTCGTAAGCCAAAAGGCCCTCAGTTCATAGTGACTGAAGTTGATCCATATGGGATTGATCAGGGGATTAACTATTCAGTCTATTCAGGAAGTTGGTCATCATTGCCTGATTTTTCAGCATTAACGCCATCAAGTACTGGTGTTGCATCAACATTTCATCCCAATTATGGTGGTAGTACGTTTGGTGTTAAATTTAGTGGTTATATAGAAATTACGGAGCCTGGCAACTACATCTTTTATACTTATTCAGATGATGGCAGTAAGCTCTGGCTTGATGGCAATCTTATTGTTAATAATGACGGAAGACGCACAGGTCGAGTGCCACAGCCACGCGAAATTGGAAGTTCGTCAGTTTACTTGGAAGCTGGATTTCATGGAATTGAAGTAGGTTATTTTCAATATGTATCTAATAAGGTCCTTAGTGTAAGATATCAGGGGCCGAGCATTTCCAAGCAAGATATACCAGCTTCTGTCCTTTGGCGCGATTATGTCGTTCCTGAACCTGTAGGAGATGAAAATTTAAACCGCAATATTGCCGATGCATTTGATGATCATAAGCAGCAGACTTCGGTTGAATATCTTGAGAAAGAGATTCAGGATTACATTATTTCAACTTATCCGGGTAAATCGCTTAAGGACGTGCCGGTTGTTCGAGCAACCTCGTCCGCTTTAACAGGCTTTGTGCCAACCTCCCTGCCGTTGTGTATCAGCGAAGCAGTTGGTGGGACGCAGACCGATCAAGTCGGTGATGATGTGGGTGATTTTGGTGATGATCCCAACACCAAGGACGAAATGCGGTCGGGTGTGGAATTTAATCTCGTCGGAGCACCGCTATTTTACCCCAATGTTCTGGAAGGTTGGTGGCGTGCAAATGGTACAACCGCAGGTTCGGCCCCAATTGATATTACAAACAAATGGAATGGTACGCCCAGTACTACTGACTACAAAGTGCTTGTTCAAGGTTGGGAAAGCAATGCATTTATTTTTAGTCACGATGTTGATGGGGATGGTGAAGTCGAAAACCAGGATTTTTATGTCAAACTGGCTGAGCCAGGTGTGAGTTCCGGCTTTGGGCATGATGCGTTTTCACAACGAACTATTTCGATGTTTGTGAATATTCCCAAAGTTATTGACGAAAATGACGTTGTATTAGTCGATGGTGGAGTTGGACAGCATGTCTTGTACGAAGAAGGTGATTCTACGAATGGATTGGCAATTCGTGTGAGAGATAATGTTTTAGAAGCTCAAGTTGCTATCAATGGGGAAACTTTTATAGCATCTCATACGATTGACGAGCAATTTAAGAATTCGTGGCATCATATATCATTTATATTTTATGCAGGACCATATGATTGGTATGGTGTTGTTAAAAATACTTACAGGTATATTCTGTATGTTGATGGAGCGGAAGTTTCGGGTTACAAGTCACTTCCTGGAACTTTCTATTCATCCATTCCGATTCACAGTGATGGTGCTGCTTTAGGTGCTAGATACGGTAGTGATGCCTTCGGTGAAACGGGGACTGGCGATTATTTTGTTGGATACATAGATCATGTGCAAGTTTACAATATTATTCTAAGTGAAGATCAGATTTCTGCAATATCTGGCAGAAATCAACTTTCACGAATGCAGGATGATGATAAACGCCTATTGTTCCCACAACTTGCTGACAGACGCCTAACAATAGATTTTAGCGAAACCCAATATGATTCCGATGGTGATGGTACTGACGACGATATTCTTGTTCCAGTTATGCAATTGGACGGTGAGACGTTTGAGCAAGGTGAAGTTAACTCGGCCAATTATTCACTATTATCAGATTATTACCGAGTTGAATATCGTTATGACAGTGAAACTTCCTGGAAACGTCGCCCGTTTATTGGTGCATATCTTGATAGCGAAGTTGAAACGGAACCCCGCCTGCCATTTATAAACATATCCTTCGATGGTTTGGAAGCTTCGGCTGATGGGATGAAACAGCAGATTGCTGAATTGGACGAACTGTCACCCGAGGACTCCAGCAGCGAAGACATGCAGACACGTGAAGGATATCTCGGTCGTGTCAGTGATCTGCTGGCTCAGACCTTCCAGTACCGTTTGGTCAAGAATACGAATCGTGTTGATGAATTGCTCAATGTTGACCGATTGCATGCGGACAGTACACACAACATTTCCATCATCTGGACATTCCGCGATCACTCCACCGGCTTGACCTATATCCAGAAAGTTGATGAAAACGGTGATCCGGTCACAGACGGAAATGGCGAACCTGTGATGGTGGCATCCACGCATGAAGCCAGTGCGATGGGGATTCATGCAGGTTGGCGGATCGACTCGATTTTCACACTCGGCAAGATTCACAAGACGGTCGATCCTGAATATCTATACGATATGGATCACCCGCTTGGGCACTTTGCTGCGACAATCGCAGGGCATTCCGCATCCTACAATGAAGGTCGCATATTTGAAGATTGGCAGGGGACCCCTGCGCTCAGTACGGTCTCGGGTATTTTCATGGCCATTGAGGATCCGTCCAATGCGGTTGTGACGTTTACAGCAGATGACTGGGAGAACGAAATCATTGATGAAGATGATGTACGTTCCCAACTTGCATTGGATGACGATATTGAAGACAAGATCATTGGCGACCTGAAATCAGGTGGCACGGTGACCACGCCGACGAAAACTGTTTCGATTGTCAATCCAGATACGGGTGAAGTGGCTGTTACATCCGATGTGAAACTGGTTGATCGTGATACCAGCATTGAATGGGCCTTTAGCGATTTTGGTGGTGGTCAGAGTGACGAAGGAACTGACGAAGCCAACTACATTGCGCCGATCAGTGTGATTACTTTCGATGCCAGCAATAACAGTAACTCGCTGAATCATGTACGCACCGAAATCAATGGTACACTCCTAAGCGAAGCTTTAAATACCGAACAGGTTGCCCGTACTGTGTATGTTGGTGGTGATCCTGTCGACATGGTGACAGGTGAGTTTTACCTGGATGAACCAGCTGATATGATGATCCGTTCGCGTGGTTTGTCATTGGGTATTACGCGCAAGTATCGCAGCCAGGCAATCTATGATGGCCCGTTTGGTTATGGTTGGACCTGGAATCATAGTGAATCTCTACTGATTGAAGATGATTCAAATGATATTATTTTCTATAACGCAGAGCGACGCCCCCACAAATGTGTTAACAATGGCGATGGTACCTATACGGTGCCGCGTGGTAACACATTCAAGTTGGTTGAGTTACTGGACGGTGAAACACTAACCGGCTATGAAATTCAATATAAAGATGGATCTGCAATCAGGTTTGCAACTGATGGTCTGTTGTTTGAAAAGCGGGACATGATCGGCAATAAGCTTACTTTTACCTATGATGCCGATTCCCGGATAACGGAAATCACGGATGCAATTGGTCGAAGTATTGAATTAACATATACAGACGTTCAGAATGACAGTGATCCGGCAAATGATAAGATTACACTCGTTAAAGACTTTAGCGATCGTTCGGTGAGCTATGGCTATACAGATGACGACTTGACATCTTTCACAGATGCTGAGGGCAATGTTTACAGCTATGAGTATTTATCCGACCAAGATAATGATTTGAATAATCACAACCTCAGCAAGCAGATTTTGCCTGATGGGGATTATCTTGAAATTCATTACTACAAGAATGATACGGTGTCCCATCACACCAACAAGATTGGTAATACGTTCCACTTCCAATACAGTTGGCTGAATCGCTACACGGAAACCTGGAGTGAGAAAGGCTATTATCGCAAGGTATTTTACAATCCGAATTGGGATGTCATCCGCATTGAAACGGAAGATAAAGCTGTTGAGTTCAGTGAATATGATATTTACCACAACATGATCAGTCATACGGATGGCAATGGCAATAAGACCGTCTTCCGTTATGACGGGATGCGTAATTTGCTGTCAACCACCAATGCTTTGGGGCAAACATGGGTGTTTGAATATGAATCGACCTACAACAAGCGAACCGCTGAGATTGATCCCAAGGGCGTGGTCAGTCAGTATGAATACACTGCTGAAGGTTTGCTGGAGGAAAGTCACAAGGCTGTTAAACGCGTGGCCGTGACAACGGATGCTGAAGGTTTGCCGACGCACACTTCTGCGGATACGGCACTTGAGACTTTTGAATATCCGGTTCGTGTTGAAAAGCGTTTTGAATATGATGCATTCGGCAACTTGCTTAAGGACATTCATATTCTTCGTGAGGAAAGCATCGATGAGCCTCAAGTCGCTGCGGTCAAGGAATTTGTTTATGACGCAAATTCGGTCAATGTGATCGAAGCATTTGATCCCGAAGGCAATCGTACCCAGTTTGGCTATGATGTATTGGGGCGTGTGGTGTCGGTTACCGACCCGGTGGGCAATATCACCCACTATGCTTACAACGCCAACGACCAGAAAATCCAAATCACCGATGCCGCAGGCAATGTGACCGTCAAGACGTATGACGATAACAGCCGCCTGGTTAAGTCGACCGATCCACGTGGTGCTGAATCGCAGATCGTTTACGGTTCGCCGTTCTACGTGAACCACTACTCCCGCGTGATGCAGGAAATTGATCCATTAACCCATGCGACGCAGTATGCCTACGATGAGGTTGGTAATCGCATTCAGGCCACGGATCGTAATGGCAATGTGACATACTTTGCCTATGACGAATTGGGCCGTTTGATCAAGACCACCGACGCGCTGGGCAATTTCACAACGCATCGTTATGATGCCAACGGTAATCGCATTCAAACCACCGATGCCCGTGGCAATATCGTTGCCTTTGAATATGATGCCGCCAATCGCAAGACGTTGACGCACCACGTTAATCCTGACAATGGTGATTCGGTGATCCATCCGGCCAATCAACGCGCTGCCAAGAAGGTTTACGATTTGAATGGCAATGTCGTTGAATCAATCGAAGGCTGTGTGGATAGCAATGGCGATTTTGTTGAGCTCTTTAAGAACACTTTTGAGTACGATGCCCGCAACCGTCGAATCAAGGCCATTGCCAATGACAATGACCAGGATGAAAACGAACGGATTACCGAGTTCACCTACGATGCTTTTGATCGCCTGATCGAAAAGGTCGAATCGGACATTCGTAAGACCACGTATACCTACGATCTCAATGGCAAACGTCTGAGCGAACAGGTCTATGCCAAGGTCGGCAGCGAATGGGAACTCCAACGAACCTTAAGTTGGCAATACAACAGCCGTCAACTCGTCTCCAAAACCATTGATGGCAATGGCGTGGCACACACCTACACCTACGATGCCCTCGGTCGCCAGATTACCGATTCCGTCGACGTTACCAATGTGAACGGCATCACCAAGACCAATACCACGAAGACCACCTACGACGCCGTCGGCAATGTCATCCGCACCGAAACCTTCGTTGACAACACACGCGTGGCCTTCTCCGAGTACACCTTCAACATGCGGAACGAGCAGAGCACCGCAACCAATGCTCTGGGCTACACCACGCACTTTGAATACGATCCCAACGGCAATCGCACCGGCATGACCGATCCTGAAGGTGCCACCACCAGTTACTACTTCGACGCCTTGAACCGCACCATTGCTGTGGAAGATGCACTGGGCAATACAACCAGCACGCAATACGATGCCGTCGGCAACAACCTTGCCACCGTCACCCCCATGGGTGATCGCACGACGTTTGCCTATAACCGGTATAATCAGGCCATCACGGTAACCGATCCACTGAGCCATACCACCACCTATGGCTACGACGATCAAGGCAGGCGCATCAACGTGACCAACGCACGCGGCCATACCACCGATACCACCTATACCGTCTTTGACGAGGTGCACACCGTGTCGACCGACGTGACGCTTGCCGATGGTCTGACCACGCAAACCGTCACCACGACCAACACTTACGACGACCTAGGTCGATTAATCGAAACTGAAAATGCCAACGGCACCATCACACGCAAAACCTATGACGTTCTTGGTCGTGTGACTGAACTGGTTCAAGCCGATGCTTTCCGTATTGATCCTAAAACCGTTAATGAAAATCCAGCCGAACAAGTTTCCACCACTTACGCCTACGATGCCAACGGCAACCGCATCCGCGAAATCCGCGCCGAAGGTACGTCCATCGAAACGATCACCGAGTCAACCTACGATCAAATGAATCGCCTGATCCGTACCATCCGCGGTGTTGAACTGGCCTTATCAGACCCGGGCAAACAACTTATCACCACCACGCTCTACGATGACGAAAACCGTCAAACCACCATCACCGATCCCTACGGCATGTCAGTCATCACCAAGTTCGACCTGCTCGGTCGCAAGGTTGAGGTGGTTGATCAGGTTTCAAGCAAATTAGCGCCAACTGATCCTGAGTACAAGACCACCACCTTCACCTACAACAAGCGTGGCAATCTCACCATGACCGATTTACCGGTTGATATGGATATCACCAATGAGTACGACACCATTGGCCGTCTCACCAAGGTCACACAAAACGGCGACACCCGCACCGTCACCTATGACGCAAACAGCCGCGTCATCCAGGAAACCGACTTCAACGGCAACATCACCCAGCAATTCTACGACGCTGCCAGTCGTCGCATCCGTCAGGTCCAAGCCGTCGGCACACCCGTCGAAGCCGTCACCAAATTTGCCTTCGATGCTGTTGGCAATCTCGTTAAAATCGTCAACGCTAGGCATGCCGACAAATCTCAATATGGTATTACGTCTGATGAGAGAATCACCACTGCCTATTGCTACGACGAGTTAAACAGGCGAATCTTTGAAACAGATTCGTTAGAAGCTGGTACGCCTTTGGATGATATTGATGATTTCCTTGCCTTGGACGCAGATAAAAGAAAATCCGTCACCTACGATGCCAACGGCAATGCCGTCAAAACGGTTCGCCGTGATGGCTCAATCATCCTCCGCGAGTTCGATGCCCTCAACCGTTTAACGCTGGTTGCCGAGGACATGGATCAGGATGGCATCGTTGATGCCGATGTCGAGGAACAGAAACAATTCACCTACGACCTGCTCTCGCGCATGACTCAGGCGGTTGACTACAACCGTCATGATAGCCATGAGCAAATCCATACGGTTAGTTACAATTATGACTTTGCTGATCGGGTGACACAGGAAGAAAGCTATGACTCACTGACCCGTCCCACTGAACCCGTTAGTGCCAATGAGTTGCGCAAGGTGGTAACGGAGTACGGTGCTGTGGACGAAGATGTGAATATCAGTCAGGCCATCACGCGCACCTATCCCTCAGGCCGATCCTTTACACTCGACTACGATCAACGTGGCAGCCTCGGTGCGATCTGGGACAACAGCAGTACTTCGTCCGACCCGCTCTCCGCCTACGGCTACGACGATCAAGGCCGCCTTAACGCGATGACGTTAGCCGAGCCGGACATCGCTGCCTATCGCCTGTTCGACACGCGTGGCCGTGAATCCGACCGCTCGTACGTCACGCAAGGTGGCAGCGGCAGTGCTCTCTACACCCAGACCTCCGCCTACGATGCCAACGGCAACCTCATCGGCGAAGACACCTCCGGCACGGCTGTGGTCAACGTGATCGACTATGACTACCAACACGACGAACAAAACCGTCTGACGGATCGCGATAACAACGATGCTGATCCCGATAACGATTACCTCTGGCAATACGACAAGGTGGGCAACTGGACCGGCACCAATCAAGGTACCACCGGTGGCTCGACCAACATCGTCACCCGCACCGTCAACGACGACAACGAATACGCTGCGATCGGCAGTGACACCCCAACCTACGATGACCGTGGCAACCTCACAGGCAAAGGGGCATGGACCTATGTTTACGACTGGGCCAACCGCTTGGTGGAAACCAAAGACAACGGCACAACCATCTCAAGCTACACCTACGACGCCCGTAACCGTCGTGTGTCTAAATATGTCAACGCCACCGACACCACCACGCTCTACGCCTATGCCGGCAGCCAGGTCGTACAGGAGTTCGAGCAGGTGGGAGCGGGCACAGTGACATTGGAGCGCAGCTTCGTCTACGGCCTGTACATCGACGAACCGGTTGCGATGATCGATGAAACGACGACCACGCCAACCTACTATTACTATCTCCGTGACCGCCGCGCCAGCGTCGTCGCCCTGATCGACGCCACCGGCACCAAGGTAGAAACCTACGAATACACCGCCTTCGGCCTGATGACGATGTTCGACGCCACTGGCACCGAAATCACCACCAACATCAGCACGATCAACAACCCCTACGGCTTCACCGGCCGTCGCTGGGACACGGAGACAGAACTCTGGTACTACCGCAACCGCATGTACAGTGCTGAGTTGGGCAGATTCCTCCAACGCGACCCGTTGGGCTATATCGACGGTTACAACATGTATGCATATGTGAGTAATCGGCCGTTCTTTGCAGTCGATCCGAGGGGATTGCAGTCTAATCCTATGCCAATAATGTCTCGGAATGAAATGAAGTATTACGAAACACAAGCATGGTTTAGCCAGTTTGAAAATCCAAATGTAAATCAACCACCAATACATACTTTACCGCCAATGTCAAACACTGAAATTGCTGATTTTCAGAATAATCGAATACAGATTAGTTCCACAGGTGATATTACATCGAAAGTAAGCAATAATGGGATCTCGTTTAATTCCGAATTAGATCGTGAACCTAATGCAAGAATAGGTTTTGCTGAAGGTGACATGAAAACTGACTGGGGTATGAATTCTACATTGTTTGGTTATGAATCAGAGGGATCTATTAGTTTTGGCGCCATACGAGCTACCAAAAATGGAGATGCTAATAATAGTTTTGGGTTTGAAAGCTTTGAGGGGAATTATCTAACTGGAGATATTGATTATAAATTTTCTGGTAACCTTGCAGATCCTATAAATTTCGGTAAAAATAATATTGACGCGCAAGGTAGGATATGGAGCATGGATATAAACATGGGTGAAGATGGTGTAATTGCAGGGCATGATTACCATTCTACTTCAACTGTTTCAATATTAGAAGGTTCTGTTGGTCTTGAATACGGAAACACTGAAGGAGGGTTTCAGGTGGATCTTTTGGGAAGAGTATCGGAAGTGACAACTACACATAAGATTGATGCTGGTGGTTATGAATATTCCTTGAGTCTAGAAAGATATATTGGTACTGCTGGTGCGAAGCTACAAGGATCAAAAGGATTTTACGACATGTTGTTTAATGGTGGACGAGTTGTTGAAGATGCAAAGGCAGAAATTGGTATCGGAGGAGCGATTGGGATTGGAATTTCAATCCAGATTCGAGAAGCTAAATCGAATCCAGAAGGTGTGGACTATAGTAGGCCTGTTCATGTTCTTCCTCCCGTAATTGATACTGGCGCGTCAAGAGAACCGCAGAGTATGAATAATACTGATAAAGATTTGGGCGGGGCACGAAGTTCAGCATTTGTATTGGGTAGATTGTAAGTTTAAGAAAAGGTTGTATTTGTGTATGAGTATTATTTTTAAAATTAGAAAAATTGTTTTCTACACAGCAATATTATTGATTTTATCATCCCTTTTCGGTTCCATATTTAGAAGAAGAGATGAAGTGTTATTCAACAATGTCATAGAATTGCACTGGATGGCATTTACTACGCTTGTTGGGTTTCTAGGATTTGGTGGTGTGTGGATGGCTGTGTCGATTTCTTTGTTGGAGAAGATATTTTCTGATAAAAATCTAAAAGGGAAGATCAGTTCGGAATTTATCTTGTATTTTCTAAAGTGTTTGTCGGTATGTTCAGTTTTACTAGGCTCTTTACTTTTAGTGGTGTCTATAAAATCTTTGGCGAGTGGTATCGTTTACAGCGATATTGTTGATTTTAGGAATACGTTTTGGATGGCAACTCTCTCTTTTTTGATAATATTATTTTCTTATTCACATGAAAGAAGTGTTGTTCGTCTTAGAAAACGTATTGCAAGGGTAACGGATAACGAAACGGGGTCAGACCCCGTTTGACTAGATTGGTGCCCGGTTTTAGAATTCGTTTATGGCTCGACCTCCCCGAATCGATATTGGCGGTTACTGTTATCACGTCTTGAATCGTGCCAATGCACGATATCGCATGTTCAAAACCGAAGAAGATTTCGCTGCTTTTGAGCGTGTGCTTGCGGATAACGAAACGGGGTCAGACCCCGTTTGACTAGGTTCGGCCTTGGATTTATGATTCATTTATGGCACGACCTCCTAGAATCGATATTGGCGGTTATTGTTACCACGTGGCCATCTCCGGTTCAGGACAAAGTCTCCGCAGTTCATGTACCGCCCACCGCACAGCATCATCAATCCGATTCCATCGCACCTTGGGGAACAACGAACCCGACGGATCGCCTTTATCAGCCATTCGAATCCACTTCCGTACCGATTGCGGATGAAGTACGAATCGCTTGCAGACAATGGCAATACTCCAACCCCGCTGCCGCATCAATTGTAGGATGGCCAAGCGTTGTTCCACCGAATACTCCGGCCGTTTTCTGGGAAGCAAGTTGGCCCGTTGCCCACGAAGAATTTCCAGTTCGCGTTTGAGCCATTCAACTTCGGTCAGCAACTCATCCCGTTCCATGATCAGTCGTAATGTCGATGAAGCA
>PAIY01000227.1 GCA_002704825.1 Phycisphaeraceae bacterium
CATGTTTTGTCAGTCATTCCTTTGAATGCAACACCGCAACACAACTTGCCATGACACCCCGATCTCGCAAGGGGGTCCGGGGGGCGAAGCTCCCTGGCAAGAAATGACTGAATCAACACACCACCCGCAACCCAACTCACGCGCGGATTTCAGCACCGAGTTTGTTCGTCAATGCATCCATCACCGACTTCATCTGGCCGTCAACCTGTTCGTGACGCAGCGTGCTCTGCTCATCGCGGAACGTCAGACGCAACGAAACACTCTTGATGCCCTTGGGGATCGGCTTGCCACGATAGGTCGTGACGAAGTCCAGTGACTCCATAAATTCAGGCTTGGTTGCAAGGACTTCACTCTGAATCTGATCCCACGTCACTTCGTCTTTCACCAGCACGGACAGGTCACGTTCAATCGCAGGATAACGCGACAACGCACCGACCAACCGCTGAGCAGGATACAGATCAATCAACGGCTGGAGAATCAACGATGCGCCAATCACCGGCATTTGCAGGTCAAAAACATCCTGCGTAGCCTTGTCGATCAGGCCCATCACGCCGACGGACTTGTCGTTGACGGAGACAGCCAGCGCATCGGAGAAGCAAGGCATGTCGGTTGCAGAGAATTCGAGTTTCGCATCACCGCCAAGGCGTTCGACCAGTTCGGTGATCATGCCACGCATCGCACGCAAAGCAAGCTGCGGGTGACTCACGTCAGCAAGCATGCCCAGTTCGCGGTGTTCGACGATGTTGTCATTGCCATTACGGGACCACACCGAAGCCGTCTCAAAAAGTTTGACGTCCGTGTTACCCACATCCTGATTGCCTTTGCGGCAGACCATCAGGGAAGGCAGGATACTGGGGCGCAGCATTGGTTCAGCTTTGCGGCGTTCATCCCCAATTTCCAGGGGTTTGTTGCCCTTGGTGACAAAAAGTTTGCCACGCTTGGGATCGACGAAACTGAAGGTCATCGTTTCGCAGTAGCCATGGGAAACGAGAATCTGCCCAAGCAATTTGCGGGCTTTGAGATTCAATTGTGACGGGCGGACCTGAAGCGTGATCTTGTCATTGACCGGGATGTTGGCCATGCCGTACATGCGGGCGACTTCTTCGATCAAATCCACTTCGCGCTGAATATCCGAACGGTATGTCGGGATGGTGACGTTAAGCTTATCGCCATCAATTTCCGCATTGAGTGTCAGCGAGCTAAGCAAACCTGCCATGACTTGCGGGGTGAGGGTGACCCCCATCAAATCGTTACAGCGTTTGATGCGAAGCTCGATGACCTTGGGCTGCGGTTCATCTTCACCGACGCGGATCACGCCCTTGGCAAGTGTGCCCCCTGCCAACTCCATGATGAGTTGGGCAGCGCGCTTGGAAGCGCGTTCCACGCCACAGGGGTCAACGCCACGTTCAAAGCGGTAACTCGAATCGCTGGAGAGTTTCATGCGACGGCTGGTGGTGCGCACCGACAACTGATCAAAGCGGGCCGACTCAAGCAGGATGTTGGTTGTTGATTCGGTGACTTCGCTGTCGAGTCCACCCATGACACCCGCAACGGCTTGGGGGCGGCTTGCGTCAGCGATGACGAGCATGGAATCCGCGAGTTTGTGCTTCGTGCCGTCGATGGCAGTGAAGTCTTCGCCCTTGGTCGCGCGACGGACGATGATCTTGCCACCATCGAGTTTGTCCATATCGAAGGTATGCAGCGGTTGGCCCATTTCCATGAGCACGAAGTTGGTCACGTCCACGACATTGTTGACTGAACGCAGGCCGATGGCTTCGAGACAGTCGACAAGCCACTTGGGGGACGAGCCGACTTTCACGCCCTGAATCACACGGGCGGTGTACACCGGGCAGAGTTCGGTATCGTCATTGGTGACCGAAGTGAGTGTATCGACCGCAGTGTCGGACTCGGTGATGGTGATGTCGGGTTGCTTGAGTTCAAGGTCGGGAGCGCCAGCCGAGACCTCGCGTGCCATACCGATGTGGGACAAGCAGTCGGAGCGATTGGAGGTGACTTCCGCGTCGATGAACACGTCACCGCCAGCAAGTTCTTCCTGCTCTTCAATGGGAAAGCCCTGCTGACCGAGGAGTGTGCAAACCTGCTCCTGCGAGGTCGGGGCGGACAGATAACGATTAAGCCAGTTCAAGCTGAGTTTCATAGACGGTAAAGATTAACAAGATAGGCGAAATCAGCAAGGTTGCGGGGATGTTTGGATTTGGGATTCTGCTGCGCAGTACCAACGGTGTCGGATTACGGATTACGGATTACGGATTACGGATTACGGATTACGGATTACGGATTACGGATTACGGATTACGTCCGAATTATAAACCGCTTGCGGTTTAGCGCGTTCTGCGAGATTCGAAAGAGGGTTGATGACTGTGTGATTCATGGAGCGCTAAACCGCAAGCGGTCAGCTTTGTAACTGTAACTTGAAATGAATGCGGGCCAGGAGTTGGCTTGCCTCTTGATGGGTGTAGCCGTCAAGTGGGAGTTCGAGTTTGCGGCCATCGGTCTTGCGGATCACCAGCCAGTGGATTTTCTGCATGTTCAATAGATGCCAAAGCAGATACAGCATGACGAATGCAGCGGTCAAGATGATCCCGCCACGATTGGTGAAAAGATAGAGACTGGCAATGCCATAGGATTTGACCCACCAGGTCAGAAACAGGGCAAGCAGGATGACCATGATGCTGGCCAGATACGGGTGTCGAAAGTTGTGGCGAAAGTCCATTCGAGCTTCTGCCATGTCGGAGACTGCGATGGTGTGATGACGATCCTTGCGTGAATATCGCAGGATGTCGTGCTCATCGAGAATCAATTGGATCACCGAAAATCCCCCCAGTGAAAATCAGGTGTTTTCATGCCAATTATAGATCAAATTGGGTAAAAATGGGGTAAAACACACCATTTTGATGGTGGAATGAAATTGGTGGTCAGAAGACAGTCAAGGTAGCGCTAAACCGCAAGCGGTTTTTAAATCCGAAATCACACCCCCACGCGTTCCTGGGCGAAGTGGTCGGATGAGTCGTTGGCATCGCGGACTCTTGCCTGCAGACGTTCGATGGCTGCGAGGACCGCGTTGACGTTGGGATTGATCTGGTGAGCCATGCGGTAGTGGGTCAGAGCGCGATGAAAGTCGCCCTTCTGCGTGTAGCAGTGTCCGAGTCCGGCCATGGCACCGAAGTGACGGGGGATCTGAGCGAGCGCTTTCTGACAGTACTTCAGTGACTTATCCCATTTACCCAGCAGGTAATAGACGATTGAACACTGGTTGTAGGCTTCGGCGAAATTGGGGTCAATCGTGGCGGCTTCCTTGAAACTGCCCAAGGCTGCCTTGTATTCGTTGCTCTCAAGCTGATCGACGCCACGTCGGAATGCAGGTAGGGCTTCGGACTTACCTGATTTGAACCAGATTGCCCATAAACCGTGCTCTGCCATCTTGTTAACCTGGCGATCCTCGTCCTTGAGGGCGCGGAAAAGGTAGTCTTCGACAGACTGGTCACCGATGAGTCCCAAGGCAATGGCAGCGACGCGACGGGTGTCGACATCCCCTTCGTCGAGCATGCGACAAAGATCAGCCAAACTGCATTGTTCTTTCACGGTATCCACGAAGGCCCTGGTGTCGTGAGCTTGAAGGGCTTCACGAACAGCCATCATGAACTTCGTTGTGTCAAATTGCATAAATCTACCATCCTGACGGAGTTACACGCAAACGTTCAGACATTCTCCCCTGAGCAAGCATCCCCTGCGACCTCAGTTACCGTGCGGGGCAAGGCATTTGGCTTGGTTGTCTGCGTGAAACCTCCTAGTCCATCCAGTTTAACCATAGTCACGCCAATGACGGATGTAAACTGTCGCGGTACGATTATCATCATATTGTTGGCAAATCAGAACCAATCGTTTGTTATACGTCGTCTATCCGGTCTTTTGTTCGCCGTCGATGACTTATCGGACGAACATTTTGTCCAAATGACTTACAAATGCTGATGCAGGTCGATATTGGTACCGGCATGGTTTTTAAACCGATATCGGAATTGACGAAATAGAATGCCCACCAAGACGTTACGCTTGAAAGCCAACCTGAAAAAACAGTTGTTTGGGGTGCGTATTAGGTCTTGTGTCGGGGACAGAGCGGTCGTATCCTGAGTATTGAGAGAACTTATGAACAATCACGAAATATTCTCCGCAACGGTTGCTCACTACCTGGCCCCCATTCGTCAATACCTTGATGACGCATCGATCACCGAAGTGATGATCAACCGGTTTGACGAAATCTTCATCGAAACCAATGGCCAGCTCAAGCGCGCTCCAGCCAAGTTTGCAGATGAAGAAGCTTACCGGGCAGCGGTGAACAATATTCTGCAATTCACTGGTAAATCAATCACTTCCAATCAACCGCTCATCGACACCCGCTTACCCGATGGCTCACGTGTGCATGTTGCGATGACGCCCTGCGCCCGGTTCGGGACCGCGGTGACCATTCGAAAATTCAACAAGGAAACGCTGGATATCAACCGCCTGATGGAACTCGGTGCCCTGACGCGCCAGGCGCGGGAGTATCTGAATGTGGCGATCAAATCCGAACGTAACATCCTGGTTGCAGGCGGAACCAGCAGCGGTAAAACCTCACTGCTTAACGCGTTATCCGCGGACATTCCTCCCGGTGCGCGTATCGTCGTCATTGAAGACTCAGCCGAACTGCAACTCCAACAGGAGCATGTCATCTCGCTGGAAGCCCGTCGGCCGGACCAGTATGGCAGAGGTGAAGTGACGATTCGCGACCTGTTTAGATCCTCACTGCGACTGCGTCCTGACCGGATCATCATCGGTGAAGTGCGTGGCGGTGAGGCTTTGGACATGATTCAGGCCATGACATCCGGTCACGGGGGGTCGATGGGGACACTCCATGCCAACAACCCTGCGGATGCACTCAACCGTCTTGAGACGATGGCATTGATGAGTAAAGTGGAGTTACCGCTGCATGCTCTTCGCGCCCAAGTCTCGTCTGCCATTGACATTGTGGTGCAAACCAGCCGTCACATCGGCGGCCGTCGTTTGGTCAGTCAGATCAGTGAAATCGACCCGGTTGATGTGAACGGTCGGTATCAATTAAGAGATGTTTTTGCCATGCGACCAGTTGTTGATAAAAAAGGTCGAAAAGGCATGCAATTAAAGCCCACCGGTGTGCGTTCTGCTATGGCAGGGTTGCTCCGAGGCAATGCCGCCCGTGTGGTCACGGATTTGACCAAAGCCATTTTCACCCCCGCCGCCGAACCCACCAACGCAGGGTAAACAATGAAACACAAAAGCCTTAAAGTCCGTAAAGCCGCGAAGCAAGCCCAGGTGACACCACTATTGGCCGACACCACCGGCGGGCCGACGATGGAATGGACTTTGCTTTTGGGATTCATGGCTTTACCCGCCTACTGGATCATCAAAATGCTGCTGGCGACTTTGACCGCCTACTACGGCATGATGACCACCATCAACGCGATGCCATTGCCCTGAACTGTTCAGGCTGACACAACACAATTTTCGTGGTTTACCAGACCAAATTTTGCCTTGAGAAAGGAATCCCCAAATGGAACGTGCAACTCAACTCGCTCATCGCATTCGTCAGCAGGCCGTCCGTCTGTACCGTGATGAACAAGGTGCTGAAGGACTCGAAAAGCTTCTGATCATCGGCGCCATTGTGCTGCCTTTGCTTGCAGCTCTGTTCTTCTATCGCCGCGAAATCACCGACATGGTCAAGGGCAACTGGAACGATGTCGAATCCGACACCGGTGACCTGCCCAGCGACGACGGCACCTTCGACACCGCAGGCTGATTTCACCTGCGAGTTGTGAATAGCCAGGACCAAGGCGTATCGTGGTCTTAAGCATTTGATACCCCTTTACGCGACACGGTTCTGAGCTTGATGCAATGCAACACTTGGCACCGGGGCAGCACCATCTGCCCCGGTGCCTGAATTTGTTTGTGTTCAACATGTTGATATCACATAGACACAGATCATGTCGCATCGTCATTTAGCCGCATCGCTTGCGATGCGATCGACATGGGAGAATATGATCTGCGAAGCGCATCGCAAGCGATGCGGCTAAATGAGATTAAGCGTTAATACCGCAACAGCATGTTTGTCCCTCCCACCTGATGCATTGCAATTGAACTTGAAATGACTTTGTCCCTGTGAGCATGGAAATTTGCCTGTGAATGCCAGCGTGCATGAGATTGTCAGTTTTGGATTGTTGGTTGTGATCCTGGTCACAGCTGGTGTGTGGGACTACCGCACGGATAAAATTCCCAACTGGCTGACCTTGTGGTCGGTACTCATTGGCTTTGTCTGGGCAGCGATTGCAGGCCTTGCTGGTTTGGGTTTTGACTCGCTGGGCAGTGGTTTAAGCGAATCGGCAATGGGTATGCTTGCCGGATTCCTGCCGATGGCCATCGTGTTTTTTGCAGGTGGTATGGGTGGCGGTGACGTGAAGCTTTGTGCAGCCTTCGGTGCGGTGAGCGCCAACTGGGCCTGCACACTTGAATGCCTGGTATTCAGCTTCCTTTTTGCCATGATCATGGGCCTGTACATCATGATTAAAAAGCGCATCATCGGTCGAACGCTGATGAGCATTCTCTCGACGGTGATGACATTGTCAGCCAAGGTCAAACCCAACATGCCCACGGACTCGCCGCGTGTACCGTTTGGTGTCGCGGTTGCTGGTGGTGGCTTGATTGCAGGTGTGGAATTTCTGCTGCATGTGAACATGCCGTGGAGTTAGAGAGAAGGGATTGGTGATTAGGGATTTGGGATTAGGGCAAGGCAATAAAACCTTCCTGACATGCAAGGCCAACTCGACTAATTCAATGGTTAAGTTAAGCCAGAGAACATGCTACTAATCCCTAATCCCAAATCACTAATCCCTGATGAGTGAACTGGAGCAACCTCATGGACCCGTCGACGAATCACGTGGAATCATGGTTATCCAATGCCTTGGGGCATCTTGTCACAAGTCCGCTGCTGTGGGTGTTTATTGCCTGTCTGCTTGGGGTGCTTGGCTGTCTTTGGGGGCTGTTTCGACACGCACAATTCAAACGGCCTGCGGATGTGACATCTGAGAACGGTTCAGCCACGCTGGAGTTTGTGCTCATCATCCCGATGCTGCTTTTCTGCACGTTGACCTTGGCGCAAACCACGCTCGTGATGGGTGGCAATATTTTCGTGCATTACTCGGCCTTTGCAGCAACGCGCAGCGCCATCACCACCATCCCGCTTAACTACACCGACCAGGGTGAACCCCGCAATTACCTGGTGCTACCCGATGGTCAAAAAGCCCAGCGTATCCGGCAGGCTGCGACGTTTGCCCTGCTTCCCGTTGCAGGGCGTTTATCCGATTCATCGACCTCTGAATCACAGTTACTGGTTGAAGGTTTTAAATCCTACTACCGTGATCTGAATCAGGAACCGCCGGTGTGGATTGACAACTTTTTGGCAGCCCGTCTTGCCTACGCCAATGCGCATACGGATATCACGTTTTCGCGCGCTGTCACCGAGAGTGTTGATGATCTGGCGATGATGACGCTTGAAGCAGGTGTCCACCAATTTGGCCCGCGTGAACCGATCACCGTGCAGGTTGAACACCAATTGAATCTGGCGGTCCCTTACGTTTGGCCACTCTTTGCGGACAGTACGGCAGCGCGTCACACGTTGGTCAAAGCCTATTACACGCTCAATAATGAAGGCATTGATATTGAACTTCCGCCTTCACCGCGACGTCCACTTGATTTCTCGCAACCACTGCCACGGAGAGACTGATGAATAACCCCGCAGACTCAACCCCGACGACGATTCATCCTGGCGACCAGGTGGGCAAGTATCGCATTGAGTTACAAATCGGCTCAGGCGGTGGCGCGATTGTCTGGCGTGGGATCGATCCGCTGCTCAACAAGATCGTTGCCATCAAGCAACTGGCTCCGTCGACGCTGGATATGGAGACGCATGTAGCACGTCAGCACTTTGCCAACGAAGCCAAACTCGGGCGTGAACTTTCCGAAAAAGATCCACGTCACCTGGTTCACGTCCTGGAATACATCTCCGAAGAGCGTGGCCTGTTTATCGTCATGGAGTATGTCGATGGTTCGTCACTGGAAACCATCCTGCGAAAACTCGCCTCCCCCATGCCTCCCAAGCAAGCGTTGGGCATCATGGCGGCAACGGCCATGGGACTGCAACATCTGCACGACAACGGTGTGATTCACCGCGATCTCAAACCGGCCAACATTCTCATGCCTAATAGCGGTGGCCTGAAAATCTGTGACTTCGGCCTGGCCTCCCTCATCGGGGACATGGACACCATGGCTGCGGGCTCTGTCCGTTACATGGCGCCGGAACTGACCAGCGGTGAAAACGTTGACGGGCGTGCAGACCTTTATTCTCTTGGCATGATCGCCTATGAGATGCTTGCCGGTCGGAACAACTTTGAACAGGCCTTTCGTTTTGTTCTCAAGGACCAGCGTAACCAGGCGCTGCGTTGGATGAAGTGGCATGCCAACCAACGCGCCAAAGCCACCCCCCTCAAGGAACTGGTCCCTGGCATTGAACCGACACTCAGCGATCTGGTTGATCGACTCATGGCCAAGGATCCGACGCAGCGCATCGCCTCAGGCAACGAACTCGTCGAAGCGATCAAAGTCCACTTTGCCAACGGTTCTGAGAAAGCCGACGCATCACAAATTCCCCAGGGTTCACAAGGTCATGCACACCATCAGCAACAAGTCTCTGGCGCCATGGCAATGTCCGGCGGCGGAGCCACTGCCACTGCCGTTGCGCCGGATCAACCCACAGCGATGCTCCCTAAGAAAAGTAAACTCCCCTACTACCTGGGTGCAGTCATCGTGGTACTCTGTGGCGTGCTGGTTGTGTTGATGATGCAGCAGAACAATGAAGCGGAGCTTCAGGAAAAACAGCGTGTCGCGGATGCCTATGCCACGTATGAAGCTGCCCTCAAACGGTACAAGGAAAAGGAATACGAACAGGCCTCCAACCTGTTTTCCGAACTGATTCAGGAATGGCCAGCAACATCCAAACTCGGGCAAAAGAGCAAGGGCTACCAGCTTCTGTCTGAAGCATGGATCTACGAAAACAACAAAGCCTACGATGCGGCAGTCAAAGCGTTGATTGATGCAGATGAGTCGGGCGCGTTTGATGAAAAACAGCGTGAACAACTCAAGGTCCAAATCCGTGAGACGCAGCGTAAAGCGGCTTTTGCCAATCAGGTGAGTAAGATCGAACAACTCCTTGCAAATGGTCAGTACGACCTGGCGCGCCAGCAACTCATTGAACAGAACAGCTACTCGCCAACGGAAGACGAAAAGAAAGTCCTCGAAGAGATCGGCACGCGTTTGTCTGCCATGCAGGACCAAAGCGTGATCACCGGGATTCTCGACGAAGCCAAGCAACTCGTGGACACTGGTCGTCGTGATGAAGCGATCAGCATGCTTGAGGAAAGACAGCTTCGTCTGTCCAATCACCTGATCAATCAGCGCATCAACGAACTCAAACGCGAACGTGATTATGACCAGGCGTTGCTCGATGCCCGCACCGCTCAGCGAAACAACCAGCTATCCCAGGCCATTGACCTTTACAACCGTGCTCAGCAGATCAGACAGGACCCGGCAATTGACCTGCAGATCAATCAACTGCGGGCTCAGATTGCTTACCAAGCCGGTCAGGAACGTGAACGAGCCGGTGACCTGCGCGGCGCGACCGCACAGTATACCGAAGCCTTGCGTCATGCCGACATGCCCCAGGCAAGACGTGCGATCTCCCGGATCAACAATGCCAACGAGCGTTCGACGTTGATTGCAGCAGGTGATGATGCCATGGCTGCGCGAAATTACACCACGGCCATGGAGCATTACCAGAATGCGATGAAGATGGGTCGTGATGCAGCACTGCGTCAGAAACTCACCAATGCTGAACTTGAGCAGCATTTCCTGGCTGGTCGTCGGGCTTTGGATCAGGCGAACCTCAATGTCGCGCGCACGGAACTCACCGCTGCCAGTCGGATGGCACCGTCGGACAATCGCATCACGCAGGCTTTGCAGGAACTCGACACGTTGGCAGCCTACACCGCCGAACGCGATGCCGGTGACAAGGCCCGCGAGCAAGGTGACTACGGTGCAGCAAAGATGGCCTACTACCGGGCGCGCAAGATCATCGACAACGAAGAAATCCGCAAGCGATTTGATGATACGGAATACGAACATCTCGTCGCCCGCGCCAAGCATCAAATCAGTATCCGTCAGTTTGAACAGGCACGTTTGAATCTGCTTCAGGCAGCCAAGGTTCAGGACACCCCCGAAGTCCGCAAGCTTTTAGAGCAGGTGGGTAAGGAGCAATGACCATGCGTCGTTTCACACATGAAACAAAGACCGGATCGATATCATCCGGCTCGCAAAGACATCATCGTCAACGCGGTGTGGTGTTGGTGATCATGCTCCTTGCGATCGTGCTCATCGCGTCGCTGCTGTATTACGTGATCAACCTGGGCAAACATGTGAATAACCGCATTGTCGTCCAGCACTCGGCCGACGCCGCCGCCAATGCGCAGGGGACATGGATTGCGCGCCAGTTCAACACCGTTGCCATGAACAACGTGACGATCACGCGGTACCTTGCTGCCATCCCCGTGATGGATTGCCAACCGTTGATTGCTGAGGCGCAGTACAACGAATACCGCCGCCTGCTTGATGGTCTGCAGGTGACCTACAATCCAACTGACGGGATTAATACAATCAATAGCAGTAACGATCTTCTTAACCAACGATTGACTACTGAACTTGCATTGCTTTACAACGAGATGGTCAGCGAGCAACAGCAACTCTTTGATGTCTATAACCAGTTCCTCCAATACGACATCACCCAGGACACCCGCTATCCGGGCAATATCTGGGATGCGATGCACAATCTCAATGAGATCAGCCTGGCAGTCATGGACGGCTTACCCACCATGGCTGGATTACACGCAGCCGATGTCGGGCGCGTGAACATGGAAGCGGACAACAGTACTGGCACGTTCGTTACCACCATCCCCGCGATGGTCAACCTGCCCTACCGACACTCGCGCAGCAATGACACAAGCATCCGCACGCACTTTGATGACTTCAAAGACCCGGTTCTTGATGGGCGTCTACCCAGCTACATGGATCACAGGATCATTAACCGCGGGCCGTTTGATACCGTCTTCGGGCAACGCAGCCTGCTTTACTCCATGTTCGAACAACCAGCAGGCGATGCAACCCAATCACCCGCGCTGGCCATGCTCGGTTCGCAAAAGTTCGACACGCTCGAACCGACATCACTGTTTTCATTGTTTGATACCGGTGATCAACTGGCACTCAAAGCCACTGGCAAGTTTGATCTCAACACTGCATCATCACCTGTGAACGTGACGACCACAGTCAACGACGCGCAGACACCATCGACCGATGAGACCGCGCAGGCTTCCTTGTCGTTAACCGATGCCATGGTCGAATCGATCACCGCGTCGGTGTTGGCTTCGCCATTTGGTGGTGGTTATCAAGGTCCGCCGTCGGATACCTCGCATCCTTCACGACCGGGGCGGAGTCCATCTGCACGCATCCCTCGGGCGTATCGCACGCATGGCATTATGGGTCGGATTCTTAACAGTCTACATCACAATCCAAACCATCAACACATGCGTTTTGACCGGCAAATCAACCTGTTTCGTCAGAACTATGCCCAGTGGTCCAAGTACGTCGCTCGTAATGAAGTCAAACACCTTTGGCCGGAGAATGGCGACAATCTGCATAACCGCTTTGCCAAGCCGACCTGGACGTCTGATTATCCGACCGACCTAGACGCCCAACCCATCGCCCGTACTGCTTTTCTGCGATTGCAGATCAAAAGCCGTTATCGTTGGGGTGAAGGTTTTATGGAGAGCGAAAACGAGGAGGATGATGAAAGTGGGGGCAACAACAGTCCGGATGAGGATGATAAAATCGAACCGCCGTCCTACCACATCCAAACCAACTTCGGCGATAATGCCAACAACCAGGTTGAAATGCGGAATTCGCGAAGATCGCGCAGCTTGTACTTGATCATGACGCGTGGCTGGTGGCTGGGTGACCTGAAAAATCCAATCGATCTGAGGATGGAGCCACAAGAACTGGATGACGATGACGACAGTGCAGATACGGATGATACGGAAGAGGAATATGATCGCACTGTGTTTCGTGAAATCGCACCGTTTGCCGAGGTTATCCCACTAAGTGGCAGTTCCAATGATGATTGTCGCGTCTGGCTGTATCTGGATCACACACTCGTCCGACCGGTCCCCAATGGTGATCGGGATGTTGGTATCCCTCCGTTTGATGAAGAAAATGAAGAGGATGACATTAACGATCACGTGGTCTACATCTACCAGGTTCTGATTTACCTGGGGATCAACACCAACCCGCTGTACATCGGGCTGGATAACCACGAACTGAATCCGCATCGCAACAGTGATTTATCCGACAGTCAACGTCGTGCCCTGCGTCGGGAGAACGACAACACGTTCCACGCCAACAGCCAGTTGGCTCACGCTTACAGCAATGTGATGGATGATGATGCGTATGTTGCCATCATCCCCAACCCCTACGAGGGTTTGGATCACGATGCGATGCCCGGGCCGGTGATTCTGGATACCCGGTCGCTAAACCGCACGGATGACGGGGCCGAGTGCGATGCGGCCCGTGAGTCGGTGCGCCAGTATCAGGATCAACGCCTGCGATTCCTGGCATACGCGTCGCGTCAGAATCAGGCGTCGTTCTGGCCGTCCCGGTTCGACCGAACCAAGCCAACCAACCGGACTTCGGCGGTGGCGCAGGTGGTGATTTTCAACAATCACTCCTTCGATTTGTGGACGCCGATGTGGCAAAGTCAGATCGAGCAGGCCACGAATTGGCAGGGTTGGGTCAATAAAGCTACCAGCGATCAGGACTCCGGGGAGCATCCGTGGTCCAGCGATACACAAATGTCAAACATGATAAACCACCTTCAAGCCGTCACACCACTGGCAGAAGCGCGCTTATCACATTAGGATCATAGGGTTGTTTGTTAAAATGATGGTCCAATTTGGAAGCGTCAGATTGCACAGCGGGGGCCCTGATCACGCGATCTGACCAGAAAGTTTGTTGAGCACATGATGTTTTTTGATCTTCAATCTGTCCGTTCTCGTGGCCGATCCCAACCAACCGGTCACGCTGTGGTGTTGACGTTATTGATCCTGCTGTTGACTGCTGCGGTTGCCTTTGGCGTCCTGAGCATCGGTCGTCATGCGCGCGTCAAGGAGATGACGCACTTCAGCGCCCAGGCCGGTGCCGAGTCGGGCGCCAGTTGGATTGCGCGGAGTTTGAATACCGTTTCGATGAACAACAATGCCATGGCAGAGTTGATCGTCAAAGCCGGTGTCGTCGAAGCTTTGCCCACTGCGATGGACATGTATCAGAAAGACCTCAAAGCAACCCAGGCATTACTCAAGCAAATCGACATCAAGGACCTGCCCCGTGATTGGCAACCCATCGATGACAACAACCCCATTGCCAAGGGATTTGAACGGCTCAAGCAATTCACCAATCACGAACTGAAGATCGCGCTCAATACCCAGAAATACTATGCCAGGCAGCTTTCGGAAAATGACCTGGCAGCCATCACCCATGTCAAGCCGCATGGTGATTCCACGCAACCCGGTGCGATCTGGCAGGCGATCTACGCATTGGACGAAATCAATCAAACGCAGCTTGAAAACCTCGAAGTCCAGACGCAACTGTCCGTGCTTCGTGGCAGTGTACTCGACACCACCGCACGTCAGACCGAGGCCTCTGCCCTGCTGATCCCCACCACCACGCCCACGGTTAACTGGCAGCGTGGAAGCTTTGATGACTTTGAACCCATCATCTCTCAGGATCATGAATACGCGGTGGCCATGGGATATTACGATTATGCTTCGAATCCCAACATCACCAACCTGCGTGAATTGACGTTTGAACAGCCTCAGAAAATCAAGACCTACAAGAACCGCGCCGGCCAGTGTCTCGTCTCACGCATCCGCGCCAGCCAACCCAAACCTGACAAGCATCGTTCCCGCACCCATAGCGAACAGATGTCTGAATCAGTCAAGTTTGCCATGCCTGCGATCAAGGACATGGCGATTCTGGACACGGTTGGCCCGTTGCTTCATCGCTTAAACAACAAGCGACTGATCAACCACCTGCATGCGATCAACGCCAACTTCCTGGCTGATCTCTGGCCCAATGAGCAGTCCCCTGCCAAGCCGGTTTACGATTCGCAGTGGGTCACGGACATGGACACGATTTACCAGATCATGGACAAGCAGCCTCAGAGCATCCGCGAGATTGCTTTTATCACCGTTGAAGCAAAGAGCGCTGTCCCCCCCACGGACCCCAAGTATGGCAACGCCAAGAACTGGGCCATGGTCCATGAGACCGCCGAAACACCATTGAACGTCGAATACTTCAAGTATGACAAGCGTCTGGACCCACGCACGTGGAAGAAGATCGGCATGGAGCAACTGCACCCACGCATGTGGCGTGAAGTCTGGACGCAGCAAATCTACGCTGACCGCGCCATCAACGTCAAACCCCTGCCGGCTCAGCCCAAGAACAAGTATCCCCGTCAGCCGATCTATCGCGTGGACGATTACCTGCTCATCGGCATCAACGTCGGTAAGGAAATCAAACTCCAATCTCCCTACAACTTCCCATCGGAAGATGCCAAGCCTGCACCGATTCTTTATGTTCAAAGCGAAGAAAACAAACCCGCCACCGACGAAATCCGCCGGAGTGTGGTGGCGCAAAATCACATTCGTTCACTGCCCTGGTCCAATCCCACGTCTCCGACGGAGACGGCTTCGCCGCTGCTTTCACCGTATGACGTTTCGGTGAACAACTCGGGTAATTTCAGCTTCTGGTTCCAGGGCTGGATGGGTCGGGCGGTCAGCAATGACACACCAAATCTGGCCAACGCCAAACCAACCAGCGTGCTTGAGCCGTTAATCAGCAGCAAGCTTTACGACTCGGTTTTGACCGAACTCAAAGCCCGTGAAACTCAGGAAGCAGCCGATCACGTTGAAGACCAACCCCAAGAGGAATCCGAGGTGCAATGATGACACGCAACTGCCGCGTATCGACATGCCGGGCTACGGCGATGATTGAAATGGTGTTGGCTTTGCCGATCATTTTCATCACCCTCAGTCTCCTGTTTTTTGCAGGTCGCGGTGTCGTTCGTGTGCAGCATGCCCTGGTCATGGATCGTCATGATGCCTGGATCAAGGCTGCCCATCTGGTCACCGATACGCCGGACAATATTCATGTGATGCTCCGATCCTACCGCGAGTCCACAGCTTCGCTCCCTGTCGGCCCGTCCCATGCCAATGAGCAGTTGGACGAAACCTTTCTGGGTAATCGCGGTTGGGTGGAGAATCTGGGGCACAGCTATGTGGATGGCACGGACCTTGCCTATGACACATTCATCAATGACGCAGCCATGTCCGATGCTGCGTTGCGAACCTTCCAGGCGATGACCAACATCCCGCACACACAGCAGTCTTCCTTCCGAACCGAATTCGAGGAAGACACCACACCGTTATGGCGTCGCCTGGCTGGGGATATCGAGCATGGTCATCGTCGTGACGACACCTCCTGGAACTTCACCCGGGGTTACTCACAATTACGTGTCGGGCTCGAAGACTTCGTTCTCATGGAGTCTGCCGACCAGCCCTGGGGCAATACCCCGCGACTGCTGCACATCGCCGACACAGTGGGCAATGAGTACTACGTGCGTGTTGCGGACCTGGTCACCATCGAGCCTGGGTACCGTTATGACATGTGGCAACCGCATCGTGGCATGCTTCTTGATCCGACGCGTGGGACGACGGCTGTGGATCTGGTAGAACTTTACAACCGACTGAATAATCTTTCGGGCAACGGTCTTGCCAACGCCATCAATGGTGTTTATCGCGGCCATGCCCCCTATCACTATGCGGGTCCGACGCCTTATTGGTTCGGCCCGGACATTGCTCATCGCAGTTATGGCAACGCCTGGAGATCGTATTGAAACCACCACCACCGACAACGCATGATCCGTTGAATCTCAAGAAGGAAGAAAAGCAGGTTGCCCATCGCGCAGCCATGATCCCGATGATCCTGGGATTACTTGCCATCGGCGCCTTTGCCGTCTACACCGTCTGGGATGACGTCCAGCCGCGACGTGTGCGCAAGGTCACCACCGGTCAGATGCAGATGCTCGGGGCCATGGGACTCAACGGCGAAATGGAAGACAGCGGCGGGCGCACCGAGGACATGATGACCGCCATGATGCCCACCGCCCAACCGAGCAATCTCATGCTCGTACGCACGTCGGACCAGGTCCTGCTCAGTGAACCGGCCAACCTGCCCCAACCCAATGGCGGTAATCGTATCAGCGGCTTCGCCCGTGTCGACGGCCATGTCGCAGAGCAGTATGCCATTTGGGAATTCACCGATCAGACCGCCCATCAGGTGCAGCAAACCTATGCCGACGCAGCGATCAGCATGGGCTTTTCCAGACTCAATGCGACGGCTCCCAGCCAGACCAATGCCACCAACACGGTCTATGTCCGCAGCCCGCAGATTCCTGATGAGAGCCATTTGACGCCCCCAGGCGAACAGGTTCTGGTCGTTCGTAC